>NZ_JASERH010000035.1:0-378379 GCF_030766975.1 Streptomyces sp. KL116D | reverse complement strand
CGCCAGGACGGCGGCGGCGAGGTCCACGTCCGGCGGGCGGGGCGTCTTCGCGAGCACGGCGAACAGCTCGGCGCAGGCCTCCGCCGTGAACTCGGGCGCCCCGCCGTGCCACTGCACCTGCCGGGCGAGGCGCACCACGGCGTCGCGCGGGCCCGCGGGGTCGGGCCCGTCCTCGGGCCGCTCGGCGATCACCCGGTGCGCGAGCGGCAGCAGCGACCCGAGCTCGCGCGGGGTGAGCGCCCGCACGTCGTCGGGCCCGGGCAGGAACCGCGGGTCGGACGGCGGCGGCCCGCTCAGGGCCGCCCGCAACCGGCGTACGTGCGGCGACAGTTCGTTCGACGTCATGGTCACGAACGTAGCGACGGGGTCTGACAATCGGGCCCCGGCCGGCCCCTCAGCCGCACAGCCGCTCCCCCAGCTCACTGCGCACGTACCGCACGCTCCGGCCGCTCCTGGCGCGGGTCAGCAGCCCCGCGTCGTACAGGACCGCGAGGTGCTGGCTCACCGCGCCCGGGGTGACGGCGAGGAGGTGGGCGAGCTCCGTCGTGGACGCCGGTTCGCCGAGCAGGTGCAGGAGGCGGGCGCGGGCGGCGCCGAGCAGCCGGGTCAGGGCCTCGTCGGTGACCGGGGGCGGCGTCTCGGAGATCGTGCCGCGGCCCCGCGCGGGGTAGACGAGCATCGGCGGCAGCGTGTAGTCGATCGAGGTGTGCGCGCCGGCCGCGAAGAGCGTCGGCAGGACGACGAGTCCCCGGCCGCCGATGCGGATGTCCGCCTTCGGCCACGGGTGCCGGTCGAGCTTCTTGACGAGGGTCAGCACCTCGCCGTTGAAGGTCAGCCTCGGGTCGAGGCTCGCGAAGAGGCCGCGCGCGCCCTCCTCGGCGAGCACCTTGCCGCGGTGCGCGAGGTCGGCCTCCAGGATCGTGTGGGCGCGCGGCCACCAGTCGGGGGCGAGGCAGCTGTGCCAGTAGGCGGCCAGGGCGTGGCAGATGCGGTCGAGGAAGGCGGCGGGGTCGGCGAGCCCGTCCCGTACGACGGGCGGCAGCGGCGCGCGGCCGTACGCGGCGGTGAACTCGCCCGCCAGCAGCGCCGGATCGGTGCGGGACAGCTCGTCGAGCTGCCGCTCGAAGCCGGGGCGCGGCCGGTCCGGGCGCGGGGTGAGGAAGTCCGGGATCCACAGGCTCGGCGCGATCAGGCCGGTCAGCAGCTCGGTGTCCAGGCGCGCGAAGGCCGGGGCGAGGCGGCGCAGCCAGGGCCGCTGGTGCGGATAGCGGGCGGGGTCGCGCCAGGTGCGCAGCGAGTACACCGCCTCCTGAAAAGGCGAGTAGGCGAACGAGGTGCGGGCGAGATCGCCCACCACGAAGCGGAACTCGATCATCATCCACCCCCGGTCCGCACGCGCCCCACCCTTTAGCCCCACGCTAAAGGAGTGCCGACGGGCGGCGGAACCTCGTTTCGTAGTGGGCATGACCACAACGCCGACCGCACCGCTGCCCCCGGTCCCGCCCGGGCGGACCACCCGCCTGGCCGGGATGCTGCCCACCGATCCGCTGCTGCTGCGCCTCTCGCGGTTCACCCTCCTCAACGCGTTCGGACGAGGGCTCTTCTTCCCGGTCAGCGTCCTGTACTTCACCCGGGTCATCGGGCTGAGCGCCACGTCGGTGGGCGTCGGGCTCACCGTGGCCGGTCTGTTCGGGATCGCGGCGGGGGTGCCGGCCGGCCGGGCGTCGGACCGGTGGGGGCGGCGGCCGGTGCTCACGGGGCTGTGGATCGGGTGCGGCGGGGCGCTGGCCGCGTACACGGTCGTCGGTTCCTACACCGCGTTCCTCGCGACGGCGATCTGCTACGCGGCGCTCTGCCAGGCGAGCATGGGGGTGCGCAACGCGCTGTACGCCGACGTGCTGCCCGCGGGCGCGCGGGTGGAGGGGCGGGCCCATCTGCGGATGGTCACCAACGTCGGCATGGGCGTGGGCGGCGCGTTCGGCGCGCTGGCGCTGCAGCTCGACAGCCGGGCCGGGTACACGGCGCTGATCCTCGTCGACGCGCTGACGTTCGTCGGGTCGGCGGTGCTGGTGCACCGGCTGCCCGGTGGGGCCGGGCAGCGGGCCGCCGCCGACGCTCCCGCGGGCAGCCGCTGGCGGGCGGTGCGCGATCTGCCGTTCCTCGCGGTCACGTTCCTCAACGGCCTGCTGGCCCTGCAGTACGGCCTGCTGGAGGTGGGCCTGCCGCTGTGGATCGTGCAGAACACCGAGGCGCCGCGCTGGTCGGCGGCGCTGGTGATGGTCCTCAACTGCGTGCTGGTGGCGCTGCTCCAGGTGCGGGCGACCCGCGGGGTGGAGGACCTGCCGGGCGCGGTGAAGGCGATGCGCCGCTCGGGTCTGCTGCTCGCGCTGTCCTGTGCGGTCTTCGCGTGCACGGCGGGCCTCTCACCGCTGTGGGCGGCGGTGGTCCTGGTGGCCGGGGCGGTGGTGCAGGTCCTCGCCGAGGTGCTGTCGGCCGCGGGCGGCTGGACGGTCGGCTACGGGCTGGCCGACTCCCGGGCGCAGGGCGTCTACCAGGGCGTGTTCAACTCGGGCCAGGCCGCGGCGACGATGGCCGCGCCCGCCCTGGTGACCGCCACCGCCATCGAGCACGGCACCACGGGGTGGGCCGTGCTCGGCGTGCTGTTCGTCGGGGCCGGACTCGGGGTCGGCCCCGCCGTGCGGTGGGCGCGCCGGGACGCGGAGTGGCGCGGCGAGTGAGGGTGCCGGGACCGGCTCGCTCAGCGCGGGTCGCGTCCGCTGAGGGCCAGTGCCCGCGCGAACTCGTCCGCCCCGTCCGGCAGTTCGGTGGCGGCGGCGAACCCCTCGTACTGCCGGTACGTCTCGGCGTTCGCGGTGACCACGGCCAGCAGCAGCCGTCCCGCGTCGTCCGAGACGCGGAACTCCTGGCCGGTGGCGGCGGCCACGTCCCAGCCGTGCAGGGCGAGTTCGAGCAGCAGCAGCGCGGCGACCTCGGGGGCGGGCTGCGCGGCGAACCCGAGGTCCACCTCGCCCTCCCACGCGGCCGGCTCCGCCCAGGCGGCGACGGCCCGGTCGAGCCCGTCGGCGAAGCCGTCCGCCCACCCGGGGTCGGCGGTGAAGTCCCGGCCGGTCAGTTCGTCGGGCAACTGGACGCGGCGGGCCCGGTGCTCCAGGCCGTGGGCGCCGTACAGGACCCAGTGGTTGACGAGGGTGCGCACGTCCCAGTCGGCGCAGCGCGACGGCGCGTCGAGCTGGTCGGGCTTGACGCCGGAGGCCACGCGGGCTGCCTCTGCGGCGCATTCGATCAGACAGGGCTGGACGTTCTCACGGCGCGGTTCCATGCCCCAGACGCTACGGGCGACCGCACCCGCCCCTCTTGAACAAACGCGACACTGTCAGCTGCGGCGGGGGCGACGCGGGCGTCGATCTGCGGGTCCGGTGGGGGCTGGTCGCGCAGTTCCCCGCGCCCCTGAGAGGCGCGCCCTTCGGGCGGCCTCTCCCCGACGGGGGAAGGCTGCGCGCAGCGCATGCCTTCCAGGGGCGCGGGGAACTGCGCGAGCAACCACGACGAACCCGCGCTCGAAGAACCGGCCGCCACCCGGCAGACGCTCAGGGGCGCGGGGAACTGCGCGAGCAGCCCCACCGGCCCGCGGTCGGCACGCGGCAGGGTCAGTTGGTGGACTCGGTGCGGGCGACGCGGGCGTCGACTGCCGCGACCAGGTCGGCGACCGAGGTCGCCCCGGGCGGACGCCCTTCCCGCGCGGCCTCGTTCGCCCGCTCCTGGAGGACGTCGTTGACCGGCGTAGGCACCCCGTGCAACCGTCCCAGCAGGGCGATCTCGCCGTTGAGGTAGTCGGCCTCGATGGTGCCGGCGCCGCGCTGGAGGGACTGCCAGGAGGAGCCGCCGCCGCGCGGGGACCCGTCGAACGGCTCGAAGCGGATCTTGTCGGCCCGCACCCGCTGCTCCTCCTCCGGGGAGGTGTACGCGATCCCGGCCGCGGCCAGGACCGCCTCGCCCTCGGCGCGGGCCCGGCGGAACAGCGCGATGCCCTCCTCGCTGGTGAGCACCCCGGCGACCGCCTCGATCGAGTTGGCCAGGTTGGCCAGGAGCTTGGCGTACTTCCAGCGCATCGCGTCGGCGACGACCGGGGCGTCGAGCCGGCACCGCTCCAGGTCGGCGGCGATCTCCCGGGCGGTGTCGTCGGCGCCCGCCGGGTAGCGCCCGAGGTGCAGGATGCCGGTGAGCGGGGTGCCGTCGGCGCGGACGACGCCCGGCTCGACGAACGCGGCGGGCAGCCACACGCACATCGCGTACACGCGCTGGAAGGTGCGCAGGGCGAGCCGCTCGCTCTCCACCCCGTTCTGCGCGCACACCAGGGGCAGCCGCTCCGCCGCGGTGCCGCCGCCGTCGACCGGGCGCGGCCCCCACGCGGCGAGCGCGGCGGCGCTGTCCTGGGTCTTCACGGAGAGGACGAGGACGTCGTCGGCGCGCAGCACGCCGAGGGCCTCGGGCCCGTTCACGACGGGCAGGCGGTGGGTGTGCGCCCCGTCCGGCGTCTGCAGCACGAGCCCGTGCTCGCGCAGCGCCTCGTACTGCTTGCCCCGTGCCACGAGCACGACCTCGCGGCCGCCCTGGGCGAGCCGTCCCCCGACGGCCCCGCCGACCGCCCCTGCCCCGATGATGACGTAACGCATGCGGCGACCCTTTCACAGATGGGTGCAGGACGCATCGGTTACCGTCGGGCCATGACCGACACCGCTGCCCCGCCCGTCTTCCGCCTCGGTTCCGACCTGCCCGTGCGCCGTCTCGGCTACGGCACCGTGCATCTGACGGGGCGTGGCGCCTGGGGGCCGCGCGGGTCCGACGGCAACGCGACGGCGGTGCTGCGGCGGGCGGTGGAGCTGGGCGTGACGCTCGTCGACACCGCCGACAACTACGGTCCTGGGGTGGCCGAGGAGCGGGTCGCGGCGGCACTGCATCCGTACGCGGAGGACCTGGTGATCGCCACCAAGGGCGGGGTCGTGCGCACGTCGGCGGAGGCGTGGCACGTCGCGGGACGGCCCGAGCAGCTGCGGGCGATGTGCGAGGCGAGCCTGCGCCGGCTGCGGGTCGAGCGGATCGACCTGTACCAGCTGCACCGCCTCGACCCGGACGTCTCCCTGGCCGAACAGCTGGGCGTGCTCGCGGAGTTGAGGGACGCGGGCAAGGTCCGGCACGTCGGCCTCGACTCCGTCACGGCGGAGCAGTTGCGGGCCGCGCTCGACCTGGACATCGTGCCGATCGTCTCCGTGCAGAACCGCTACAACGTCCTGGACCGGGTCTCGGAGCCGCTGCTGAAGCTGTGCGAGGAGCGCGGGATCGCGTTCCTGCCGTGGTTCCCGCTGGGCAACGGCACGCTGCCCGACAACCCGGTGTGCGCCGAGATCGCCGGGGCGCACGGCGCGACCCCGTCCCAGATCGCGCTCGCCTGGCTGCTGCACCACTCCCCCGTGCTGTGTCCGACGCCGGGCACGGGATCGGTGGCGCACCTGGAGGAGAACCTCGCGGCGGCCGACGTGCGGCTCACCGCGGACGACCTGGCCCGTCTTGACGCGCTCACGGACCGCCGGTGAGCTCCACCAGCTTCACCACGGTGTTCCAGTTCCGGCTCGTCGCGATCAGCCCCTTGCTGAGCGCGGGACGCGACAGCTGGGCGCCGAGCTTCGAGGTGCCGAGGCCGTCGGGCGCGTAGAGGTAGAGGACGCGGTCGCCGAGGCGATAGTCCTCGGGCGCGTACGCCGCGGGGTCCACGGCGGCGAAGCGTTCCTCGGTGACCGGTTCCGAGAAGTACGTGACGTGCAGTTGCTTGCCCTGCAGTTCGGCGGCGGGGAACGGGCACGCCTCCATGACCGCCCTGAGGTAGGCGTGGTCCCGCACGACGACGTCCACGGCGAAGCCGAACTCCGCCGCGACGGCCGCCTCGATGTCCCGCGCCCAGGACGTCTCGTCGCCCGAGTCCGCGGCGAAGGTGACGTTGCCGCTCTGCAGGTAGGTCCGGACGTCGGTGCAGCCCAGCCGCTCCACGACCGGCCGCAGCCGGGCCATCGGGACCTTCTTGTTGCCGCCCACGTTGATGCCGCGCAGCAGCGCCGCGTATCGCTCGGTCGTCGTCATCCGCACACGATAGGACGGCCGCCGCGCCCCGTGGGGGTGGGCGCGGCGGCCGCCGGCTCGGTGATCGCGGTGGTTACTCGACGATCTTCAGGAGCTTGTTCGCGGTGCCGTCCGACGCGTTCTTGATGGCGTCGGGGGTGGCCCCGTCGGTGAGCGCCTTGGCGACGTCGGCCGGGGCCGCGTCCGGGTGCCCGCCCAGGTAGACGGCGGCGGCGCCCACGACGTGCGGCGTGGCCATCGACGTACCGGAGATGGTGTTGGTGGCGTCGTCGCCGGTGTTCCAGTCGGACGTGATGTCCGAGCCGGGGGCGTAGATGTCCACGACGGAGCCGAAGTTGGAGAAGTCCGACTGCTCGTCGTCCTTGGTGGAGGAGGCGACCGTGATGGCCTCGGGGACCCGGGCCGGGCTCGACGAGGAGGCGTCGGCCGACTCGTTGCCCGCCGCCACCGCGTAGGTGACGCCGGACGCGATGGACTTCTGGACGGCCGCGTCGAGCGCCTCGTCCACGCCGCCGCCGAGCGACATGTTGGCGACGGAGGGACCCTGGTGGTTCTGGGTGACCCAGTCGATGCCCGCGACGACCTGCTCGGTGGTGCCGGAGCCCTGGTCGTCGAGGACGCGGACGGCGACGATCTTCGCCTTCTTGGCGACGCCGTGCGCGTCACCGGCGATGGTGCCGGCGACGTGCGTGCCGTGCCCGTTGCCGTCGTCGGCGCTGTCGTCGTTGTCGACGGCGTCGAAGCCGGACGAGGCGCGGCCGCCGAAGTCCTTGTGCGTGGTGCGGACCCCGGTGTCGATGACGTACGCGGTGACGCCCTCGCCCGCGGTGTCGGGGTAGGTGTACTTGCCGTCGCCCGCGGTCTCCGCCTGGTCGATGCGGTCCAGGCCCCAGGACGGCGGGTTGTCCTGGGTGGCGTCGATGTGGAACTTCTTGTTCTGGACGACCTTGGCGACGGACTTGTCCGCGGCGAGCTGCTTGGCCTCGGTCTCCGAGAGGCCGCTCACCGAGAAGCCGTTGACGGCCGACTTGTAGTTGCGCTTGAGGGTGCCGCCGTACTCCTTGGCGAGCCCCTTCTTCGCGGTGGTGCCGGTCTTCTGGTCGAGCAGCACGATGTAGCTGCCGGAGACGGCGCCCTTGGCGTCGAGGCCGTACACCTTGCCCTCGGCGGGTGCGGCGGCGCCGGCGAATCCGCCGGTGAGAACGGTGACGCCGACGGCGGTCGCGGCCGTGGCTATCGCGGCGGTGAGCTTCATCGAACGCGCACGCTTGTGAAGTGCCATGAAGAGTGAACTCCTCGCGGTGTGTGGGGGGTTGTGGAGAGTTCAACGACTACTACGTGACTTCTACGCGCGTGGGGGCGCGTAATTTCACGTGGCCTCCGGCAATCTCCGGAAGATGTCCGGGGGTTGAGACGAAACCCTGACCGATTGACGCGACCAGATCAAGACCTACATACACCTGTGACTTGTTCAACAAGGTTCTGTAATAACAAACCGGACAGATCCACCTGACCGGTCCGCCGGCTCAACCCCTCATAGATGTAAGGGGCGTCGGTCATCCTGTGCGTCGAGACGGCCGTCCGCACGTCGTCGAGCAGCACGACGAACCGGCCTTATCCCGCCCATACCTTCGAATCCGGAGGTGACCTCATGGCGAGGAACGGGGAAGGCCGGGACCGGCGGGTGCGCGGCTTCGCGGCCCGGGCCGGCGGATGGAGCGTCCGGCACCGCTGGGCGGCGGTGGGGATCTGGGTGCTGTTCGTCGTCCTGGCGATGGGCCTCGGCTCGGCGGCCGGACGCGTGGACGTGTCGGACGGCGACCAGCTCAGCGGCGAGACCGGCCGGGCCGCCCGCATCGTGGACGACGCGGGGATCGACGAGCCGGCGGGCGAGACCGTGCTCGTCCAGGCAAAGGACGGCCGGCTGACGGCCACCGCGCCCGAGTTCAAGAAGGCCGTGGCCGACGTGGTCGCGGCGGTGCAGGGCACCGGCGCGGTGACGAACGTGCGCTCGCCCTACGCGGCCGGGGCACAGACCGTCTCCGAGGACGGCCGCACGGCGCTCGTCCAGTTCGACGTGCGCGGCGACCCGGACACGGCGTCCGACCGGATCGAGCCGGTCCTGAAGGCGGTCGAGGGCGTCGCCGACGACCACGACGCGCTGCGGATCGAGGAGATCGGCGGCGCCAGCATGGGCAAGACGTTCGACGACGCCTTCGGTGACGACTTCCAGCGCGCCGAGTACTCGGCGGTGCCGGTGGCGCTCGGCATCCTGCTGATCGCGTTCGGCGCGCTCGTCGCCGCGCTGCTGCCGGTGGCCCTCGCCATCACGGCGATCATGGCGACCATGGGCCTGATGGGCGTGGTCAGCCATCTCCAGCCGATGAGCGAGACGGCCAACTCGGTGATGCTCCTGGTGGGGTTGGCGGTCGGCGTCGACTACTGCCTGTTTTATCTGCGCCGCGAGCGCGAGGAGCGGATGAAGGGCCACGACCCGAAGACCGCCCTGCGGGTCGCCGCGGCCACCAGCGGCCGGGCGATCATCGTCTCCGGCGTCACGGTGTGCGTGGCGATGGCGGGCATGATGTTCACCGGTCTCGCCGAGTTCCAGGCGATGGGCCTCGCCTCGCTGATGGTGGTGGCGGTCGCGATGGTGGGCTCCGTGACGGTGCTGCCCGCGCTGCTCTCGCTGCTCGGCGAGCGCGTGGAGAAGGGCCGCATCCCCTTCCTGCACCCGACCAGGCGCAGGAACGGCGGCAACGGCAACGACGGCAGCCGCTTCTGGCAGCGCGTCCTGACCGTCGTGCTGGCCCGGCCCGCCGTCTCCGTCGTCGTCGCCGTCGGCGCGCTGCTGGCCATCGCCGCGCCCGCCCTCGGCATGAAGACGCAGAACCTCACCCTGGACCAGGAGTTCGGCGACTCGCTGCCGATCGTGCAGACCTACGACCGGGTCAACGCGGCGTTCCCCGGGGGCTCGGATCCGGCCGAGGTCGTGGTGAAGGCGGACGACATCAACGCCGCCGCGGTCCGCGACGCCATCGCCGACTTCCGTGCGCAGGCGGTGAGTTCGGGCGCGTCGCGCGGTCCCGTCGAGGTGACGGTGCACCGCGGACAGAACGTGGCGTTCATCGACGTGCCGCTGGTGGGCGGCTCCGACCAGGGCAGGGCGGAGAAGAGCCTGGCGCTGCTGCGGGACCGGGTCCGTCCTGACACCCTGGGCACGGTCGACGGCGTCGAGGCGCCGATCACCGGGCAGGTCGCGGGGTCGAAGGACTTCAACGACCAGATCGTCGGCTCGGTCGTCCCGGTCTTCGTCTTCGTGGTCGTCTTCGCCTTCCTGCTGATGCTGCTCTCGTTCCGCTCGCTGACCGTCGCGATCACGTCGATCGCGCTCAACCTGCTGAGCGTGGGCGCCGCCTACGGGATCCTCGTGGCCGTCTTCCAGAACGGCTGGGGCGCCTCGCTGGTGGGCGCGGAGGGGGTCGGCGCGATCATCTCCTGGCTGCCGCTGTTCCTCTTCGTCATCCTCTTCGGCCTCTCGATGGACTATCACGTGTTCGTGGTGTCGCGGATCAAGGAGGCGCGGCTCCAGGGCCGTTCGAACCACGACGCGATCCGGCACGGCGTCGTCACGACGGCGGGCGTGGTCACCAGCGCGGCCGTCATCATGGTCGCCGTCTTCTCGATCTTCGGCACGCTGTCGATGCAGTCGTTCAAGCAGATGGGCGTGGGCCTCGCCGCGGCCATCCTGATCGACGCGACCGTGATCCGGGGCGTGCTGCTGCCGGCCGTGATGGCCCTGCTCGGGGAGCGCAACTGGTACCTGCCGAAGTGGCTGCGCCGGATGCCCGACCTGACGCACGACGAGGTCGCGCCCGACGCGCCGCGGACGGGATCCGACGAGGGGGCGGTGCGCGTCTCCCCGTGAACCGTGGCCGGTGACAGGCGGTGCGGGAGGGCCCGCCGGTTCCGACGGGAACCGGCGGGCCCTCCCGCACGTCTCCGGGCCGGCGCGTCACGACCCGCCCGGCGGAGACCGCGGGGGCGATCGTCCACCGGGCGCGGATCGGCACCGCCTCCCGCCCGTGACCGCCCCTACCTCCGGGGCAGTTCGGCCTCGACGAGGTCGGCGGCCCGCCGCGTGCCGCCCTCGCCCGCCATGTCCCGCCGGAGCGCGGCGAGGCGGCGCGCCACCTCGGGGTCGTCGACGAGCGCGAGCACCGCGGCGCGCAGCGTCTCGGCGGTCGCCTCCTCCTTGGGCACGTGCCGGGCGACGCCGAGGCCCTGGAGCAGGTCGGCGTTGCCGAACTGGTCGACGGCCTGCGGGACGGCGACCATCGGCGTGGCGGTGGCGAGCCCTTCCTGGCTGCCGCCGGCGCCGGCGTGCGTGATGAAGGCGTCGGCCTGCTTCAGGATCGCCAACTGCGGCACCCACGACCGGACGTCGATGTTCGCGGGCACCTCCCCGAGGTCGTCCGCGGTCACGTGGCTGCCGACCTGGAGCACGACGTGCCAGCCCGGCAGATCGCCGAACGCCTTCACGCACTCCCGGTAGAACTCCGGCTGCTTGGTGAAGGAGGAGCCGAGCGAGACGAGCAGCACGCGCTCGGCACCGGCCGGCCGCGCCCAGTCGCCCTGTGCGCCGCGGTCGCCCTGGCAGGCGCCGACGAAGGTGTTCCGCCGCTCGTCGACCCGGTCGGCGTGGGGCTGGAGGGCCTTGGGGATGAGGACGAGGGTGCGGTCGTAGCGGCCCCAGAACTCGTCGGCGCTCTTCGGGACGCCGTACTCCTTCAGCCACGCGTCGAACTTCGCGAAGTACGCCGCGCCGCGCGGCGTCGCACGGGGCTCGGCCCACATCGGTTTCGCGACCTCCTCCTCGTAGCCCTCCCAGGCGACGAGGTTCGGCGAGAGCGTGATCGCGGGCACGCCCCAGCGGTGGGCCAGGACGCCCGCCGGGTACGAGGTGATGTCGTGCAGCACGAGGTCGGGCACGCCCGCGCCGCCCTCGCCCTCGTACGCCTCGATGAGCTGCGGGAGCGCCTGGATCGCGTCGTCCAGGAACGGCTCGACGTTGTCGAGGAGCGTGCTCCCCCAGGCCTCCGGGTCGTCGTCGGGGCCGGGCAGCGTGGTGCGGTAGAGGACCGGCTCGGCACCGGTCTCGGCGATCTTCTCCTCGAAGAGGTGCGGGATCGCGTACGTGACGCGGTGGCCGCGGGCGACGAGCTCCCGGATCACTTCGAGGCTCGGGTTCACGTGCCCGTGGGCCGCGATGGAGAACATGGCGATGTGGGCGGGACGGCCGTGGTGCGGGGCTTCCGGGTGCGTCATGCGTTCACCGTAGGCGAGACGAGACGTCTCGTGCAAACCGAAGGTGCCGCCGCGCCCGGACCGGGAGGCCGGAGGGGTGCCGCGGCCCCCCGGCTCTCCGTCAGGCGCATCGGCGGGGTCTGGGCCGAAGCGGTGGGGGTGACGGAGATGCGACGAGTGTGCGGACCGGCGCGGGCCGGGGACAGCACAGCGGGCGCAGAGTTCGCCCGCGGTGTGCGGAAAACGAACGCGCCGTCAGGCGGCTTCCCGGGACAGCAGGCTCTCGCGCGGGCGCCGGCCGTACGCGGTGCGGTACAGGGCGGAGAAACGGCCCGGGTAGACGAAGCCCCAGCGGGCGGCGATGTCCGTGACGGTCGAGCCGCCGCGCGGGTCGGCCCGCAGCAGGTCCCGGTGCGCATGGGTCAGCCGGACGTGCCGCAGATAACCGAGCGGTGTCGTGTTCAGCTGCCGCCGGAAGGCGTACTGCAGCGTACGGATGCTGACGTGGGTGGCCTCGGCGATGTCGGCGAGGGTGATCGGCCGGTCGGCGTGGTCGTCGATGAAGGCCACGGCGCGCCGCAGCGTCACGGAGTGGGCGTCCGCCCGGTCGGTGCCGCCCGGTTCGGTGAGCGCCGTGTTGGGGAAGGTCGCGAGGACGACCGCCGCCAGGTGCTGCTGGGCCGTGGACACCACGAGCGGCTGGTCGGCGATGGCGGGGTCGGGGAGCACGTGGTCGCGCAGGTAGTCAATGGCCGCGTGCAGGACGTGCGCCCCGCCGGGCGAGTGCGGGCGGTGCCCGGTCAGCCGCACCGGGCCCGGCCTGGCGTACGGGGTGGCCGCGGCGACCTGGGTGAGCAGCGCCGGGTCGAACGTGACCACGTTGTAGCGGGCCCGGTGGATGACGCCGGAGTACGGCAGCTCGGGCGGGGCGAAGGACACCACGTCGCCGGGGCCGAAGTCGTCCTCGACGTCCCCGAACCGGTGGTCGTGGACGGCGCCCTCGTGGACGACGCCGAGACAGATCCGGTGGAGGGGGTCGAGGGAGTAGCTCAGGTCGAAGTCCACCGCCAGCGCGTCCACCGCGAGCGAGCCCAGCGTGTGCCGGGTGAACCGGGCGAGCCCGCCGGCCGGGGTGCGGCTGCCGATGCGCAGCCTGGTGTAGGCGCGGCTGAAGAAGTCCTCGGCCCTGTCCAGGTCGCTGCTTTCGAAGAGCATCGCGTCCATGACGACCTCGCAGCCCTTTCGGACTCCCACCATCCCACCGATTCCCCGGGCAGGTGGGCGACTTGACCACTGGTACCGCCCGGACTACCTCTGGTACCGCTTGAGCACCAGGTTGCCGTCGGTGACCAGGCGGCGGCGCAGTTCGCGCAGGCCGATGGCGCCGCTGTAGTACTCCTGGAAGGCGGGTGTGGCCACCTTGTCCTTCCATTCCGGGTAGCCGCGCACGGACTGGGCGGGCGCCGAGCGGAGCCGGGACGCGAGGGCGGTGCCCGTCGCCCAGTCGTGCTCGGTGGTGCGCAGCGCCGGGTCCTTCAGGGCCTGGGTGCCGGTCGGCAGCATCCAGTCGCCGAGGGCGAGGCGCACCATGTTGCGCGGCTGGAGCAGGAAGTCGAGGAACCGGGCCGCCTCCTTCTTGTGCGGGCTGTCCTCGGCGATGGACAGGGTCTGCGGGCTGACGCCCTGGGCGAGTCCGTCGGCGCCTGCCGGTGCGGGCAGCACCTGCCAGTCGAAGCCCTTGGGCGCCTGCTGCACGATCTGCTGCCGGTAGGAGAAGCCGAGCGGCACCATCGCGTACTTCCCGGCGAAGAAGCCGGGGAGCGTGTCGGAGCCGCCCATGCCGAGGGTGGTGCCGGACGCGCTGTGGTCGACGTTCACCTGGTCGTGGACGGTGCGGGGCACGATCTGGTCCGCCGCGTCGAAGCGGATCCCGGTCTTTCCGTCGGCGCCGCGGTGGAACACCAGGCCGCCGGTCGACAGGGACAGGTTGAGCGTCGCCGACACGGGCTCCTTCAGCGGCCAGGCGACGCCGTACTTCCCGTCGCCGCTCAGCTCCTTCGTGATCCGCCGGAACTCCTCCCAGGTCCACGGCTCGTCCGGGGTCGGCACGCGCACGCCGGACTTCTTCAGCCACGTGGCGTTGGCGATCAGCACGCGCGGCTCCTGGAGGAACGGGACGCCGTAGACCCCCGTCCCGAAGGTCGCGGTCCGCCAGCTCTGCCGCGGGATGTCGGACGTGAGGCGGGCGGGGAGCAGGCCGCGCAGATCGGCGAGGTAGCCGCCGTACGCGAAGTCGGCCAGGTCGTCGGACGCGTCGTGGATGATGTCCGGCGCCTCGCCGCCCTCGAAGGAGGTGAGGAGCTGGTCGTGGACGCTGTCCCAGCTGCCCTGGACGTACTTCACCCGGATGTCGGGGTGCCGTGCGTTCCACTCCTTCACCAGCTGCTTGTTGGCGTCGACGGACTCCTTCTGCCAGGCGAGGGACTGGAATTCGAGGGTGACGACGCCGTCCGGCTCCTGCGGCCCCGAGGAGCATCCGGCGCCGAGGAGCAGCGCGGTCACGGCGGCGAGGGCCGTCGCCAGCTTCCTTGTCCGCATGGTCACTTCACCGCCCCGGCCAGCATGCCGCCGGTGATCCTGCGCTGGATGAGCGCGAAGATCAGCAGCGACGGCAGGGTCGCGAGGAACGCGCCCGCGGCGAGCGGGCCGAGGTCGGCGACGCCCTCGGCCCCGAGGAAGTGGGTGAGGACGACGGGCAGCGTCTGCCGCTCCGGCGTCTTCATCAGGACGAGGGCGAAGAAGAACTCGTTCCACGCGGTGATGAACGCGAACAGGCCCGTCGCCACGATGCCGGGCGCCAGCAGCGGCGCCGTGACCGACACCAGGACGCGCAGCCGCCCGGCCCCGTCGACGGCCGCCGCCTCCTCCAACTCCCTTGGCACGGCCCGCACGTAGCCGACGAGCATCCACAGCGCGAAGGGCAGCGCCCACACCACGTAGACCATGGTCAGTCCCGGCAGGGAGTTGATCAGGTGCAGGTTCTTGAGGATCAGGAACAGCGGGATGATCACCAGGACGAAGGGGAACGCCTGGCTGACCACCACCCAGCCGGTGGCCGCCCGGGACAGCAGGGAGCGGTGGCGGGCCATGACGTACGCCATCGGGGTCGCGATGACGATCGCGACGACGGCGGCGCAGACCGCCACGAGCAGCGAGTTCGCGGCGGCGCGCAGCAGCGGCTGCTCGTCGAAGGCCTGCCGGAAGTTGGCGAGGGTCGGGTCCTTCGGGATCCAGGTCGGGTGCAGGCTCGCCAGTTCGCGGGGCGGCTTGAACGCGGTCGAGATCAGCCAGAGGAACGGGAAGACGAGGAAGACGAGATAGGCGAGGAGCGCCAGGTACTGGCCCGCGCGCGCGGGCTTCGACACCTTCATCACTGCTCGTCGCCTCCCTTCAGACGGCCCACCAGATAGAGGGCGAGCAGGATCGAGATGACGGCGACCATGACGCAGCCCATCGCCGCCGCGTAGCCGAACTGGCCGTAGCGGAAGGCCTCTTCGTACGCGAAGAGCATGGGGAGCCGGGTGCGGCCGCCGGGACCGCCGTTGGTCAGGACGTAGACCAGGGCGAAGGAGTTGAAGTTCCAGATGAAGTTGAGCGCGGTGATGGCGAGCGCGACGGGGCGGATCGCGGGCCAGGTCACCGTGCGGAACCGGCGCCAGGCGCCCGCGCCGTCCATGGCGGCGGCCTCGTGCAGCTCGCGCGGCGTGTGCTGCAGCCCGGCGAGCAGCGCCACCGTGGTCTGCGGCATGCCCGCCCAGACGCCGACGACGATCACGGCGGGCAGCGCGGTGGCGAGGCCGGTGAGCCAGTCACGTCCGTCGCCGAGGCCGAGGTCGCGGATCGTCTCGTTGAGGATGCCCGCGTCGGGGTGGTAGACGAGCCGCCACATGATGCCGACGACGACCTCCGGCATCGCCCACGGCACGATCGCCAGCGCCCGGGCCAGCCAGCGCAGCCGCAGGTCCTGGTCGAGCAGGAGGGCGAGGCCGAGGGCGAGCAGGAACTGCGGGACCGTCACCCCGACCGCCCACAGCAGGCCGATGCGGAACGACTCCCAGAAGAGGGTGTCGTGCAGCAGGTCCTGGAAGTTGAGGGTGCCGATCCACTGGGTGGCGGCGGTGCGGCCCGACTGGGAGTCGGTGAACGCCAGGCCGACCCCGTACAGCAGCGGGCCCACGCTCAGGACGAGGATCGGGATCAGCGCGGGCAGCACCAGGAACCAGGCGCCGCGCTCCCGCCCGGCCCGCTCCGCCGCCGGATCCTTCGCCGGACCTCGCGTCCGTCGTGTCGTGATCGCCGTGGTCACGGAGGCGGCTCCTTCGGGCGGTTCGGATGGCGCAGGCGGCTTCCGGCCGCCCCGGCGGCCTCCGTCATGGTCCTGACAAGGCCGGACGGCGTCAAGACGTGCGGACGAGGGTGACCACGGGTGGGAGACTGGGCCCGTACCAGGTGGAACGCGGGAGGCGTGGGATGGACGAGGCACGGGCACGGGACGTGCTGGCGCAGGCGGATGTCGTGGACGGCCCGGCGGGCGGCGCCCGGCTGCTGGCGCTCGGCGAGAACGCGGTGTTCGCCGCGGGCGACCTCGTCGTGAAGGTGGGCCGCGACATCGGGCAGGGCGGGTCCGAGCTCCTCGACCGGGCGCGCCGCGAGCTGGCCGTGGCCGGGTACCTCGCCGAGCACGGGGTGCCGGCGGTGCGTGCCGCGAAGGCGGAGGTCCTGGTGGTGGACGGGCATCCGGTGACGGTGTGGGAGCGCGTCCCTGCGGCCGTCCGGCCGGCCGAGCCGCGCGACCTCGCCGAACTCCTCAAGCTGGTGCACGCGCTGCCCGCGCCGGCCGGTCTCACGCTGCCCCGGCGCGAGTTGCTGGGGGGTGTCGAGCGGTGGCTGCGGCTCGCCGGGGACGCCGTCGATCCGGCGGACGCGGCGTATCTGCGGGAGCGACGGGACGGGTTCGCGGCGGCCGCGGCCGCGCTGACGCCCCGGCTCGCACCCGGGCCGATCCACGGGGACGCGCTGCCGCGCAATGTGCACATCGGTCCCGACGGGCCGGTCCTGGTCGACCTGGAGACCTTCTCCGCGGATCTGCGCGAGCACGATCTGGTGGTCATGGCACTGTCGCGGGACCGGTACGGGCTGGCGGCGGACGCCTATGACGGGTTCGTCGAGGCGTACGGGTGGGACGTGCGGGAGTGGGACGGGTGCGCCGTGCTGCGCGGTGCGCGGGAGACGGCGTCCTGTGCGTGGGTGGCGCAGCACGCGCCGAGCAATCCCAAGGCGCTGGCGGAGTTCCGGCGACGGGTGGCGTCACTCCGGGACGGCGATCCCGCGGTGCGGTGGTATCCGTTCTGACCCGGCCCGGGCCGGCCTGACCCGGCACAGCCCGTCCGGCTTTCGAGGACCGGGGGCCCGGGGTTGACGCCCCCGTACCCACGGGTGGCGGACGGGCCGGACCTCAGCCCCCGACGGCATCGGCCGTCGTGTCGAGCGTCCGCAGGGGCCACGCCTGGTCCACCACAGCGGCAGCGTCCCCTTTTCGGCGCAGGAACGCCTGGAAGTCCGCCGCCCACTCCGCGTACCACTCCACCTGCCGGCGGTGGAGTTCGGCGACGCCGAGGGCCGCGACCTTCGTGTGGCGCTCGCCTATCGCCCGGGCGAGCAGCGCCGCGGCCAGGGCGTCCGCCGAGGCGTCGTGCGCGGCGTCGAGCGTGACCCCGTACTCGGTGCAGACCGCCTCCAGATTGCGCTTGCCCCGGCGGTACCGGTCCACGGTGCGGTCGATCGTGTACGGGTCGACGACCGGGGCCGGGTCGAAGCCGAGCCGGTCCCGCAGGGACGGCAGGCCGTACCGCGCCAACTCGGCGGAGAGCAGGGTCAGATCGAACGCCGCGTTGTACGCCACCACCGGTACGCCCGTGCGCCAGTAGCCGACGAGGGCCTCCGCGATGGCGTCCGCGACCCGGTCGGCCGGCTCGCCCTCGGACGCCGCCCGCTCGCTGCTGATGCCGTGCACGGCGACCGCGTCGTCCGGGATCGGCACGCCCGGGTCGGCGAGCCACTGCCGGTGGCCGAGCACCGCGCCGTCCCTGACCTCTATGACGGCGCCGGTGACGATGCGCGCCTCGCGCGGATCGGTCCCGGTCGTCTCCAGGTCGAAGCCGATCAGCAGCTCCCGGTGCCAGCCCATGGCAGCCCCCTTCTCGTGGTGCGGTGGTGCGTTCCCCCAATGACCACCACGATCGCATGCGCCACTGACAATCGGTCCGGCACCCGTCCCGGCCCCGCTAGGACACCGGCCGCCCGTCGACCCACGCCTGCTCGAACTCGTCGCGGTATGTCACGAAGAGTCCGTTCTCGTCCATGTCCGGGGACGCGCCCGCCTTCACGACCCGGCCGCCGCCGCGGAGCACCAGGACCGGCGCCTCCATGCCGCGACTGCGGCGCAGGTACGACTGGATCACCCCGATGCCGTCCGAGCCGTCGCCGTCCACGAGGTAGGCGGTGAAGCGGGGCGTCTCGTCGAAGACCTGGATCTCGAAGGCGCCGGGGTCCCGGAGGCGGGCCCGCACCCTGCGCATGTGCAGGATGTTCATCTCGACGGCCCGGCTCAACTCGCCCCGTTTGAGCCCGAGTTCCCTTTCGCGCCGTTTGACCGCACTGGACGCCGGGTTCAGGAAGAGGAGACGGACGCGGCAGCCCGACTCGGCCAGGCGCATCAGGCGGCGGCCCGAGAAGTTCTGCACGAGGAGGTTCAGGCCTATCCCGATGGCGTCGAGGCGGCGCGCGCCGCCGAACAGGTCCTCGGCCGGGAACTGGCGCAGCAGCCGCACCCGGTCCGAGTGGACGCCGACGACGTCCGCGTACCGGTCGCCGACCAGGTCCTCGACGGCGTCGACGGGCAGCCGGCGGGCCGAGGGGACGTCCGAGCCGGCCCCGAGCATGTCCAGGAGGCGGGCGGAGGCCCGCTCGGCCTGGGCGAGGACGGTCTCGGACAGGGCGCGGTTGCGGGAGACCACGTTCCGGGTGACCTCGAGCTCGTCCAGGGCGAGTTCGACGTCGCGCCGGTCGTCGAAGTACGGCTCGAAGCACGGCCAGTGCTGGACCATCAGCTCGCGCAGCTGCGGGAGGGTGAGGAAGGACAGCACGTTGTCGTCGGCCGGGTCCAGCAAGTAACCCTTGCGGCGGCTGACTTCGCGCACGGCGACGGCCCGCTGCACCCACTCCTGGCCGGCGGGCCCGGCGGCGGCGACGACCCAGTCGTCGCCGTGCACGGGCTCGTAGATCGGGCGGAGCACGGCCGCGACGACGGCGCGCAGCCGCTGCTCCACCAGATTCAGCCAGATGTAGGCGCGCCCGGCTCGTTGCGCGCGCGTACGGACCTCGCGCCAGGCGTCGGCACCCCAGTCCAGTTCGGGTCCGATCTGCGATCCCACGTCCATGGGCCTGGCCAGCGACACCGCTCCGGGTGGGATGTCCGTGGAAGCTGCCCCCTGACCGTCCTGGCCCTCGTGACCGTCGTCACCAGGGGGCAGCTCACGACCTCCCGAGCTCACCCGCTCCGCACCGCCTTCCGCTCCCCCGAGCTTGTCGAGCACACTCCCCCAGCAACGATCAAGGAAGGGTACTCCGGGAGCGGCGGGCGGTGCAGCCGGATGGAGATGAGAGTTTCTCAACTACCGTTTCTGGGAACGCCGTTCTGATCCGCCAGGTCGCCGGGCGTGAGCGGATTCATAGCGGTCACGTCCCTGGGGGCGAGGGAGAAGCCCTGCCAGTGCACCGGCATGGGCTGCTGGTCCTCGTCCCGGGCGATGTGGTGGAACCCGATGTTGACCCAGGTGATCGGGTGCTTCAGCGTCTGACCGCCGACCCACTTGTCCACGCTCGTGCCGCCACAGCTCGACGACGGGTTGTTGCTCGCGTACTGCTCGCACTTCTTGTACTCGGTGAAGTACACGTCGTGCTTGGTGAACGAGCGGCCCGGGTACTTGCTGGAGCGGCCGGGCACGAACTCGTAGGAGCGGGGGTGCCCGTCCTGGTTCTTGCCCGCGGTGGACACCACGCGCCACCACCGCATGTCCTTGGCGTCACCGGCGAGTTCCTTGGTGACCGGGGTGCGCGTCGTCTTCGTGGTGGGCGAGCCGCTGCCGCGCGGCGGGGTCACCTTCGAGTCGTACTGCTCGACCTTGGTCCTCGTGGAGCCGTCGAGGCCGAAGTTGAGCCGCCAGAAGACGTTGTGGTTGTGGCTCTCGGCGTAGGCGCCGGCGCCCTTGCCGATGGGCCAGCCCTTGCCGTCGGTGCCCTTGTAGTCGTACGGGGAGAGGCTGCCGGTCGCGCCGACGTTCGACGTGATGGTGCCGTCGGAGGAGAAGCGCCACTCGGTGATGTACTCGTACCAGGACGCCTTGTTGACCGTGTAGACCAGCAGGTCCTTGCCCTGGGCGCTGTACAGCTTGCCGCTGCCGCCGGTCGACTCGTCGTCGTTGAGCCGGTACGCGTGCCCGCGCGCCCGCGTGGTCGCGCACAGGCCCTTCACGTTGCCCATGTCGGGGACCTTGACGGTCTTGATGGTGCCGCCGGGGCACTCGGCGGGCTTCAGGTTCTGCAGGGCCATGCCGAAGTCGGTGCCGGTGACGTCGTCGTACTCGTTCTCCCCGTCGTCGTAGGGGACATGAACCTGCGCGAGGCGGGCACTGGTGAGGACGGCGATCGGCTCGGGCTCGCTCCTGGGCTGGTAGCTGACGCTGTCCAGGACGAGTCCGGACAGGGTGTTGTAGTGCCAGCACATGCGCCAGGTGGTGCCGCCGTCGAGGGTCTGCTCGATCTGGTACGCCGCCGAGCAGGCGGGCGCGGCGGCCGGGGCCGCAGACGGCGCGGCGGGCGCCGCGGTGGCGGCGGGTGCGGTGGCGAGGGCGGTGCCGAGCAGCGCGGTGACCGCGAGACCCGTCAGTGCGGCTGCGGGTCCGGTGCGGGCGCGCCGGGCTCTGGCGCCGGGCATGACGTGCGTGACGTGCATACGGAAGGGCTCCCTTGTGCAGGAGAAGCGGCGGAAGACGGTGGCGGGGCCGGTCTCAGGAGAGACGGCCGATCCTGCGGTCGCTCAGGTCGACGACGAGGGCGCGGGTGTCGATCCACGGTCCGTTCGTGACCTTGGCGACGACGCGCAGGCAGCGGTGCTTGCCGCACTCGGTCAGGTCGGAGGGGACCTTCGCGACGGTCTCCTTGCGGAACACCATGCCGCTGAGCTGGAGCTGGTCCGCCTTGGTGAGTTCCTTGCCGGTCGCGTCCCGGTAGTCGTCGCGCAGGTCGGCCCCGAGCCGGTCGGCGATCAGCAGCTGGGCGGCCTCGGTCAGTTCGTCCCTGCTGGGCGGCGGCTGCACGCCCTGGTCGGTCCGGGAGTCCTCGACCGTGCCGGTGTCGAGGTTCACCGTGTTCGTGACGACGGAGTCGGTCCGGTAGTCGTAGTAGACGACGTCGGCGCGGCGCTCCTGGGCGGCGGCGGCGCCGAGGGCCGGGTCGACCTCGGTCAGGTTCGTCGACAGGTGCTGGGGGCCGCGGTCGCCCTCCACGTCCCGGGCGTCGAGGCGCAGCGCCCTGGGGGCCACCGCGAGCTTCTCGGCCCGCTCGGTCTCGGCGTCGGTGAGCGGGTCGCGCCCGACGCCCTTCTCGCCCTCCTCGGGAGCGGCCTCCACGGTGCCCTCCGGGGCCACCGCGTCCTGCTGGGCCGTGCCGGCCCTGGCGGCGTCGCCCCCGTCGTCCGGCAGGCTCACGCCGACCGCGACGGCGGCACCGGCGACCGCGAGGGCCACTCCCGCCACCAGTCTTCCGAGATGGCGTCTTGCTAGCTCGCGCACATCTTCCCCCTCCTCCTGTCCCGGCCGTCCCGGTCGAGGACGTGCCGGTCAAACGTGGTCTTCGTGTAAGAGGGCCCCAACTCCCGTTAGGTTCCGCCACTTTCGGGGAGAGACTGTGCGATGTCGCCCGGGCGGCCGGGCCGTAAGTGGAAGAGTCGTAGCCATGCAGGTCTGGCCTGGACAGGCGTATCCGCTGGGTGCCTCGTACGACGGCGCCGGAACGAACTTCGCGGTCTTCTCGGAGGCCGCGGACCGCATCGAGCTGTGTCTGCTGCACGACGACGGTTCGGAGACCGCGGTGGAACTGCGGGAGTCCGACGCGTTCGTGCGGCACGCGTATCTGCCGGGGATCATGCCGGGGCAGCGGTACGGGTACCGCGTGCACGGCCCCTACGATCCCGTGCGCGGGCTGCGCTGCAACTCGGCGAAGCTGCTGCTCGATCCGTACGCGCGCGCCATCAGCGGGCGGATCGCGTGGGGCGAGTCGGTGTACGGGTATCCGTTCGGCTCGCCGGACAAGCGCAACGACCTGGACTCGGCGCCGCACACGATGGCGTCGGTGGTGGTCAATCCGTACTTCGACTGGGGCGACGACCGGCCGCCGCGCACCGAGTACCACGAGACCGTGCTCTACGAGGCCCATGTGAAGGGCCTGACGATGCTCCACCCGGCGCTGCCCGACGAACTGCGCGGCACGTACGCGGCGCTCGCGCACCCCGCGGTCATCGACCACCTCATCGAACTGGGCGTCACCGCGCTCGAACTGATGCCGGTCCACCAGTTCGTCAACGACCACCGTCTGGTCGACATGGACCTGAACAACTACTGGGGCTACAACACGATCGGCTTCTTCGCCCCGCACAACACGTACGCGTCCTGGGGCGACCGGGGCGAGCAGGTCCTGGAGTTCAAGTCGGCGGTCCGGGCCCTGCACCAGGCGGGCATCGAGGTCATCCTCGACGTGGTCTACAACCACACGGCCGAGGGCAACCACCTGGGCCCCACGCTCTCCTTCAAGGGCCTCGACAACGCGTCGTACTACCGCCTCGCCGACGAACCGCGCTACTACATGGACACCACGGGGACCGGGAACTCGCTGCTGATGCGGTCCCCGCACGTCCTCCAGATGATCATGGACTCGCTGCGCTACTGGGTCGAGGAGATGCACGTCGACGGCTTCCGCTTCGACCTCGCGGCCACGCTGGCGCGGCAGTTCCACGAGGTGGACCGGCTGTCGTCGTTCTTCGACCTGGTGCAGCAGGACCCGGTGGTCTCGCGGGTGAAGCTGATCGCGGAGCCGTGGGACGTCGGCGAGGGCGGCTACCAGGTGGGCAACTTCCCGCCGCTGTGGACCGAGTGGAACGGCAAGTACCGCGACACCGTGCGGGACCTGTGGCGCGGCGAGCCTCGCACGCTCGCCGAGTTCGCGGGCCGGCTCACCGGCTCGTCGGACCTCTACCAGGACGACGGGCGCCGGCCGCTGGCGTCCATCAACTTCGTGACCTGCCACGACGGTTTCACGCTGCACGACCTGGTCTCGTACAACGAGAAGCACAACGAGGCGAACGGCGAGGACAACAACGACGGCGAGTCGCACAACCGGTCGTGGAACTGCGGCGCCGAGGGCGACACCGACGATCCGGAGGTGCTCGACCTGCGGGCGCGCCAGATGCGCAACTTCGTCGCCACGCTGATGCTGTCGCAGGGCGTTCCGATGCTGAGCCACGGCGACGAGTTCGGCCGCACCCAGAGCGGTAACAACAACGCCTACTGTCAGGACAACGAGCTGGCGTGGGTGGACTGGGCGGATCCGGACGCCCCGCCGGAGCCGTTCCTGGAGTTCACGCGCGCGATGGTGAAGCTGCGCCGCGACCACCCCGTCTTCCGCAGGCGCCGCTTCTTCCACGGCCGTCCGGTGGAGGGCACGCACGACGAGCTGTCGGACATCGCCTGGTTCACGCCGGAGGGCGAGGAGATGACGCAGCAGGACTGGGGCGCGGCGCAGGCCAGGGCGCTGTCGGTGTTCCTGAACGGCAACGCGATCTCGGAGCCGGGCGAGCGCGGCGAGCGCATCCAGGACGACTCGTTCCTGCTGCTGTTCAACGCGTCGCCCGAGGAGCTGGAGTTCGTGGTCCCGGTCAACCACGGCCGGCAGTGGCGGGCGGTCGTGGACACGGCGCTGCCCGACGGGCTCCCGGCGGACGACGGCCGGAAGGTGCAGGCCGGTGACCGGCTGACGCTGCCGGGGCGCAGCCTCACGGTGCTGCGACGGCCGGCGTAGCCGGTTCGGCGGGCGCCGGCAGGGGCGGTACGCGCAGGGCGACGAGGAAGGCGAGGACCGCGGCCGCGCTGCCGACCGCGAACGCGGCGGCGGGCCCGTGGGCCTGCGCGAGACGCCCCGCCACGGCGAGCGTGACGGCCTGCCCGCCGACGAACGCGCTCGCGGCGACCGTCATGCCCTCGGCGAGCCGGGCGCGCGGCACGGCGCGCTCGGTGAGCCCGAACCCGGTGATCAGGTTGGGGGCGAACAGGGCGCCGAAGAGGGTCACGACGACGTACAGGAGCGGCATGCTGTGCGTGACGATCAGCGGGAGCGACAGGAGCGCCGCGGCGCCGGTGGCGACGCGCCAGCGGGCGGGCAGCGCGAACCGCTCCGGCACCGCCGCCATGGCCAGGCCGACGACCGCGCTCATCACCCCCATGGCGGCGTAGACGAGCCCCGCCTGGTCCTCGTGGCCCAGCTCCTGGGTGAGCGCGGTGATGCCGGCGCCGCAGCCGCCCAGCAGGACGCCGAGGAGGACGAGCCCGACGCGCACCACGTGGACCTGGCGCGGCATCCGGGTACGGTCCCCGCTCCGCGCGCGCGGCCGGCCGGCCGCGGCGGTCCGGGGCACGGCGGCGGCCGTCGGGTGCACGGCGAAGGCGGTGCCGCAGACGGCGACCAGGAGGGCGGCGGCGCCGAACGCGTAGGCGGGGTGCGCGACCACGGAGGCGACGCCGATCAGGGCGGGGCCCAGCACGAAGGACAGCTCGTCCATCGTCGACTCCAGGGACAGCACGGCGTTCACGGCCCGCTCGTCGCCGCCCGCGCGGCGCACGAGGGCGACGCCGCGGGCGCGCGCGAGGGGGCCGATCCCGGGCACGGTGGCACCCGCGAGGACGCCGAGCGCGACCAGGAGGGGCGTCGGCAGGTCCCGCAGGGCGCCGAGCGTGTAGCCCGCCACGGCCAGGGAGTTCGCCAGGGCGAAGGCGAGCACGACGGGGCGCTGGCCACGCCGGTCGGCGAGGCGTCCCACGAAGGGGCCCATGGCGACCTGGCCGAGCGCGAGGGCGCAGGCGACGGTGCCGCCGGTGGCGAGGGAGCCGCTGGTGCGGGTGACGAGGAGGACGCTGCCGAACTGGATCACCGCGACCGGCAGCCGTCCCAGGAAGGACACCAGGGGCAGCAGTCGCCCGGTCACCGCCAGCACCTGCCGGTACGTGTCGAGGGTGCTCGGTGCTTTCGTGGAGGTGCCGGTCATCGTCCGAAACTAGCGAGGTCCATTCGGGGTCATGTATGCGGTGATGACACGAAACGCGGCCCGGGGGGTACGTAGGTTCGCATGACGCCTCAGCATCCGACGGCCACGTACCGGCTCCAGCTCCAGCCGGACTTCGGTTTCGCGGCGGCCGCGGCCGCCGTCCCCTACCTCGCCTCCCTCGGGGTCTCGCACCTGCACCTGTCCCCCGTCCTGGAAGCCGTGCCCGGATCGGTCCACGGGTACGACGTCGTGGACCACGCGCGCGTGCGCGAGGAACTGGGCGGCGAGGAGGGGCTGCGCGCGCTGGCCCGCACCGCGCGGGGGCACGGCCTCGGACTGGTGGTGGACGTCGTGCCCAACCACATGGCGGCGTCCGTGCGGCACAACGGCCCGCTGCGGGACGTACTGCGGCACGGCCCTTCCTCTCCGTACGCGCGCTGGTTCGACATCGACTGGGCGGCGCAGAAGGGCCGGGTCCTGCTGCCGGTGCTCGCCGGCCATGTGGGCGACGAACTGGACCACTTGGCGGTGGACGGCGACGTACTGCGCTACTACGAGCACGAGTTCCCGCTGCGCGACGGCACGCGGGAGCTGCCGCTGCCCCGGCTCCTGGACGCCCAGTGGTACCGCCTGTCCTGGTGGCGGCTCGCGCGCACGGAGCTCAACTACCGGCGGTTCTTCACGATCTCGGACCTGATCGGGGTGCGGGTGGAGGACCCGGAGGTCTTCGACGCGACCCATGCGACGGTGCTGCGGCTGCTGCGCGAGGGGGTCGTGGACGGGCTCCGCGTCGACCACCCCGACGGACTGGCCGACCCGGGCGCCTATCTGCAGCGGCTGAGCGAGGCGACGGGCGGCCGGTGGACCGTCGTCGAGAAGATCCTGGCGGACGGCGAGCGGCTGCCCGCGGCCTGGCCGGTGGCCGGCACCACCGGCTACGACGCGCTGCGGCACGTCGACGGCCTGTTCGTCGACCCGGCGGGCGCCGACCAGCTCCTGGGCCTGTTCCGGCGGTTCACAGGCGCCGCGGCCGACCAGGGCGGCGAGTGGCAGGCGACCGCGCGGCGGACCGCGCGGCGGGTCGTCACGCACGAGCTGGCGGCGGAGGTGGACCGGCTGACGCGCGAGGCGGTCGCGCTGTGCGCCGAGGAGCCGGGCCTGCGCGACCACGCGCCGTGGGCGCTGCGCGCGGCCCTGTGCGAGCTGCTGGTGCGGGTGCCGGTGTACCGGCCGTACGCGACCGGGGGCGCCGACCCCGGGACGGTCCTGACGGCGGCAGCGGCGGCGGAGGCCGAGGGGGCGTTCGCGGTGCCCGAGGAGGCGCGGGCGGTGGGCGCCGTACGGGAGCTGGCGCTCGGGCGGCGCGGCGACGGCCCGCGGCACACGGCGTTCCGCGACCGGTTCGCGCAGACCGCGTCGGCCCTGCGCGCCAAGTCGGTCGAGGACGCGGCGTTCTAC
This sequence comes from Streptomyces sp. KL116D, assembly GCF_030766975.1. NCBI lineage: Bacteria > Bacillati > Actinomycetota > Actinomycetes > Kitasatosporales > Streptomycetaceae > Streptomyces > Streptomyces sp. KL116D. Next base: position 352,029 of record NZ_JASERH010000035.1, on the reverse strand, counting down.
CGGTTCACGCCGCTCCTGTCGGCCCTGGAGGTCGGCGGCAGCCCGGAGAGTCCCGCGGTGCCGGCCGGGACGTTCCACGCGTACTGCGCGCGCGTGCAGCGGGACTGGCCCTACACGTCGACGGCGCTGTCCACGCACGACACCAAGCGCAGCGCCGACGTGCGGGCGGGCATCGCGGTCCTCACGCAGTGCCCGGAGCGGTGGGAGGCGCTGCTGGCCGAGGTGACGGAGCGGACCGCGCACGGCGGCGGCACGAGCGCGCCCGACCCGCAACTGGCGTGGGCGGCCTGGCAGTCCGTGGCCGGGCTCGGCCCCGCCGAACCGGAGCGGCTCCAGCAGGCGATGCTCAAGCACGCGCGCGAGGCGGGCCTGTTCACCACGTGGACGGAGCAGGACGCCGCCTACGAGAGCGCCGTGCGCGACTTCGTGGCGTCCGGCCCGTGCGGCCCGCCCGGGGACGCGGTGCTGCGCCTGACGGCCGAGCTGGAGCCCCATGTACGGGCCAACGTCCTGGGCGCGGCCCTGGTCCACCTCACGATGCCGGGCGTGCCGGACCTCTACCAGGGCACCGAGTACGACTACCGCGCCCTGGTGGACCCCGACAACCGGGCGCCCGCCCGGTTCGACGCGAAGGACGGCGGGCCGCATTCCGCGGAGAAGGCGGCGCTCACCGGGACGGCCCTGCGGCTGCGCGCGGAGCACCCCGAGTGGTTCGGCGGCGCGGGCACGTACGAGGCGCTGCCGGCCGAGGGCCCGGGCGCGGCGCACTGTCTGGGCTACGGGCGGTCGGGCCGGGTGGTCGTGGCGGTGACCCGGCTGTCGCTGCGGCTGGCCGGGGCGGGCGGCTGGCGGGACACGGAGCTGCCGCTGCCGGCCGGCGAGTGGTCCGAACTGCTGGTTCCCGGGCGGCGGTTCAGCGGGCGCGTACGCGTGGCGGAGCTGTTCGCGGGGCTGCCCGTGGCGCTGCTGGTCAGCGCAGACGGACCAGGAGGGCGGCAGGCGACCGGGTGAGCAGGCCTTCGTGGACGGGCCGAAAGCCCGGGGCCCAGGCCATCGCGGGCAGCGCCGCGAGGAGGGCGCGCAGGCCCGACCCCGCGGTCAGACGGGCGAGCTGGACGCCGAGGCAGCGGTGGCGGCCCGCGCCGAACGCCAGTTGGCCGGGGGCCGCGCGGAACACGTCGTAGCGGTCGGGGTCGGCGAACCGGGTCGCGTCGCGGCCGGCCGAGCCGACCAGGCACGCCACGGTGGCGCCCGCGGGTATCGTGCCGCCGCCGACCGCGACGGGGGCGAGGGCGCGGCGCAGGACGACGTGCACGGCCGGGTCGCGGCGCAGCGACTCGGCCCAGGCGGCGTCGACGAGGTCGGGCCGGGACCGGACGAGCGCCAACTGGCGCGGGTGGTCGAGCAGGTTGGCGAGGAACGAGGCCAGGGCCCGGTCGGTGGCCTCGCCGCCCGCGCCGAGCAGCGTCGCCACGAGTCCGGTGACCGCCTCGTCGGACAGCGGGCGCCCGTCGGCCCGCGCGGTGCACAGGATCGACAGGAGGTCGTCGCCGGGGCGCACCCGCCGTCGGGTGACGTGGGGGCGCAGGAAGGCGTCGAGGTCGCCCGGCGCGCCGCCCAGGTGGGTCAGGCCCGCGCGGCACCAGGCGGTGACGCGGGCGGTGTCCTCGGGGGGCAGGCCGAGCGCGGCCACCACGGCGGCGGCGGGCAGCCAGTGGCAGAACTCCTCGACCAGGTCGGCCTCCTGGTGCCGGACGAGACGGCGGGCGAGCACGTAGGCGGTCCGTTCGACGCCCGCCTTGAGCACGGCCAGGGCCCGGCCCTGGAGGGCCGGGGAGACGAGCGCGCGGTGCGCGGCGTGGGTGGCCTCTTCCAGGTGGGCGAGCGTGCGGCCGGGCGGCGGCGCGACCAGGCGGGGGTCGGCGAGGGCCGAGCGCACGTCCCCGTAGCGGCTCAGGAGCCAGGCCCCGAAGGGCTCGTCGTACAGGAGGGGCCGGGCGTCCCTGAGCGTGCGGTACAGCGGGTACGGGTCACGGACGACGGCCGGGTCCACGAGGCTCGGCGGCGCGGCGGCCGGGGGCGCCGCGGCGGGGGCCGCCGCGGGCCGGGCGGCGGGTCCGGGAGGGCACAGCACCGCGGGCCTCCCACTCTCTGCATGCCTTCGGGCGTGTCGGGCGTGTCTGACGTGTCTGACGTGGTTGGCGTGTCTGACGCGTCTGACGCGTCTGACGTGTCTGACGTGTCTGACGTGTCTGGCGTGTCTGGCGTGTCCGACGTGTCTGACGTGTCTGGGTGCCGGTGCGCGCATTGTGCTGCGCGCGGCTGCTCCCAGCGGACCACCGCGGGCCGCGCCGCGCCCTCCCCGTACGGCCGTACGAGTGACGGGGGCGACGCTCCGCGGTGATCGGGCGGCGGCGCGTGGCGGCGGCCGGGGCATCCGCCACGGAGGGCCTTGGGACCGCCGCTGCGGCCCTCGGGGCGGTCGGGCGGAGCTTTGGGCCACCGGGCGGCCGGAACCGCCGGAGACGGCCGTGGCGGGATCCGGCGCCGTCGGCCGGTCCGCGCGAGGGCCGGGGCACGAGTCACGGGGCACGGGGCACGGGGCACGATGCCCGGGTCACGCACATCGCGACGATTGCGAAGATCGCGAAGTTCCGGGTGAGCGGCCTGCCTTCGACGCGCGTGGCCGGGGCATGCTGCAAGGAAAGGGAGATGGCGTGACGATCGTCGTGGCGCAGGGCGTCGCCGGGCCCCAGCGGCGTCCGGCCGGCCCCGACGGGCCGGCGACGATCGCGGCGAGCGGGCCCTGCGCCGGGCGGGAGACCGGAACGGGCGACGTGACACGGCACATCCACGTGCTCCTCGGCCGCCCCGGGGCGGGCGGGGAAACGTTCCCCGCGCACGCGGGGTGCGACCCGCACCGGCCTCGAGCATCGGTATAGGCCTTCTTGACAGGCGTGGCCCGGCGTGGGGTACTGCGGATTGCTGACGCCGGGAGCACCAACGGGGGTGAGTCACCTGACGGAGCAGCGGTACCCCACCTCGGCCGAACTGGTCCAGTCAGCGCGGGAGCTGGCGACTCATCGACCCGACCTGTGCCGGCTACGCACGGTCGGCACATCACGCGCGGGACGCGATCTGCACCTGCTGTCCGTCGGGCACGACCGGCGGACGGTCCTCGTCGTCGCGGGCGCGCACGCGAACGAGCCGACGGGCGGCTCCACCGTGCTGCACCTCGCCGAACGCGCGCTCCTGGACCGGGCGTTGAGAACCGACCGGTCCTGGCACTTCCTGCTCTGCGCCGACCCCGACGGCGCGGCCCTGCACGGCACCCCCGCGCCGCGCAGCCTGCTCGACTACCACCGGCGCTTCTTCCGCCCTGCGGGTCCCGAGCAGCCCGAGTGGTCCCCCTCGGTGCTGCCGCCCGACCGGCTGCCGCCCGAGACGAAGGCGCTCACCGGCATCATCGACGAACTGCGTCCCTACCTCCAGGTGTCGCTGCACGGCACCGAACTGGGCGGCAGCTGGGTGCAGTTGACCCGGGACATCCCGGGGCTCGCCGAGCCGTTCGCGAAGTCGGCGGCGGAGCTGCACATACCGGTGGAGACGGGCGCGTCGGACGCGGCGGGCTGGCCCGCGTCGGGCCCGGGCGTCCACGTGATGCCGGACCCGGACGCGCAGGCCGCGTTCCCGAGCCTGCCGGACGACGCCCGGCACTCCACCTGGCACCACGCCCACCGCTACGGCGGCTCGACGGCGATCGTCGAAGTGCCGATGTGGGCCAGCGACCTGGTCGACGACCCGGCCCCGCACCCGTCGCCCGAGCGGGCGCTGCGCAGGCTCTCGGCCCGGCTGAGCCGGGACACCCGGCTCGTCGAGGAGATCCTCGCGGAGGCGCTGCCCCGGCTGCCCGACACCGGCGGTCCGCTGCTGCGGGCGGCGCGCTGGGCGCTGAGCCTGGTGCCGGGGCTCGCGGACGACTGGGTCCAGCCGCCCCCGCCGGACGCGACGATGGCGTACGTGGGCAGCATCGACGCGTTCGCCCGGCGGCTGCCGCTGCGCGCCGCCTCGATGCTGCTGCGGGTCCTGGAGGAGGCCGACGACCTGGCCGCGCCCCGGCTCGACGCGCTGGTGACGCGCTGGTGCGACGTGTACGCGGACCGGTTCGGGGCGCGCTGGGTGCCGGTGGAGCACCAGGTCGAGCACCAGGCCAGGACGACGATCGCGGCGGTCCGGCACGCCCAGGGCTGACGGGCGGGGCGGTCAGGTCAGGTCAGGTCAGGTCACCGGTCGAACGTGAAGACCGAGCCCGTGGAGGCGTGCAGGGCGCACGCGTTGGCGAAGTTGTGCGCGTAGACGACGCGGCGGCCGTTCCACATGCCGAACGCGTACGCCGTGACCGGCTGGTAGACCATCGTGCAGGCGGTGTCCGCGACCGGGATCGCGGCGATGTCGCCTCCGGCGGCGGCCAGTTCTCGGCAGGCCCGCTCCCGGCCGGAGCGGCCCGTTCCGGCGCCCTCGTCGGCGCCCTCAGCCGTGGGGCAGCGCAGCAACGCGTGCCGGACGTCGCCGGTGGGGCCGTCGCCCTGCATGACGGAGACCCGGACCCAGTTGCCGGCCGGCGGCTCCGGCGGGGCCGCCTGCGCGGGTCCGGCGAGCGCACCGAGCAGGGCGCCGGCGGCCGCCGTGACCGCCAGGGCGCCGCGGGTCTTCGTGAGCGTGGCCAGGGCCATGGATGTCACCGTTCCTCGCGTTCGGGGTGCGCGGGCGTCCGCCCGTGCCGATGGATCCCTCGACACGGCGGACCCGCGACACAGCGGGCGCGGGGCGTCATCCACTCGAACGGGACGCCGGGAACGGTCAGTCGGCGGAGAGCCGGAACGACATCCGGCCGAAGGCGACCTGATCGCCGTCCTGCACCACCGCGGCGCCGATCACCCTGCGGCCGTTCACGGACGTGCCGTTCGTGGAGCCCAGGTCGCGCAGCACCCACATGCCGCCCTGGCGGCTCAGCTCGGCGTGCACCCGGGAGACCGACTCGTGGCTGAGCCGCAGCCCGTTGGCCGGGTCGCGGCCGATGCGCAGCGGGTACGGGTTGACGACCGGCGGCAGCAGCAGCTTCGGCAGCCGCTCCACGGTCCACGCCCTGCGCAGCCGCACCGTGAACCCGGAGACCGCTCCCACGGCGCCGAACAGCGCCCGCGTCCACCCCTTCTCGGTGTGCAGGTCGGCGGTGAGCGCGGCGAGTTCGTCGGTGCGGCGGGCGGTGAGCGCCAGCTCCACGCGGCGCACGAACGTGTCGTGCGAGAGCCGGCCGAGCGCGACTCCGTCCCTGAGCACCTTCAGCGCACGGTCCCGCTCGGCGTCGGACAGCCGCGCCGGGTGCGTGTGGTGTTCGAAGGAGGACGTCACGGTGGTGATTGTCGGGCAGCGCGGCCGGGGTGTCCAGAAAACGAAGTGCGTCACCCCCGTCCCGGGTCCCGCGCGGGACGTCCCTTTTCGTGTGAGACGGGCCGCACCTCGCGGAATCGGCCCCGCGACGATCAAGCGTGACGCACCATGGACGCGCAGTCACCGGCCACAGACGAGGGGAACCGTCCGTGCACTTCGAGGTGTGGGCACCACAGGCCGAGCGGGTCACGCTCCACGGAGCGGGCGTCACCGGCGCGTTGGAGCGGGATCGGGACCGGCCGGGCTGGTGGGCCGGGCAGGCGGACGCCACGGACGGGACGCGGTACGGCTTCGCGCTCGACGACGGGCCCGTGCTGCCCGACCCGCGCTCGCGCCGCCAGCCCGACGGTCCCGACGGGCTGAGCGCGGTCGTCGACCACCGCAGGTACGCGTGGCGCGCCGACTGGGCGGGGCGCGGGCTGACCGGCGCCGTCCTGTACGAGCTGCACGTGGGCACGTACACGCGGGAGGGCACGCTCGACGCGGCGGCCGCACGCCTCGGCCACCTGGCCGAACTGGGCGTCACGCACGTCGAGTTGATGCCGCTCTGTCCCGTGCCGGGACGGCACGGCTGGGGCTACGACGGCGTCAGTCTGTGGGCGGTGCACGAGCCGTACGGCGGGCCGGAGGCGCTGAAGCGTTTTGTCGACACCGCGCACGAGCACGGCCTCGGGGTCGTGCTCGACGTCGTGCACAACCACCTGGGCCCGTCGGGCAACCACCTGTCGGCGTACGGCCCGTACTTCACCGACACCCACCACACGCCGTGGGGCAGCGCGGTGAACCTGGACGCGCCCGGCTCCGACGAGGTCCGCGCGTTCCTGATCGGCAGCGCGCTGGCCTGGCTGCGCGACTACCGCGTCGACGGGCTGCGCCTCGACGCGATCCACGAGCTCCACGACCAGCGGGCCCTGCCGTTCCTGGAGGAGCTGTCGGCGGCCGTCGACGGGCTCGCCGGGCAGCTGGACCGCCCGCTGTTCCTGATCGGCGAGTCCGACCTCGGCGACCCACGGGTCGTCACGCCGCGCGCCGAGGGCGGCCTCGGCCTGCACGCGCAGTGGAACGACGACGTGCACCACGCGATCCACGCCGCCGTCACCGGTGAACGGCAGGGCTACTACGCGGACTTCGCGCGCGCCCCGCTCGCGGCCGTCGCCAAGACGCTCACCCACGGCTTCTTCCACGACGGCACGTTCTCGTCGTTCCGCGACCGGCACCACGGGCGTCCGCTGGACCGCACCCGGGTCCCGGCGCACCGTCTCCTCGCGTACACGCAGACCCACGACCAGGTCGGCAACCGCGCGCAGGGCGACCGGCTCTCGGCCTCCCTCTCCCCCGGTCTGCTGGCGTGCGCGGCGACGCTGGTCCTGACGGGGCCGTTCACGCCGATGCTGTTCATGGGCGAGGAGTGGGCGGCCGGCACGCCGTGGCAGTACTTCACGGACCACACGGATCCGGGGCTCGCCGATGCCGTGCGCAAGGGCAGGCGGCGGGAGTTCGCGGCGCACGGGTGGGCCGAGGAGGACGTGCCCGATCCGCAGAACCCCGCCACGCGTGAGCGGTCCTGTCTCGACTGGTCCGAGCCCGGGACCGGGCACCATGCGCGGGTGCTCGCGTGGTACCGGGAGCTGATCGCCCTGCGGCGCGCCCGGACGGATCTGCAGGATCCGGATCTGGCGGCGGTGCGGGTCGCGTACGACGAGGAGGCCCGGTGGATCGCCTATCGGCGCGGTGATCTGCGGGTGGCGGTGAACCTGTCCGGGGCGCCGGTGTCGATTCCGCTGGGGCGGCCCGTGGCGCAGGTCCTGGCGGCGTGGGACCCGGTCGAACTCCCCGTCTCCGACGGCACCCTGACGGTCCCCCCGGAGTCGAGCGTGATCGCGGTGGCCCCGTAGCCCACCCGGCCGGACGAGCGTCCGCAGCTCCGGCGGGGGCTGGTCGCGCAGTTCCCCGCGCCCCTGACGTACCGACTGCGTCTGCCGGCCGGAATCTCGTCGCGGGCTGCGGGCCGGTGGGGGTTGCTCGCGCAGTTCCCCGCGCCCCCGAAATACCGACTGCATCTGCCGGCCGGGATCTCGTCGCGGGCTGCGGGCCGGTGGGGGTTGCTCGCGCAGTTCCCCGCGCCCCTGAAAGGCACACTTCGTGTGCCATCCCAGGGGGCGCCCGATGGGGCAGCGGCGAAGCCGCATGCTCCAGGGGCGCGGGGAACTGCGCGAGAAGCCCACACCGGCCCGCGGCCCGCGACGCAAGAGGGACACGGCGGACGAAACCGGCTCACCCCTCCGACACCAGCTCCAGCAGAATCGCCTCCCACGCCCGCTCCAACTGCACGCGCAGCAACCCCACCGGACTCGCCCCGTCCGCCCCGTACAACCGATCCGCGAGCCGCACCACCGCATCGCACCGCGCCAGCCACAACCCCCGCAGACACACCCGCGGCCCGTACCCGGCGAGCGTCGCCGACCGGACGGCGGCCCGCGCCCCTACCGCGATCGCCAGCCCCGCGATGTCCTCCGCCGGATCACCCACCACCGCGTCGGCCCAGTCCAGCACCCCCCGCACCCGCCCGTCCGCCGACACCGTCAGGTGCTCGCCCTTGAGGTCGTGGTGGACGAGCACCGCGTCGGCCTGCGGCCCGAGCTGCACCACGGCGTGCCCGGTCAGCTGCCGCAGGCGTTCCGCGTCGAACTCGCCGTCCCCGTCCAGCTTCCGGGCCGCGGCGCCCGCCGCGCGGCGCAGGTTCTCCAGGGAGCGCGGCGCCGTCTTCGGCACCCCGAGCGCCACGGCCCGGCCGACCGGCACCGCCCGCAACCCGGTGAGCAGCCCCGCGAGGTCCTCCTCGCCGGCCGCGGTGACATCACGCCCCTCCGCCGACTCGCCGGTCAGCCGGGTGTCGAGGGTGTACGCGAGACCCGGCGCCCACTCCCCGGCGGCGACGCACGCGGGCACGGCGACGGTGACGTAGGGGCGGACGAGGTCACGGACGCGGACCTCGCGGCGCAGTCCGGGCGAGATCCGCCCGTCGGGCGCGAGCCGCAGCACGTGCTTGGCGCCGACCCACCAGGTGGAGTGCTCGCCGCCCTCGGTGACGGGGCGCACCTCGATGCCGCCGCCGTCCGGGAGCAGGCTCTCCAGGAGGCGGCGCACCGTGTCCGTGTCGGCGGTCGGCTGTTCCGGGGTCGGCGGCATGGCGGGTCAGCCGACGACGGCCAGCTCGCGCGCGGTGCTGTTGAGGCGCCGGCCGCCGTCCTCGGTGACGGTGACGATGTCCTCGATGCGGACGCCGAAGCGGCCGGGCAGGTAGATCCCCGGCTCGACGGAGAAGCACATGCCGGGCACCAGTTCCTGCTCCTCGCCCTCGATCATGTACGGGGGTTCGTGCGTGGTGACGCCGATGCCGTGTCCGGTGCGGTGGATGAAGTACTCGCCGTACCCGGCGTCGGTGATGACCTTGCGGGCGACGCGGTCGACGTCCTGGCAGGCGATGCCGGGCCGCACGGCGTCGCAGGCGGCGGTCTGCGCCTCGCGCACGATGTCGTGGACCCTGCGCTCCTCGGCGGTGGGTTCGCCGACGTGCACGGTGCGGGTCGTGTCGGAGCCGTAGCCGTGCTTGAGGCCGCCGAAGTCGAGCACGACCATGTCGCCGTCCTGGATGACGCGGTCGCTCGCCTCGTGGTGCGGGTTGGCGCCGTTGGGCCCGGAGCCGACGACGGTGAAGTCGACCTGCGAGTGCCCGAACTGCCGGAGCAGCGCGGCGAGTTCGCGGGCGATGTCGTTCTCCTCGCGGCCCGCGAACGTGACCTTCTTGATCTCCTCGTACGTGGCGTCGGCGGCGGCGCCCGCGGCGGCGAGGCGCTCCAGTTCGGCGGCGTCCTTGACGGCGCGCAGCATCGGGAGCGCCTCGGTCAGGGACACGTACGAGGTGTCGGGCAGCGTCTTCTGCAGGCCCAGCAGGTGCATCGCCCAGGCGTTGTCGCTGACGCCGAAGCGGCCGGCGACGTCGAGCAGCGGGGCGGCGACCCCGTACGGGTCGACGCCGTCGGTCCAGTCGCGCAGCGCCATCGCGCCGGCGCCCGCGGCCTTCGCGGCGTCGGGGGCCTCCAGCTTGGGGACGACGAGCGTGGGCTCCTGTCCCGCGGCGAGGACGAGGAGGGTGAGCCGCTCGGTGTCGGCGGGCACGTGGTAGCCGGTGAGCCAGACCAGGTCGGGGCCCGGCGCGACCAGTACTCCGGCGAGCCCGGCGTCGGCGGCGGACTGCGCGGCCCGGTCCATGCGGGTCTTGTAGTCGGCGGCGGTGAAGGGCGCGGGTGTACCGGTCGTCATGTCCGGGCCTCCGTACGGATGCGGGTGTGCGGGTCTACGGGCAGCATCCTGCCCGCCCGTGCGGGACGGCGCGAGTCCACCCCATGGCCATGGATTCGCCCCTCCAGGACAGTCATCTAATGCCTGAGCATTGCCCAGACATTAGCTCTAATGGTTAGATCCTGATTAACCGTTAAGGACCTCCGGAGCCCGAAGGACGTACGCCATGCTTGTGCTGGCCCAGATCAGCGATCTGCACCTGGACGGGACCCCGCGCGCCACCGAGCGGGCCCGCCGTGTCATGGACCACCTGCGGGCACTGCCCGGTCCGGTGGACGCACTGCTCGTCACCGGCGACATCGCGGACCACGGCGCCGAGGCGGAGTACGAGGAAGCGGCCGAACTGCTCGGACTGCACGACGCCGGCCGCCCGTTCCCCGTCCTGCCCTGCCCCGGCAACCACGACAGCCGCGGCCCCTACCGCAAGGCACTGCTGCGCGAACCGGCCGGCGACGGCCCGGTCAACCGCGCGCACCGGGTGGGCGGGACGGCGATCCTGCTGTGCGACTCCAGCATCCCGGGCGCCGACGAGGGCGAGCTCGACGCGGAGACGTACGCCTGGATCGAGTCGGAGCTCGACGCGCTCGACGGCGGGACGCCGGTGCTGCTCGCCTTCCACCACCCGCCGGTGGCGCTGCACCATCCGCTGCCGGACCGCTACCAGCTCGGCCGGCCCCGGTCGCTGGCGGACCTGTTGGACCGGCGGCCGGAGATCGTCGCGGTGATCACCGGGCACGCCCACACGCCGGCCTCGACCACCTTCGCCGGGCGGCCGCTGGTGGTGGGTCCCGGGGTGACGTGGACGCTGCGGCTGCCCTGGGAGGGCGAGCAGGTCGCGGACCTGGACGCGCCGGTCGGTCTGGCCTTCCACGTCCTGGACGACGAACGGCGGCTGACGACCCACTTCCGGACGGTCTGACCGCTCCCCTCCCCCACTCGCGCCCGATCCCGCTCCCGCCTCTGTCCTGCCGTCAGGTCACGACACCGGGCGTCACGGCCAACTGCTGTCGGCTGCCGCTGTCGTGACGGACCGTCATGACGATTTGGTGGCCGGGGCGGGCGTCCCCGACGACGGCCGCCAGATCGCTCGCCGAGCCGATCTCCGCCTTGCCGAGGCGCACCAGGACGTCGCCGCGCACCAGTCCGGCCGTGTAGCCGGGCCCCGGCACGTGGACGGCGACGACGAGCGCGCCGGGGCCCTCGGGCGCGTCGACGACCTCCACCCCGAGGCCGCCCCGTGCGGTGGGCCGCGGGGCCGGGGCCCCGGTCGGGGGCGCGGACGACGGGGCGGGTTTCCGAGGCGGGCCGGCCGCCGCCTGCTGCTGCATCTCGGCCAGTCTGCTCATGCCGATGACCGTGGCGCCCACGGTGCCGAGGCCCACCCCGGCGAGCACCAGGACGACCGCGCAGAACAGGCCGAACAGAGCGGTGGCCAGGCGCCTGCCCCGGCGGCGCGCGGCGTGCGGGCGCCGGGGCGGCCTCTGCCGCCGCTTCCGCTCGGGGCCGCCGCCGGGGTCGGGCCCCGGCGCTCCCGGCATGGACTTGGGACGCAACGCAGTCTGTTCCATAGGTCGCTCGCCTCCGGCCAGAGCTCTACCCTCCGCTGTGGCGCGCGACGATCCACGAACGAGTGAGAGTGCCGGACCCCGCTCGAACGCGCGACGGTCCGTGCGGCTCGGCGCCCGGTTCAGCCGATCAGGGCCGCGACGAACCGGGCGGCGGGACCGCTCGGCTCCCCCGCGTGGACGAGCTCCGTACGGTGCACGACACGGGGCGCCGTCAGCGGTACCCGGACCGTGCCGGGCGCGCTGCCGGCGAGCGCGGCGGGCAGCACCGTCAGGCCGTGCCCCGCCGCCGCGAGGGCGAGCAGCGTGCGCAGGTCCGTGCCGTCGTAGCGCAGCGCCGGGCGGAAGCCGCCGCCCCCGTGGACCGCGCGCAACTGGTCGAGCGGGACGCCCGCGCCGGGGGCGTCGAGCCAGCGCGCGTCGACGAGGTCGGCCAGCCGCAGGCCGGACCGGCGGACCAGCGGATGGCGCTCCGGCAGGACGACGTGGACGGGTTCCTCGGCGACGCCGCGGGTGGTGAGCGGGGCGACGTCGGGCAGCCGGAGCGGGTCGCTGGGCGCGGCGACACCGTCCACGATCCCCAGGTCGGCGCCGCCCGTCGCGACCTCGGCGGGTATCGCGTCACGGGGCAGCACGCGCACGGTCACGGCGGTGTGCGGCAGCAGCGCGGCGGTCCGGTCGCGCAGCGCTGTCGGCGTGACGGCGAGGGTCAGCCCCTGCCCGGGAGCCGCCGCGGTGCGCCGGACGTCGGCGCGGGCCGCGTCCAGGCGCAGCAGCAGCGGCGCGGCGTGTTCGAGCAGCCGCTCGCCCGCCGGGGTCGGGACGACGGGACGGCGGGTGAGGAGCGGGGCCCCGAGGTCCTGTTCCAGCGCCGCGATCTGCTGCGAGACGGCGGACTGGGTGTAGCCGAGGGCGTCGGCGGCGGCCGAGAAGGAGGCGAGGCGGGCGACGGTGACGTAGGTGCGCAGCAGGTGCGGGTCCATGCCGTCCATGATCCCGGACCGCATCAGGAACGCTTATGGAGAGTGCAGTTTTCATCGTTGGACGTGAATCGGGCCGCGCGTCGACGATGACCGGCATGACCTTCGCACCGCGGCCCCCGGCCTCCCCCACGCCCACGCTCACCCCCAAGCCCACCCCCGTCTCCGCTCCCGCCCCTGTCCCCGCCCGGCTCGCCCTGGTCGGCGACCGCTCCCCGAGCGTCGTCGCGCACACCCGCGTCCCGCTGCTCCTCGACGCGCTCGCCACCCGTGAGGGCCTCGCCCTCGACGCGTACTGGATCCCGACCGAGGACGCCGAAGTCCCGGGCGCGGTCGGGGAGTTCGACGCCGTGTGGGTGCTGCCCGGCAGCCCGTACCGCAGTGAGGCCGGGGCGCTCGCCGCGATCCGTACGGCCCGCGAGGACGGCATCCCGTTCCTCGGCACGTGCGGCGGCTTCCAGCACACGCTCCTGGAGTACGCGCGCGGCGTGTGCGGACTGACCGGGGTCGCGCACGCCGAGAACGACCCCGGCGCCGACGACTTCCTCATCGCCCCGCTGGCCTGCTCCCTGGTCGGCCACGAGGGCACGGTGACGGTGACGGGCGGCTCGCTGGCCGAGTCGGTGCTCGGCGCGGACCGCACCGTCGAGCGCTACCACTGCCAGTACGGTCCGGCCGCGCACCTGGAGACGCTGCGCGCGCACGGCCTGCGGTTCACCGGGACCGACGAGGACGGACAGGTCCGCATCGCCGAACTGCCCACCGCACAGCACCCGTTCTTCCTGGCCACCCTCTTCCAGCCGGAGCTGTACGGCGACGGCAGCCGCCCGCACCCCGTCGTGCAGGCGCTCGCCCGCGCGGCGGTGGCGCACGCGGCGGCCGCCTCCGTGTCCGGCTGAGCGCTACCCGGTGTGGCCCCCGTGCCCGCCGCCGTGCCCGGCCCCGTGGTCGAACCTCAGGGCCTCCGCCGGCAGGACGACGAAGGGCCGCATCATGCCCATGTCCTCGTGCTCCAGCAGGTGGCAGTGGTACATGAACCGCCCGTACGCCCCGTCGAACCTGCCCATGACGCGCAGCATCTGACCGGGCAGTGCGCGGAACACGTCCTTGTACCCCCGCTCGTTCGGCGGCAGCGGGACCGTGGTGCCCGGGTCGTACGTCACCGGATCGGTCGTGCCGCCGACCGTCACGTCGAAACCGGAGACGTCGTACGCGTCGCGGCCGAGGATCTGGAAGTCGGCGAGGTGGATGTGCATGGGATGCACGACCGGCGGGTTCACCGCCAGGTTCAGGAAGCTCCACTGCTCGTGGCTGCCCTCGGCGACGCTGAAGCCGAGCCCGTCGTTGAAGGTCCGCGAGATCCGCCGGTAGGTCTTCGTCCTGCCCTTGTCGTCGACGAGTTGAAGGACTCCGTCGGAGGGGACCACCACGTCGGCGGGGTCCTCGACCTCCACCATCTCCCAGATCTCCGGGTGTCCGCCGCCGCCCTTGGTCGCGGGCGGGGTGAGCACGACCAGCCGGTGCCCGTGCTCGATGTCGTGCGTCAGCCGGCGGAAGGAACCGGAGAGCACCTCGGGCAGGACGAACGGGTCCGGCTCGGCGCACTCGCCCACCCGGAACTCCATGACGTGCGGATGGCGCACGTTGCCCGGCACGTCCGGGACGCCCGCCGGCTGGTTCGGCCCCTTGTTCACCAGGCGGACCCGGCGGCCCGCCAGGGCCCCGAAGTCGACGAGCAGGTCCATGCGCTCGGCCGGAGCGACGGTCAGCGTCGGCAGCGCGCCGTCGAAGTCGACCGGCACGGGGCGCGGCAGGAGCCCGCCGTCGCTGCCGATCTGCTTCAGGACGCCGGGCACCGGCGCGCCGTCCTCGTCGACGAGGACGAGGTCGTAGATGCGCGCGTTCGACGCGTTCACCAGGCGGAAGCGGTACCACCCGGCCGCCACCTCCGCGTACGGCCAGATCCTGCCGTTGACCGTGGTGTACGGGCCGGTGAACGGCAGGGACACGGGCTTGCCGGTCTCCGGGTTCCTCGGGTCGATCACCACGGTCTTGTGCAGCAGCCGCCCGTTCAGCGCGCCGTCCTCGTCCGTGTCCAGGTTCCGGTCGGCGATGAGCAGCGGGATCTCCCGCTCGCCGCACGGCAGTCCGAGCGCGTCCTCCTCGTCGTCACGGACGAGGTACGTGCCGTACAGACCCGTCTGCACGTTCCACCGCGTGATGTTCATCGCGTGATCGTGGTACCACCACTGGACCGCCTGGTGGTCGTTCGGATACTCGGCGAGCTGGGCGTCGCCGTACCCCACCGCGTTGTCCGCCCAGCCGTCGTTGCCGCCGCCCGTCTGCGCGCCGTGCAGGTGCGTCACGGTCCAGGCGGGCAGGGCGGCCACGTCGGCGCTCGGCGGGACGTCGTGGCGGCCCGGCTCGGTGCTCGGGTTCGGTGTCGTGACTGGCACCTCCACCGCCGTCACCGGATACTCGCTGCCCTTCGGGATGCGGTTCGTCCAGGCGATCCGGACGCGCTGTCCGCGCCGCACCTCGATCGTCGGACCCGGCACCGACCCCTCGTACCCCCACATGAGGGTCGCCGGCAGCTGCGGGTGCAGCCGCTGCCAGGTGGGCCGCAGGGCGATCTCGGTCTCCGTGCGCACGTCGTCGGAGTCCGGCCGCAGGACGGGCGGGACGGTCAACGGCGCGGCGTACGGCTCCAGTTCCCCCGCGGCCGCCCGTCGCCCTGTCCGCTCCGGCTGCTCTGCCTGCTGCCCCTGTTCCGCCGCCTGCTCCGCGATGCGCTCGATGATCTCGGTCAAAGTAAGAACACCCCCGTGTGTTCTCGTGGAGTCCCCCGTCGGTACGGCCGGTCAGTGGCCGTCTCACCTCACAAGACGGACGGAACACCATCGAAGTTCCCTGAAGCGCCCATTCCGGACGCGGAGGTTCGGAAACCGGGGCCCGACGGAAGGCGGTCGGGGACGAATCCGTGCGCGCGGCGCGCGAGGTGGTCCTCCCGGTAACGGGCCACCTTCCGGTGCCAGTTGAGGATCCCCGCCATCCAGTCGCGCAGCTCGCCGACGTACCCCTCCATGACCGCCCGCGCCTCGCCGGTCATCCGGAAGTCCTCGTACAGGGCGGGGAGTTCGTGGGAGACGACGTGCTCGAACTGCCGCAAGCGCTGCGTCAGCAGGTCGGTCACGATGCGCAGCGCCCGCGGGTGGTCGATGCCGAAGAAGTTCTGCACGACGAGGATCGCGTTGTGGATCTCGCCTTCGTACTCGATCTCCTTCTGGTACGAGAACACGTCGTTGACCAGCATTCCGTAGTCGACGGCGGCGTTCTCCAGGGAGCGGACGGGGCCGCTGCGGTAGACGGCCGGCGGTACGGCGGGGCCGTGGCCGAGGCGGCACAGGCTCATGGTCAGGTCGGCGCCGAAGGTGGCGCGGCGCATCTCCAGGTAGTCGACGGGATCGGGGATGCGGTTCTGCAGCTGGTTGGCCACCTCCCACACCCAGGCCTCCGTCATGACCTCGACGGAGGCCTTCAGGGTGCGCCGCTGCCGGGGCGTCATGTCGGTGGCCGTGCGCAGCCAGAGGTCGGCGAGGCCGCGCTCCATCGCGTTGGCGGGGGCCGGGACCGGCTCCCCCTCGACGGGCATGCAGTCCGACAGGCGGCGGGTGCACCGCTTCGCGGCGGCCAGGTCGCGGCGGTGGCCGAAGACCAGCGGGTAGTAGTCGTCGGCGTACGTCCCCCAGGCGAGCCACTGCGCGTTGAGATCCAGGGCCTCGGGGGTGGCGTCCGGGTCGATGCCCGCCGAGCAGAGCGCCAGGTCGGCGGCGGCGAGCCGGTCCTCGTCCCAGACGCCCTCCGCCAGGATGCCCGTCCGCTGCGCCCACGGCACCAGCCGCTCGCGCGCGCCGTCGAGCGCCGGGTTGAGCCGCAGGTCGAAGGGCATGGGGAAGTCGGGCAGCGGGGACGGGCCGACCTTCTGGTACGGCACGTGCGTGTACGCCCGCAGCCGCTCGGCGCCGAGCGCGTCGAACAGCGTGCGCACGGCGGTGGAGCCGGTGCCGATGCCGGTCGGCCCGCCCGGCGGTGACGCGTCCCGTACGGCGCCCTCGTTCATGTAGCGGCTGGACCGCAGGTGCCACTCGTGGCCGCCGGACTGCCAGTCCTGCAGCCCCCGCGCGTACGCGGCGACGGCCGCGAACTGGTCCGGTGCGAGCCCCTTCTCCACGGCGAGCGCGGGCACTTCGGTGAACGCGGTGTGCTCGAACTGGTGCAGCCGTGAGGTGAGCACGTCGTTGACGGCCTCCGCCGCCTCCTGCGTCGTGCAGTCGAAGAACGTCTCCAGGACCAGGACGCCGTTGGACAGTTCGCCCTCGTCGCGGACCTCCCTCTCGTACGAGAACAGGTCGTTGCGCAGGTGCACGGCGTCGGCGAACGTCTCCATCAGGACGCGCAGCGGCCGTGACCCGGCGACCGGCGCGGGGACCTCCGCGGTCGCGTACTCGACGAGCCCGGCCGACCAGGGGGCGCCGCCGACCTTGCGGCGCATCTCGATGTACTCGACGGGGTTGGCGATCCGGCCCTCGTTGATGTTCGAGAGTTCCCACATCGACTCGTTCAGCAGGTGCTCGGTCGACTCGGCGAAGCGGCGGCGCCAGTCCGCCGACATCGCGGGCACGGTGCGCCGCCACAGGTCGGCGAGGCCCGCCTCGACGGGGTTGCGCGGCTCCGGCACCTCCGTGCCCGCGTCGTCGAGGTCCATCGGCATGAAGAGGGGCAGCCGGTCGAGGTGCGCCTTGCCGCCCTCCCGGTCGTTGGTGCGCTTGTACATGTCGAGGAAGTGGTCGTCGAAGAAGAAGACCCACACGTACCAGTCGGTGATCAGCGACAGCGCGGGCCCGTCGCAGTCGGGGTGCGTGTACGCGCAGAGCAGGCCGTAGTCGTGCGCGTCGAGGTCGCTCCGCTCCCAGATGCCGCTGCCCTCCAGCATGCCCATCTCGCGCGCCCACGCCGCGGAGTGCGCGCGCGCCTCGTCGAGGTGCGGGTTGAGGCGCGCCCGGTACGGCATGTAGAAGCGCGGCAGCTGGAAGGGCTGGGTGGACTGCTGTGTCATGAGCGCCGCCCTACCCCTGGGCGTCAACACCCATCCACGGGGCGGAACATGATCGCACCATCGCGTGAACGGGGACTGTTCCCCGGACAATCGGGGAAGACCCTGCTGCGCCCCGCTGTCCGCACGCGCCGTCGGTGTGCGCCGGGCAGGTCCTACGCGGCCCAGTGCGCGGGGCGGCGCAGGCCCGGCGGGATCCGGGTCGTGGCGTCGCCGCGGGCCGCGTTCAGCTGGGCCTGGGTGAGGAAGATCGCGCCGGTGAGGTCGGCTCCGGCGAGCTGTGCGTCGCGCAGGTCGGCGCCGATCAGGTCGGCGGAGCGCAGGTCGGCGCCGGTGAGGTCGGCGGCGACCAGGAGCGCGCCGCGCAGGGTGGCGCCGCGCAGGGTGGCCTTGCGCAGCCGGGCGCCGACGAGGTCGGCGCCGCGGTGGTTCTTCTTGCGGCCGGGGACCGCCGCCCGTTCCAGCTCGCTCGCCTTCAGCAGCAGCGCGTTCACGTCGCCGCGGATGGCGGGCACGTCGGCGGCGGCCACCTCATCGGCGCTCGCGCGGGTGAGCCGCTCGATGTCGTCGAGGGCGCGGCGGGCGTCGCGGTGCACGGGCCCGGCCCGGTCGAGGTCGAGGACCTCGGTCAAGTACCAGAGCAGTTCGTGCAGATGACGCATGACCGGGAACACCTCGTACATGGCCCGTGCGCTCTCGGGCCGCTCGCGCCAGCCGACGCCCTCGAAGGTGACCTGGGAGACCTGCTGTCCGGCGCCGAAGCAGTCGAAGACGGTGCAGCCCCGGTAGCCGTCGTCGCGCAGGGTGGCGTGGATGCCGCAGCGGAAGTCGTCCCGGAGGTTCTGGCAGGGGGTGCCGGCGTTCTTGTTGCGCGCGAAGTCCTGGGACTTGGCGAACGGCAGCGCGACGCAGCACAGGCCGAAGCAGCTGCCGCAGTCGGCGCGCAGCTCGGGGCGGCGGACGGCATCGGAAGCGTCACCGGAAGCGGCGGCGTGGGAGGTGCTGCGGGAGGCGTCGCGGGAGGTCACGCCCCCCATTGTCGCCGATCGCCGCCGCGCGCCCTCTTGTGGCCCGGGCGGGCCCGCGCCACCGTGGACGGCGTCCGGCACCCGCCCCCACACTCCAGGAGTCGACGTGGCCTCCTTCGTCCTGCCGCACGAACTGCACGGTGACGGTCCGCACAAGGTGATCGCGGTGCACGGCTGGTTCGCCGACCGCTCGGCGTACGCGCCGGTCGTCCCCGATCTGGACCGCACGTCCTTCCAGTACGCGCTGGTGGACCTGCGGGGCTACGGGGAGGCGAAGGACGTCCCGGGCGCGTACACGACGGCCGAGGGCGCGGCGGACGTGCTCGACCTCGCCGACCGGCTCGGCTGGGACCGCTTCTCGCTGGTCGGGCACTCGATGGGCGGCAGCGTGGCGCAGCGCGTCGTGGCGACGGCCCGGCACCGGGTGCGCCGTCTCGCTGGCGTCTCCCCCGTCCCGGCGTCCGGTCTGCAACTGCCGCCGGAGCAGTGGCAGTTGTTCTCCACCGCGGACACCAAGCCCGAGCACCGCCGGGCGATCCTCGACGTCACCACGGGCGGGGTCCGGCCGGCCGCGTGGCTGGACCGCATGGTGGCGCGCTCGCTGGCCCGCAGCGACGTCAAGGCGTTCCGGGCCTGGCTCGACTCGTGGACCGGTGACGACTTCCACCGCGACCTGGAGGGCTGTACGACGCCGGCGCTGACGGTCACCGGACAGCTCGACCCGGCCCTGTCGGCGGCCCTGATGCGCGACACGTGGCTGCGCTGGTTCTCCCGCGGCGAGCTCGTCGACCTGCCGGTGTGCGGCCACTACGCGATGGACGAGGCGCCGCTCGCGCTGGTCCGGGTGGTGGAGGACTTCCTGCGGGCGGACGGCGCGTGACCCCCGCGGTGCCGGACGTCTTCGACCCGCGCCGGTACGCCCAGGGGGTCCCGCACGACCGGTACCGCACGCTGCGCGACCACCACCCGGTGGCGTGGCAGCCGGAGCCGGCGGTCCTCGGCTGGCCCGAGGGCCCCGGCTTCTGGGCGGTGACCCGGCACGCGGACGTGGTCCGGGTGCTCAGGGACGCGGCGACGTACTCGTCGTGCGTCGGCGCCACCCAGATCCGCGACCCCGATCCGGCGGACCTCCCGTTCATCCGCGGCATGATGCTCAACCAGGACCCGCCCGCCCACGGCAGGCTGCGCCGCCTGGTGAGCCGGGCGTTCACGCCGCGCCGGGTGACGGCGTTCGAGCGGTCGGCCCGCGAGCGGGCGGCGTCCTTGCTGGCCGAGGCGGTCGCGGCGGAGGGGAGGGACCCGGTCGACCTGGTCGGGACGGTCACCGACGACTACGCCCTGCTCAACCTCGCCGACCTGCTCGGCGTCCCGGAACAGGACCGGGGTCTGCTCCTGCACTGGACCCGCCGCGTCATCGGCTACCAGGACCCGGACGAGGGCGCCGCGCCCCCGTCGGCCGCCGGTCCGCCGGTGAACCCGCGCTCGCCGTCCGCGCTGGCCGACATGTTCGCCTACGCCGACGAGCTGACGGAGCACAAACGCGCCCACCCCGGGGACGACGTCATGACGACGCTCGCCCTCGATCCCGGCCTCACCCCGCCCGAGCGGCAGATGTTCTTCTTCCTGCTGACGATCGCGGGCAACGACACGGTCCGCAGCGCGGCCCCGGGCGGTCTGGCGCTGCTCGCCGAGGACCCGGCCGCGTACCGGCGGCTCCGTGCGGGGGCGGTCGATCCGGCGTCGGCGGTCGACGAGCTGCTGCGCCGCCATCCGCCGGTCCTCACGTTCCGCCGCACGGCCGTCCGGGAGACGACGCTCGCGGGGGTGCGGATCGGCCGGGGCGACAAGGTGGTCGTGTTCCACGCCGCCGCCAACCACGACGAGCGCGTCTTCCCCGACCCGTTCCGCCTGGACCTCACCCGCTCCCCCAACCCGCACGTCTCCTTCGGCGACGGCCCGCACGTCTGCCTGGGCGCGCACTTCGCCCGGCTCCAACTGCGGGTGCTGTACGAGGAGTTGGCCAAAGCCCTGCCGACCCTGGAACTCGCCGCGCCGCCGCGGCGACTGGTGTCCAACTTCATCAACGGGATCAAGGAGCTGTCCGTGGCACGGAACTGACGGGGCGTCGGTCAGCCGGCCCGCACCTGGATCAGCGCGTGCGTGCCGCCGGCCCGCCACCGCTGTCCGTGCGCGGCGACGAGGGCCGCCTCGGTGTCCGCGTCGAGGCCGACGACCACGTCGGACTTCAGGGTGCGCAGCGCCGCGACGGGGCCGGGGAAGTGGGCGGTGCGCTCGGCGAACGACGTGGTGGGGGCCCACATCCGGTCGCCGACGAGGCGCCGGTAGTTCAGGTCGCCCTTGAGGACGGTCACGGTGGCCCGCGCGAAGTCCCGGCGCAGGTCGTCCGGCATGTCCGCGTACGGCAGCGGCGCGCAGGAGAAAGGGTGCGCCCGCACGGCGAGCCGCCCGTCCGTCATCGCCCGCCACAGCCGCTCCCCCACCTCGGCGGCGGCCCCCTCGGCGCCGCGCAGGTGCCGCAGGCAGTCGACGACGTCGGCGGTGATCGCGTCGGAGACGAAGTACGGATACGGCTTGACGTGCAGCACGACCCGTCCGGCGCGGGCGTGCCGCAGCAGGTGGTCGATCAGCAGCAGATCGGGGACGAGTTCCCGTCCGGCGTTGTCCGCGACGAGGTACACGGTGGCCCGGCCGCCCTCGGGCAGCAGGGACCACAGGGCCTGCGCGTCGTCGGCGACGAGCGGCCGGTCCTGCTCGTCGCCGCTCCCGGCCGTGATCCGGAACCCGAGGTCCGCGCGGTTCCCCCACAGGGAGCCGTGCAGCAGCGCCCGGTCCTGGACGGCCCTGGGCTCCTTCGCGAGCCGGTCGACGGCCCGCAGCTCCTGCGCCGCCTCGGCCGTCCGCAGTTCGGCCTGCTTGAACGGACGGAACGGGTCGACGCCCTGCCAGGGGCCCGGCGCGAAGTAGCCGACGGCTTCCAGGAGCCGCCGGTAGAAGTAGCTCTCCGCCCACAGGAACGGCGCCTCGAACCACGACCGCCCGAACTGCTCGCGCCCCCACCACTGCCACTGCTCGCGGTCGTGCGCGCCGGGGCCGAGCGGCTCGATGACGCCCCGCTCGCCCGACGCGAGGAGCGCGTCGAGCGCGGCGTGCTGCTCGGGCCCGTACGGGAAGGCGTCCCGGACCTTCCGGATCAGCGCCGGATGCCGCTCGGCGAGCACGCTCCGGGGGAAGGACCCCGGAGCGTCGGAGGTGATGACGGGGGCTTCGGGCCCCGGGCGGTCGTGGCTCGCCATCACTGGGCGCCGGGCGCCAGCCTGAGCGAGATCGAGTTGATGCAGTACCGCTGGTCGGTGGGCGTCTGGTAGCCCTCGCCCTCGAAGACGTGCCCGAGGTGCGAACCGCACCGCGCGCACCGCACCTCGGTGCGCACCATCCCGTGCGAGCGGTCCTCGATCAGTTCGACGGCGTCCGAGTCCTTCGGGTCGTAGAAGCTCGGCCAGCCGCAGTGCGACTCGAACTTCTCGGTCGACGTGAAGAGCTCCGCGCCGCAGGCGCGACAGGAGTAGACGCCCTCGGTCTTGGTGTCCGTGTACTCACCGACGAAGGCGGGTTCGGTGCCGGCCTGGCGCAGTACCGCGTACTCCGCCGGGCTGAGCTCCGCGCGCCATTGCTCGTCCGGCTTCTCGACGTCGTACGACATGTCCCTCAGCCCTCCAGTTGTTCCAGGATCCGCGGGCCGAGCTCCGTCACGTCGCCCGCGCCCATGGTGAGAACGAGATCACCGGGCTTGGCCATTCCCGCCACGGCCGCGACCGCCGCGTCCTTGTCGGGGGCGGCCTGCACGTCGGCGCCGGCCGCGCGGGCGGCGTCGATGATCAGGGCGCTGGTGATGCCGGGGATCGGGTCCTCGCGCGCCGGGTAGATGTCGAGGACGACGGAGGCGTCCGCGAGGGCGAGGGCGTCGCCCATCTCCTTGCCCAGTTCCTGGGTGCGGGAGAAGAGGTGGGGCTGGAAGAGGACCAGGATGCGGGCGTCCCCGGCGGCCGAGCGCATGGCCTCCAGGTCGGCCGTCATCTCGGTGGGGTGGTGGGCGTAGGAGTCGATGACCTGCACGCCGTTCACCTCGCCCTTGAGCTGGAGGCGGCGCTTGACGCCGGTGTAGGACTTCAGGGCCCCGGCCAGGTTCCGGGAGGGGATGCCGAGGGCGACGCCCGCCGCGAGGGCCGCGACCGCGTTGTGCGCGTAGTGGCGGCCGGGGACGGAGACCGTGAAGGTGAGCAGCTTGCCGTCGAGCAGGACGGTGACCTCGCTGGCCAGACCGCGCGGCGTGATCTTGTGGATGCGGATGTCCGCGGACTCGGACTCGCCGTACGTGACGACCTTGAGGGACGTCGTGTCGCGGATGCGCCGGGTCAGCTCGGCCGCGCCCTCCTGGTCGGCGGCGATGACCAGGGTGCCGCCGGGGACGATCTTCGTCGTGAACGTCTCGAAGGAGTCGTAGATCTCGTCCATCGACGCGTAGTTGGCGTGGTGGTCGAGCTCGACGTTGAGGATGATCGCGACTTCGGGCCGGTACTTGTGGAAGCTGCGGTCCGACTCGTCGGCCTCGGCGACGAAGATGTCGCCCTCGCCGTGCAGCGCGTTCGAACCGGGGGCGTCCAGGTCGCCGCCGATCGCGTAGGAGGGGTTCAGGCCGAGCGCGGACAGGGACACGGCCAGCATCGACGTCGTGGTCGTCTTGCCGTGGGTGCCCGCCACCGCGATGGGGCGCAGGCCGTCCATCAGGCCCGCGAGGGCGTCGGAGCGGTGCACGACCGGGATGCCGAGCTCCTTGGCGCGCAGCAGCTCCGGGTTGTCCTCGCGGATCGCGGAGGAGACGACGACGCAGGTGGCCTCGGGGGACACGTGCGCGGCGTCGTGGCCGATGTGCACGGTGGCGCCGAGCGTGCGCAGGGCCTCGGCCGTGGCGGACTCGCGGGCGTCGCTGCCCGCGACCCGGGCGCCGCGCTGGGCGAGGATCTTTGCGATGCCCGACATCCCGGCGCCGCCGATGCCGATGAAGTGCGGTCGGTCCATGTCGGCCATGGACTGGGGCAGGCCGGGTGCCATGCGCGTGTCTCCCCTGAGGTGCTTCGGATGTCCTGAGCCGCGGCCGGGACGGCCACGGACGGGGCCAGCCTATTGCCTCGGCCCCGTCCGCCCCGCACCCTCCGCGCTGCGGGGGCTACGCCTTGCTGTACGAGAACAGCTTCAGGACCGGTACGCCGACCTTGTGCCGGGCCCGCGAGGCCCAGTCCCGGTGGAAGAACTCCTCGACGTAGTGCGGGTCGGTCAGGACGATCACCTCGTCCGCCCGCACCTCGTCGACCAGTGCCTTGAGGGCGTCGAGCGGGTGGTCCTCGACGAACCGGCCCTCGGCCGCGCAGCCCGCCTGGTGCAGTGCGGCCAGGGAGACGCTCAGCGCCTGTTCGCCGGGGGCCTTGGCGTCGTCGCCCTCGGGGACCTCGTCCTCCCGCGCCGCCTCGTCCAGCTCGCCCAGCGCGACGTCGTCGATGGCCCGCAGCAGGCGGTCCGCCTGGTCGCCGCGGGGCTGGATCAGCACGTGGAAGGAGACTTGCTCATCGCCGTGCAAGGTGGTGACGAACTCCACGTCGGCGGACGTCAGGGCCTTCTCGATCATCAATACGCTCGTGAACACGACGGGCGCCCTTCTTCTCCTGCCGTGGGCCGTCCTGCGACGGGCCCTGGGGACCTGCGGAAACCATCCTGCCCCGTGGCCGCACGGGGTCTGCGACTTTTAGTGTGCCCAGCGGAAGCTAAACGGAACGGCTCATTCCGCTGAGTGTCGGCTCCGACGGTATCGGGTGAAGAGAAAACCGTCCTCCTCCAGAAGAGATGCCAGCTCGAAACGTTCCGGCACGGCGAGCGTCGACCCTCCCGCGATGCGCTGCGCGTCCCCCGCGGTGAGCATCGGCGACACCGTCAGGCACAGTTCGTCGAGTACCCGCGCGGCCACGAACTGACCGAGCATCCGCGGCCCGCCCTCGGTGAGCAGTCGTCGCAGGCCACGGTCGGCGAGGGCGCGCACCGCACGGTCCGGGTCGACCGTCGCGCCCTCGCCCGCGACGAGCACCTCGGCGCCCGCCGCGCGGGCGGCCGCGAGCCGGTCGGGCGGGGCCCCCGCGCCTGTGATCAGATACGTCGGCACCAGCGGCTGGGTGAAGAGCGGAAGGCCGAAGTCGAGGTCGAGGCTCGCACTGATGACCGCGATGGCGGGGGCCGGTCCCTGGCCCGCGGCGGCCCGGCGCGCGGTGAACGCCTCGCGGGCCCTGGCCGGCCGGTACCCCTCCAGACGGACCGTCTCCGCGCCGACCACGACGACGTCGGCGAGGCCGCGCAGGGTGCCGAAGATCCGCATGTCCGTGGGGCAGGAGATGGGCTGGGAGCGGCCGTCGTGCTGGGCCGCGCCGTCCAGCGTGGAGACCATGTTGGCGCGCAGCCACGCGGCGCGCTCCGCTTCGGGCGGGTAGGCGTAGGCGTCGGCGAGCTCGTCGAGGGTCCACTCACGGCCCACCGGACCCTCGCGCACCTCCTGCCCCTCGTACCCCTTGTCAGCTGCTGTTTCGTACGTCACAGGGAACAGGCGTCGCATGACGTGCAGTGTGGCACGGCAACTAAGCTGGGGAACCGTGTCGTCCTCCACCGAAGCCACCGACTCCCGGGAGTCCAGCCAGATGGGCATCAGCCCCATACCCGACGCGGCGCCGCTGTCCCTGTGCGCCCGTGAGCCGCACGTGCCCGCGGAGCGCCTGGTCGCGGAGATGGTGCCGCCGCCGCGGTTCAGCTCCGCCCGCTTCGACACGTACATCCCGGACCCGAACCAGCCGAGCCAGACGCAGGCCGTACAGGTCCTGAGCTCCTTCGCCGCCGGTCTCGGCGGGGCGCACGCCACGGGGGCCGGCAAGCGCAAGTGGTTCGCGAAGAAGCCCGCCGCCCCGACCGGGCCGCGCGGTGTCTACCTCGACGGCGGCTACGGCGTCGGCAAGACCCACCTCCTGGCCTCGCTCTGGCACGCGACTCCGGCCGAGCCCGCGTACAAGGCGTTCGGCACGTTCGTGGAGCTGACCAATCTGGTCGGCGCGCTGGGCTTCCAGCAGACGGTCAAGACCCTCGGCGGCCACCGGCTGCTCTGCATCGACGAGTTCGAGCTCGACGACCCGGGCGACACCGTCCTCGTGTCGACGCTGCTCGGCAAGCTGGTCGACGCGGGCGTCGCGCTCGCCGCGACCTCGAACACGCTGCCGGGCAAGCTCGGTGAGGGCCGGTTCGCGGCCGCCGACTTCCTGCGCGAGATCCAGGGCCTGTCCGCGCACTTCCACCCGCTGCGCATCGACGGCGAGGACTACCGGCACCGCGGCCTGCCCGAGGCCCCGGCGCCGTTCACCGACGAGCAGGTCACCAAGGCCGCGTACGCCACCGAGGGCGCCTCCCTCGACGACTTCCCGCACCTCCTGGAGCACCTCGCACGGGTGCACCCCAGCCGGTACGGCGCCCTGACGGACCACCTCTCGGCGGTCTGCCTGACGGACGTGAGCGCGATCCCCGACCAGTCGACGGCCCTGCGTCTCGTCGTCCTGGCGGACCGGCTCTACGACCGGGAGATCCCGGTCCTCGCGGCCGGCGAGCCGTTCGACAAGCTGTTCAGCGAGGAGATGCTGAACGGCGGCTACCGCAAGAAGTACTTCCGCGCGATCTCCCGGCTCACGGCACTGGCGCGGGACGCGAAGGGGCTGGTGCGGGACTGACCCTCGTCCTGCGTGCGGCGACGGCGGCGTGCCACCACGTGGCTCACGACGAAGCCGCCCGCGGTGCCGAGTGCTGTCAGGGCCGCGGCCACGACAGCGCTGACGAGCCAGTCCGCCGATCCGTCCCGGACCCGCACCGCCACCGTCAGCACCGCCCACGTGACGGCGAGGCGGGCGGCGATCCGTCGCCCCGACGGCGCCTCGGCCGGACCGGCGTGCTCAAGGGCGCCGTGCGCCATCCCCTCCCAGCGCAGCAGCAGCGCGACGAGGAGGCCCGGCGCCACCCCCACGGCGGCCACCAGCAGCCCGTCGGCCGGGGCGAACGGGATGCCCAGCACGAGGGCGCCCGTCGTGAACATCGCCGCCACCACGACCGCGAACACGGCTCCCGCGCGCACGGGATGGCGCCACAGGGACACCTGGAACCGGGTGGGCTCGCGGCGTCCCGGGCCGAAACCCTGCTCACGGCGCACCAGAACCCGCACCACCACCCGGTCCACCCTGCGGACCACCCCCGGCACCATCCGGACTCCCCCCGGTCACTGATCCGGAGAATAGATCATTTACACGAGTAACCAGCCCCCAACTGCACTTGCTACGCGCGTGGTTCCCGTGGCGAAAAACGCGTGATAGACACAGCCGGGTCACAGTCCTGTCCGCCAACAGGAAGTTGCTCTCATGTCACGCACCACCGATGCACGGCAGTCCGCAACACGACGTCAGGTCCTCGCCCGCTCCGGCGCGCTGGGGGTGGGGATCACCTTCGCCGGGGCCCTCTCCGAGCTGTTCGCCGGGTCGGCCGCGGCGCAGGGCAAGAGCGGCTACGGGCCGCTGGTGCCCGACCCGGCCGGGCTGCTGGACCTCCCGAAGGGCTTCCACTACAAGGTGCTCTCCCGCGAGGGCGAACCCCTCCGGTCCGGCGAGGGCAAGGTGCCCAGCAATCACGACGGCATGGCCGCGTTCGCGGGCAGACACGGCCGCGTGCACCTCGTGCGCAACCACGAGAACCGGGTCACCGGCAAGATCGGGGTGCCGACCGTCGAGGGCCTCACGTACGACCCGATGGGCAAGGGCGGCTGTACCGCGCTGACCCTCGACCGGAACAACGAGGTACTGTCCGAGCGCGTCGCCATCGCCGGTACGGCGGTCAACTGCGCGGGCGGGCCCACCCCTTGGGGCACCTGGCTCACCTGCGAGGAGACCGAGGACCGGGCCGGCACGAACGGCTACACCAAGGACCACGGCTTCATCTTCGAGGTGGACCCGGTCGACCCGCACCGCTCGGGAGCCGTGCCGCTCACCGCGATGGGCCGCTTCCAGCACGAGGCGATCGCCGTCGATCCGCGGCGGGGCGTCGTGTACGAGACGGAGGACGCCTTCGAGAAGCCCTTCGGGCTGTTCTACCGCTTCCTGCCGAAGAAGCCGGAGGGCGGGCTCGGTTCGCTGCGCGCGGGCGGCCGGCTGCAGGCCATGCGGGTGCCGGGGGTGCCCGACCTGTCGGCGGTCCAGGAGACCGGCGCCACGTTCGGCGGCGTCGAGTGGGTCGACGTGCCGGACCCGCTGGCCGCCCAGACCCCCATCCGCAACCAGGACTTCGGCCCCCGGGGCATCACGCACGCCCAGAAGCTGGAGGGCTGCTACTGGGGCGGGTCGTGCGTCTACTTCGTGTCGTCGTACGCCCGCAGCCGGGAGGGGTCGGCCGCGGACCACTTCGGCCAGATCTGGCGCTACGACCCCGCGTCGCGCCGGCTGACGCTGGTCGTGGTCTTCGGCCCGGACACCGACGTGCAGCTGCCGGGCGAGGAGCCCGACAACATCTGTCTCGCGCCGAGCGGCGGCCTCATGGTGTGCGAGGACGGCGCGGGCGCGCAGCACGTCTTCGGCGTGACCAGGAAGGGAGAGGTCTACGCGATGGCGCGCGGCCGGCAGAACATCGGGACGGCGGACGATCCCGAATGGGGCGAGTTCGCGGGTGTCACCTTCTCCCCCGACGGCGACACCATGTACGTGAACTGCTACACGCCCGGTACGACGTTCGCCGTCACCGGGCCCTGGCACAAGTAGCGGAGGCGTCCGGACCGACGCAGGATCGTAGGACCTGACCGGAAGGGGTGCGCGGTGGCGAAGGGCAAGAAGAAGCAGGATGCCCGGGGGAAGGGCGGCAAGGCCGGCAAGGCGTCCGCCCCGCCCGCTCTGCGCGAGCTGCTGCGCATCCCCGAAGGCGAGCGCGTGGACCTGTCCGCGTACGACGCGGCCGCTACACCGGGCGGACCGCGGGACAAGGCGGCGGGCGTCGCCGCCACCGCCCGGCTGGGCGAGCACCTCGCCCACCTCCAGGAACGCCTGTGGGCCGCGGGCTCGGCCGGTGACCGGCGCCGGATCCTGCTCATCCTCCAGGGCATGGACACCAGCGGCAAGGGCGGCACCGTCAAGCACGTCATCGGGCTGTTCAACCCGTCGGGCTGCCGCATCAAGGCGTTCAAGGCGCCCACGCCGGATGAGCTGAAGCACCCGTTCCTGTGGCGCGTCATGCAGGCGCTGCCGGAGCCGGGCGAGATCGGCATCTTCGACCGCTCCCACTACGAGGACGTCCTCATCGCCCGCGTGCGGGAGCTGGTCACGCGCAGTCAGCTGGGCCGTCGGTACGGCCAGATCAACCGCTTCGAGAAGTCCCTCGCCGACGACGGCGTGACGATCGTCAAGTGCTTCCTGCACATCTCGTACGAGCAGCAGAAGCGGCGCCTGCTCGCGCGCCTCGACAACCCGGACAAGTACTGGAAGTTCAGTCCGGGGGACATCGAGGACCGCGCCCTGTGGCCCGCCTACCAGGAGGCGTACGAGATCGCCCTGGAGCGCTGCTCGACGGACGCGGCGCCCTGGTACGTGATCCCGGCGGACCGCAAGTGGTACCGCAACTGGGCCGTCAGCAAGCTCCTCACGGAGCATCTGGAGGCCATCGACCCGCAGTACCCGAAGGCGGAGTTCGACGTCGCGGAGTGCCGGCGGCAGCTGCTGGCGATGGACTGACCGCGGGCCGCGGCGGCCGGCTCAGCGCTGCTGGTCCTCGTCCGCGGCGAGCCAGGCCCGGCACAGCCACCACGCGGTCATCGCCCCGAAGGGGTCCGCCGGGTCGATGCCGGTGAGGGCGGCGAAGCGCTGGACGCGGTTGCGGACCGTGTTCGGGTGGACGAAGAGGCGCTCGGCGGCCACCGAGACATCGCGGCCCGACTCCAGCCAGGCGCGGACGGCCGCCGCGACCGCTTCCGCGTGGGCGCCGAGCTCGGCCCGTGCCGGGCGGTGCCGGTCGGTGAGCATCGCGGCGAGGTCGGCCCGGTCGGCGACCGCCGCGAGGACGGCGACGTCCGCCACGTGCACGACGCCGGTGCGGCCCGTCGACTCCGCCGCGGTCAGCGCGGACAGCGCCAGCCGCCGCACGGTGCCGAGCTCCTCCGGTTCCGCCGGCCCCGCGAGACCCGCGGGCCCGCCGCCGAGCCGACGGGCCGCCCGCGCGCCCGGCGCCCGGGTGAAGACGCCGACGAGCAGGCCGTCCAGGTGGGCGATGAGCACCGGACCCTGATCGCGCAGGGACTGTTCGAGGGCGCTGTCGTCGGGACGGGCGACGAGGACCCACAGTCCGCCGCCGGCCGGCAGGCCCGCCTCGGCCGCGGCCAGCGTCGCCGCCGAACCGCCTTCGAGGAGCCGCCGCAGCACCACCAGATCGCGGTCGCCGGTCTGCCTGCCGGTGTCGGCGGCCCGGTGCGCGGTGATCAGCCGGGACCGCACGGCCTGCGCCCAGTCGTCGTACAACTCCCGTGCGTCGAGCAGCACATGGGCCTCGATGCCGGCGGAGGCCGCGGCGTCCCTCGCGCGGGACCAGATCGCCCGCTCGGCGACGTGGATCGCGCCGAGGACCGCCTCGATCGGCACGCCCTGGCGGGCCCGGGTGGAGCCCAGCTCCTCGACGAACGACAGCTCCGCCTCCGTCGGACCGCGCCGCGCGGCCAGCGCCCGGGTGGCCGCCGCGAGCAGTGCGCGGGTGTGCCCGGCGATGTCCGCCGTGGGCAGCACCGCCACCTCCCGCACGGTGCTGCGCACCCCGGTCACCACGGAGGGCAGCAGGTCGTCCTCGCCGACGACCCGCTCGATGAGGTCGACCATGCCGTGCCAGCTGTCCTGTCGTGCCATGACCGGGATCCTGCCTCCTGTTGTGGCCGGGCACAACGGAGGGCCCGAATCGCGTGCCGGGATCCATGTCCATCAGGGAAAACGGCTCCTACGGTTGGCGGCAGCCACAGCCTGACCGCCCGCCCCGAGGAGCCGCTCCATGCCCGCACCCTGTCGTGTCGCCGTGATCGGCGCGGGAGCGGCCGGTCTCGCCACCGTGAAGGCGCTCCTGGACGTGGGCGCGGAGCCGGTGGCGTACGAGCAGGGGGACCGGCCCGGTGGTCTGTGGGTGCGCGACAACAGCAGCGGGCTGTCCCCCGCGTACGCCTCGCTGCACCTGAACACCAGCAAGGGCCGCACCCAGTTCGCCGACTTCCCGATGCCCGCCGACTGGCCGGACTATCCGTCGGCCGACCTGGTCGCCGGGTACCTCGCCGACTACTGCGAGGAGTTCGGGCTCGGTGCGCACATCCGGTTCGGGACGACGGTGACGTCGGTGGAGCGATCCGCAGACGGGGTCGGGGCCGGCTGGACGGTGACGAGCGACGCGGGTGACGGGGGCACGGCCACCGAGCGGTTCGACGCCGTCGTGGTCGCCAACGGGCACAACTGGGACCCGCGGTGGCCCGACCCGGCCTACCCGGGCACCTTCGACGGCAGCCAGCTGCACGCCCACGACCACCGCACCGCCGAGGTGTTCCGCGACCGGCACGTGCTGGTCGTCGGGATGGGCAACTCCGCGATGGACATCGCCGTCGACGCCTCCCACGTGGCCCGCGGTCCGGTCCTGCTGTCCGCCCGGCACGGCGTGCACATCGTGCCCAAGTACCTGTTCGGGCGGCCGTCGGACGCGACCGGCGGCGCGCTGGCCGTGCTGCCGTGGCGGCTGCGGCAGCGGGTCGCCGAGACGATGCTCAGGCTCGCCGTCGGCACCCCGCAGAGCTACGGGCTGCCCGCGCCGGCCGGCGGCCTGTTCCAGAACCACCCGACGATCAGCGACACGATCCTGCACCGCCTCACCCACGGCGAGGTCACCGCGCGCCCCGGCGTCGAGCGGCTCGACGGCGACCACGTCGTCTTCACGGACGGGCGGCGCGAGCGCGTCGACGTGATCGTGTGGGCGACCGGCTACCGCGTCTCCATCCCCTTCCTGTCGGAGCGCTGGCTGGGCGCCGACCCCGAGCGGCTGCGGCTGTACAAGCGGGTGTTCCACCTGGACGACCCGAGCCTGTGCTTCGTCGGTCTGATGCAGTCGACCGGTGCCGCGCTCCCCGTGGTCGAGGCCCAGGCCAAGCTGGCCGCCGCCCACTTCGGCGGCAGTTACGCCCTGCCGTCCCCCGACGACCAGCGGCGCGCCGCGGCCCACGCCCTGCGCGCCGCCGTCGAGCGCTGGGGCGAACGCCGTCCCGCCATGCGCATCGACTTCGACCAGTACGTGGCCGACGTGCCGCGCGAGCTCGCCGCGGGCGCCGCCCGGCTGAAGCGCGGCGCCCGCCCGTTCACCGCCGCCCGCACCACGCCCGCCGCACTCGCAGACCAGGACCGGAGCGCCCCATGAGCACCTCACCGACCCCGCGCGGCCTGCGCGACGCCCATGGCCTGCGGGTCCTCGTCACCGGCGCCTCCGGCACCTTCGGCCGCGCGATCTGCGCCCGGCTCGCGGGGATGGGCGCTCACGTCGTGGGCCTCGATCTGGCGCCGGGCGCGGACGACCCGGTCGAGGTGCTGGCCTGCGACCTCACCGACGACGCCGACGTGCCGGTCGCGGTGGCCGCGGCCCTGGAGAAGCTCGGCGGACTCGACCTGCTGATCAACAACGCCGGGACCGGCGGCCCCGCCCCGGCCGAGCTCCCGCCGGGCGACGAGGTCCGCCGCCAGCTCGACCTGAACCTGCTGGGCACCTGGCGGACGACCGCCGCCTGCGTCGACGCCCTCGTCGCCGCTCGCGGCCGGGTCGTCATGGTCTCCTCGCGGATGGCCGCGATGCAGCTGCCGCTCGCCGCCGCCTACGGCGCGTCCAAGCGGGCGCTCGTCGCGTACGCCGACGCCCTGCGCCTGGAGCTCGGCACCCACGTCGGCGTCACCTGCGTCTACCCGTCGGCCGTCCGCAGCCCCATCCACGACTCGACCGCCGCGGCCGGCCTCTCCCTGGAGGGCATGAGCAGTTACGAGCCCCTGGACGGCGTCGTCGACACGGTGCTGCGCGCCGGGCTCGGCCGCCGCGTGCGCCGCGACCTGCCGACGACGCGGCGCGGCTCCGTCGAGTTCTTCCTGGCCCGGCACCTGCCCCGGCTCACCGACCGCATCGTCGCCCGTACGCTCGCGTCCCGCGTCCACGCGAACGCGTTCGAGGGCGCCGAGCTCGCGGCGGGCGTGGTCCGTCGGCACCGGTCCGCGCCGTGAGCACGGCGGTGGCGGACACCCGGGCCAGGACCGGTGACCTCAGCCTGTACGCCGCCGGGTCGGTCGGCATGGGCCTGTGGGTGACGGTCCCGGGGCTCCTGCTGCTCTATTTCCTGACGCAGACCCTCGGCGTGCCCGCGTTCCTGGCCGGCACCACGCTGCTGCTGCCGAAGCTCGTCGACATCGTCGTCCACCCGTTCCTCGGCTCGCGCTCCGACCGGCAGGCCCGCCGCACCGGCCACCGCCGCGCCATGCTGCGCTGGGGGCTGCTCCTCGCGGTGGCCTGGACCGCGATGTTCACCGTGCCGTCCGGGTTCACCGGCACGGACGCCGCGCTGTGGGTCGGCGCCTGCTACATCGCCGGGAACCTGCTGTTCGCCTGCTTCCAGGTGCCGTACCTGACGACGCCGTCCGATCTGCGCATCGGCTACCACGAACGCACCCGCGTCTTCATGTTCCGGATGGCGTTCCTGACCCTGGGCCTGCTGGCGGCGGGCGTCACGGCGCCGCTCCTCGTGTCGTCCGGCGAACGCTCCGCCTACGCGCGGATGGCGCTGCTGCTCGCCGGGGGCCTCGTCGTGTCCGGGCTGCTCGCGGTCGCCGGAGTCCGCCGGCTCACCGGCCACTGCGGGTTCCGGACCCCGCGCGAGCGACGGCACTCGGTGCGCGACGACGTCCGGGCGGCCTGGCGGGACCGCGACTTCCGCGCCCTGCTGCTCTCGTACCTCTTCACCGGCACCACCACCCACCTCTTCCTCGCCGCGCTGCCCTTCTACACGCAGTACGTGCTCGGCGACCGTTCCCTGACGGCGGTGCTCATGGGCGCCTTCCTGGTGCCGGCCACCGTCGTGGGGCCGCTGTGGCTGCGGGTCTCCCGGCGCACCGGCAAGCAGCGCGGACTCCTGGTCGCGCAGGGCCTGTTCCTCGCCGGCTCCGTCGCGCTGCTGCCGGGCCGCACCCTCGGCACGGCGGCGACGGTCGCGGTGGTCGTCGTCATGGGCGCGGCCTTCGCGGGGCTCCAGCTCTTCGCGTTCTCGATGCTGCCCGACGTGGTCGCGGCGGCCGAGGCGCGGGGCACCGCCGACGCGGGCGCCTACACCGGCGTGTGGACGGCGACCGAGGCGACGGGCACCGCCGTCGGCCCCTACGCGTACGCCGCGGTCCTCGCCGTGGCGGGCTTCGTCTCCACGACGGACGGGGACACGGTCGCCCAGACCGACGCGGCCCTGCGGGCCCTCCTGTGGGGCTTCACCGCCCTGCCCGCCGTCCTCATGGGCGTCGCCGTGCTGTTCCAGCGGCGCTACGCCCTGGACGGGGAAGCGGCCCGCTGACGGGGCGGGACCCGGCCGCGCGCAGCACGGGTCCCGGCCGGAGCGTGCGGGTGCGGACATGCCCGTCGTGCACCGTGGGAAGGGTGGCCTCATGAATCAACCTTCCGCACAGTCATGGGAGTTCACGGACGACCGGGGGCACGCGGCCGCCGCGTTGGAGGCGCCGACCCGGGTCGTCGCGTACATACAGGCCGGTGCCGGCCTGTGGGATCTGGGGATACGCCCGGTCGGCATCTTCGGCTCGTACCACGACGGGGAGCACCCCGACCGCGCCAAGTCCGGGGCGCTGCCCCTGGACGACGTCGCCTATCTGGGCGCGGGCGCCGGGCTCGGCCCGGACGACGTGCTCGCCGCCGCTCCCGACCTCGTGGTCGCGCTCACCTACGGCGGCGGCCAGGTGTACGGGATCGAGCCCGACACGGCGAAGCACCTGGAGGAGCACGTCCCGGTCGTCGTGATCGACGTGGGGCAGGGGCGGAGCCTGGCCGCCGTGCGGGAGCGGTTCGCCGAGCTGGGACGCTCGCTCGGGGCCGCCGAACCGGCCGCGGCGCTGGCCCGGCTGACCCGAGCCGAGCGGGAGCTGACGGACGCGACCGGCGGTGCGGGCGGAGTGCGGGTGCTCGCCCTGTCGCCCGGCGGCGCCGACGGCGTGCACCTCGCGCGGCCCGGCCGGTGGCCCGACCTGAGCGCCCTCACCGGCCTCGGCGTGCGCACGGTGGAACCGCCCGAGGGACCCGGCGCCAACTGGCACACCGGGACGTGGGGCGACGCCGCCGAACTCGCCCCGGACGTGGTGCTCCTGGACTCCCGGGCGAACGCGGCGGCCCGGGAGCAGTACGCCGGGGACGCGCAGTGGCGGGCCGTCGCCGAGCGGGCCGTGGTGCTGCCGTGGAACCCGGAGCTGCCGGCCAGCGCGCAGGCGCACGCGGCGTTCTTTACCGCGGTGGCAGAGGTGGTCCGGGGGCGGGGCTAGGGCCGGTCTCCCAGATCCCTCCGTCCGCCCGAAGGGCGGGCCCCGCGGCGTCCGGTGCGTGCTCTCGGCGTGCCGGGCCCAAGGCCTCGTACTGGACGTACTCGGCCTTGCGCCCGGTGCGGCGAGAGCACGCACCGGACGCCGCGGGGCAGGAGGGATCCGGGAGACCGGCCCCAGGAGCGGTCAGCCCGAGGGTTCGTCCGGGACCGGCTGGTCCGGGCGGACACCGCCGGAGCGCGGCGCGCCCCGGCGGCCCGTACCCGATTCGTCGGTCTCGGGCACGGTCTCGTCCGGCTCGTCCGCGCCCGGCTTCCGCGCCGCGCCCGGATCCTGGTCCGGGTCGGTGTCGGATTCCGTGTCGGGGTGCTCGTCCACCGGGACGTCCAGCGGGTCGCCGTCGTGGGCGCCCGCCTGCTGGTCCGGCAGGTCGCGCGGGACGACCGGCGGGCGCCGTCCGGGGGTCTCCGGGCGGACGTCGGGGCCGGGATCCTGGGTCGGCTCGGGGGTGGGATCCTGGGTCGGCTCGGGGGTGGGCATGGGCGGTCGGTCCTCCTCGGCGGTGCACCTTCTCGGCGGTGCGATGCCTCTTCTCAGCGGTGCACCTGCTCAGCGGTGCGATGCCTCTTCTCGGCGGTACGCCTGCTCAGCGGTGCGGTGCCTCTTCTCGGCGGTACGCCTGCTCAGCG
Source organism: Streptomyces sp. KL116D (assembly GCF_030766975.1). Classification (NCBI taxonomy): domain Bacteria; kingdom Bacillati; phylum Actinomycetota; class Actinomycetes; order Kitasatosporales; family Streptomycetaceae; genus Streptomyces; species Streptomyces sp. KL116D. The sequence goes on along the minus strand of NZ_JASERH010000035.1, from coordinate 316,147 downwards.
GTGCGGTGCCTCTTCTCGGCGGTACACCTGCTCAGCGGTGCAGGGCCTCGGCCAGCTCGGACTTGGTCATCGTCGAGCGGCCCTTGATGTTCCGGTCCTTCGCCTCGGCGTAGAGCTGGTCGCGGGTCGGGCCGCCGGCGCCCCGGTGGGAGCGCACGCCGCCGCGCCGGGCGGAGGAGATGTCGCGGGTCGAGGTGCGGCTCGCGGACTTCGCCTCGCCGCTGCGGGCCCGCTCCTTGTTCACGGTGCGCGCGGCGATCTCCTCGGCCCTCTTCCGGCTCTCGCCGCGGTCCAGGGCACTCTTCTTGATCTTCTCGTACTGGCGCTCGCGCTTGGCGCTGGATCCACTGGGCATGCTGGGCCTCCGTTCGCGGCCCGGGTCCCCTGGCCTCCCGCGGTCAAACTCGGCGTTTCCTCCCCGGCGGACGGGGGCACCCGCCGCGAGATCGCGGTACCGCTGAGGGAGACGGTGATGAAGTGGTTGGACCGGGCCGCCTGTGTGGGTGAGGACCCCGAGTTGTTCTTCCCGGTCGGTACGACGGGGCCCGCCGTGCACGACGTGGCGGCGGCCAAAGAGGTGTGCCACCGGTGCCCCGTCGTGGCCGAATGCCTGGAGTGGGCCCTGCGGACGGGCCAGTCGACCGGGGTGTGGGGCGGTACGTCGGAGGGCGAGCGGGGAGCACTGCTGCGGGCTTCGCAGCGGCGCAGACGTGCGGAGCGGCTGGGACGGACCTAGATCTGGGCGGGCCCCAGATCTAGGCGGGACTAGATCTGGGCGGGACTAGATCTGGGCGGGACTAGATCTGGGCGGGACTAGATCTGGGCGGACCTGGATTTGGGCGGACCTGGATCTGGGAGGGCGTGGATTTGGGCGGCCCTCGACCTGGGCGGGCATAGACCTGGGCGGGCCGGTCCTGGGCGGGCCTGGATTTGGGCGGGCCTGGATTTGGGCGGGCCTGGATTTGGGTGGCCCTCAACCTGGGCGGGCATAGACCTGGGCGGGCCGGTTCTGGGGCGGGCCGGTTCTGGGGCGGGCACAGACCTGGGGCGGGCATAGACCTGGGCGGGCCGATACGGGGCGGGCCCGGGCCTGGGGCGGGCCGCATCCGGGGGCGGCCCAAGATCGTCGCCGGCGGACCGAATCTTTGTCCGCGGGTGGGTACCCGGCCCCCATGAACGCACTCGGCAGCACCTACGCCTTCCCCGACCCCAGCACGTCCGTCGTGCCGTTCGTCGGCGGCCTGGTCATCGCGGTCGCCCTGATCTGGGCCGTATGGCTCGGCATCAGGCTCCGCCGCCGGGAGCCGGGCCCGCCCGACCCGGCCGACCAGCCGAAACTGCCCGCCGACGGGCCCGTCCGGGAGATCCGGGAGATGCGGGAACCCGACGAGATGCCCCGGACCCAGAACGGGAGCGACCGCCTCACCCCGCACGAACTCCACGGTCAGGGCACGATGCCCAGCCGGCGCAGCAAGGACCAGACGCGGCGCCGCTGGAGCCGCGGCAACAGCGGCTCCTTCGGCAGCGGCGGCCCCGGCAGCACCTGACCGGCCCGACGTCCGGCCCGACGTCCGGCGCGGCGCCCCCGGCCCGGCCTCCCGGCCCGACGCCGACGCGTCGCGCACGGCGCCCACATTTGCCCGATTAGTACCATTAGTAACGCTATCGTCACGGCGTGATCAGCTACGTACGCCGTACCGTCGCGGCCTGCGCCCTCGGCGCCCTCGCGCTCGGCGCCGCCGCCTGCGGTGGCCCCACCGGCCCCGCGCCCGAGGCGCGGACCGGGCGGCCCGCCGCGAGCCCCTCGGCCGTCCGGCCGCCCGCCGCCCCGCCCACCCTCGCCCCCGGCCCCGCCGGACTCACCCCCGTCTTCAAGAGCGCGCCCCGCGCGAAGGAACGCGCCGTCGCGCTCACCTTCGACGCCGACATGACGGCCGACCAGGGGCCGCGCGCGGCGGCGGGCGAGCACTTCGACAATCCCCAACTCATCGCCACGCTGAGGAAGTTGAAGGTCCCCGCGACCCTCTTCATGACCGGCCGCTGGGCCGAGGAGTATCCGGCGCAGGCCAAGGACATCGGACGCGACCCGCTCTTCGAGGTCGCCAACCACTCGTACAGCCACTACGCCTTCACGGACGACTGCTACGGCCTGCCCCGGGTCCCGGCCGCCGGGATGCGCGCCGACGTGGAGCGCGCGTTCACCGCCTTCCGCAAGGCGGGGGTCGAGCACGTCGTGCCGTACTTCCGCTTCCCGGGCGGCTGCTACGACAAGCAGGCGCTGCGCGCCCTCACGCCCGCCGGGGTCACGGCCGTGCAGTGGGACGTGGTGAGCGGCGACGCGTTCGCGACGGACGCCGGTGCGGTGACGCGGCAGGTGCTCGACGGGGTGCGGGCCGGATCGGTCGTGGTGCTGCACTGCACGCGCAGCGCGGCCCCGACGACCGAACGGGTGGTGCGCGACGTGGTGCCGGCGCTGCGCGCGAAAGGCTTCCGCTTCGTCCGCGTCTCGGAGCTGGTCGGGGCCGCCGGGCGGGCGTGACCGTACGCGGGCGCGATCGTACGCTGGACGGCATGGCCGACGACTACTGCACCCCGCCCGCGGACCGGCCGGAGCCGGCCGCGGACGGCCCGTTCGCCGAGTGCGTCCTGTGCCGGGAGCCCACGGAGTACCCGGAATCCACCAAAGGCGTGACGCTCTGCCCGGTCTGCGAGTGGCAGGAGGCGCAGCGCGCGGCCTGCTCGGGCTAGGGCCTGTCGTCACACTCCCGTCGTCGCCCGGTCAGCGGCGGGACGAGAGGTGACAGGCCGCCGCCGCGCAGAGCGCCGCCAGCGCGGCGGCCGCGGCGAGCGGCAGCAGCGGGGCCGGGACCGAGCCCTCCTGCGATCCGGTGATCATGGCCGTCACGGCGGCCCTGGCCGGTGAGCCGGGGGCGACGAGGGCGAGCAGGGCGCACAGCAGCATGCCGGCGACGCCGAGGCCGGTGCTCCGCAGCACCGGCCAGACCGTGACGGCGCCCACGGCGGAGCCGACGAGCGCGCACACCAGCATGGTGAGCAGTCCCGCGCCCGCCGCGAGCGGCACGGCCACCTTCACCCGGTGGTCGGTGCTCGCCCCGTCGCTGATGAGCGCCACGACGCCGGTCGCCACCGCGCCGAGGACCGCCGTCGCGAGGAACCCGGTGACCAGGCTCGCCAGGTGCGCGCGCCACGGCGCCGTCGCGGCGGCCGTGCAACTGCGGGCGGCGGGCGGCTCGTTGGAGACGCAGATCCGCACCAGCCAGGCGCCCACGGGCAGCAGCCCCGCCGCGGCGTAGCCGAGCGAGTCGAGGACCGGCTGCCCGCTCTGCACGCCGACCCCGCAGAACGCGGCGTACAGGACGACGGGCGCCAGCCACCGCTGCGAGCGCAGCAGCAGCGCCGACTGGTAGGCGAGGAGGGCGGTGGTCATCGGCTCTCCTGGCTCGGCGAGGGCACGGCGGCCGGGCCGGCTGCGGGGCCGGGCTCGGTGCGGACGGCGGTGATGTGCCAGGGCGGCCGCGCGTCGAGCAGCGCCCGGAGGATCCCGTCGGAGTGGGCGGCCGGTGCCGTGACGCGGACGGTGCGGGCGTCGAGGCGGGTGAGGGCGTGCGGCTGCGGCAGTCCGGGGTCGCGGGCGGGGCCGACCGCCTCGACGACGACGTGCGGGCCGTCGGGTGACGGCACGTCACCTTCCGTCACCGGTCGCAGAGTCGGCCCGTCGATGAGGTACGTCGCGTCGGCGAAGCCCGCCAGGCGGCGCGGGTCGTGGTCGACGAAGACGACGGCGCCGCCGTCCGTGGTGCGCTCGGCGACGGCCCGGTCGAGTTCGTCGCGGGCGGCGGCGTCCAGTCCGGTCCACGCCTCGTCGAGGACGAGCAGCTCGGGGGCGGCCAGCAGCGCCCCCGCCACGGCGACCTTCTGGCCGCTGCCCTTGGAGAGCTCGGCGAGTGCGGTCCCCGCGTATCCGCCGGCGCCGAACCGCTCCAGCCACTCCCCGGCCCGCCGCGCGGCCCGCTCCCGTACGAGGCCCTGCACGCGGCCCATGTGCGTGAGGTAGCCGAGCGCGGTGAACGGCAGGGCGGCCGGGAAGCGTTCGGGTACGTAGGCGGTGCGCGGCCGGCCGACGACCCGCCCCTCGCCGGGTGCGTCGATCCCGGCGACCAGGCGCAGCAGCGTCGACTTGCCGGTGCCGTTGGCCCCCTGCACCCGGACCAGCGTGCCCGCGGCGACGTCGAGGTCGACGCCGCGCAGCACCCAGGGGCCGCCGAGTCCGTAGCGGCGGCCGACGTTGCGGAGGGCGACGAGTCCTGGCGGCGGGTCGGGGCGCATCCGGTCATGGTCCCGTACGGGCACGGCGGCCGGTACGGGGGGATGCGCACCGGGATGCGGGAGGGACGGCCCGGCCCCGGGCGTGCGGCGCGGCGGCTGGCAGACTGGAGGGTGTGACCAGTGACGACACCTCCACGCCCGCTTCCCAGGACAGCCCGTTCCGCGCCGAGCCCACGGCCCGAGACGAGGCACCGCAGTTCGTGCTGCCGCTCGTGGTGCGCATCGAGCGCGCCGCGCCGCCGGCCCGCACGGACGCCCTGGAGACGGCGGCGCGCGCCGTCCTGGTGATGCTCTCCGACGAGCGGTCGCTCGGCGACGGGGAGTGGGCGCGGGCGATGCGCGACTGGCAGGACGCCCGGATCCGCAAGGTGGTGCGGCGGGCCAGGGGTGCGGAGTGGCGCCGGGCCGAGGCGCTGGACGGGATCACGGTCACCGGTGCGTCGGCCGAGGTGCGGGTCTTCCCGCCGGTCCCGCTCGACGGCTGGCCCAAGGACCTGGCCCGCCTCCAGGTGTCGGGCACGGAGCTCACCGACCCCGAGCCGCCCGCCGCGCCCGATCCGCAGGCGCCGGTCCTGTGGTTCAACCCCGAGCTGGACATGACCGCGGGCAAGTCCATGGCGCAGGCCGGGCACGGCGCCCAACTGGCCTGGTGGGAACTGTCCGACGCCGAGCGCAAGGACTGGCGTGAGGCGGGCTTCCCGCTCTCGGTGCGGGTCGCCGGGCGCGACCGGTGGGAGGCGCTGACGCGCAGCGGCCTCCCGGTGGTGCGGGACGCCGGGTTCACGGAGATCGCCCCCGGGATGACCGTCGTGACCGAAGGCGGCAGCCGCTACTGCCCGTTGCCGCGCTGACCCGACGCGCAGCCGCCCGGGGGTGCGGCGACGGGGGTGACCGGGGCGGGCGTCGCCTCACGGTGCTCCCTCCGCCCCGGCGCACCGGCGGGCCTCCCGGCTCCTCGGGAGCCTGCCGAAAGAGACCGGAACCGCCCCTGGCGGTACGGAGTCCGGCGTTCTAGCATCGAATCGTCCGAGCCCTTTCACACTCGGACGAGCCGGCTCCGCGGAGCCGGCCCCACTCCGCCCCCGAGACCCCGGGTTCGCACCGTCCGCACACCCAGAGCGGCCGGGGGCGTCGTTGCCGACACGCGACCCCGGCCTCGCGTCCTCAATGGTCAGCGGGGCGACCTCCCGCACGCCCCCGACCGGTGGGGACGGTGAGCACCAGAACCGCGCTGGGGGAGACGCGCGTTCCGGTGCCCGCGGGCCGCCGCCGATGCCGGCTCTGCCGCCGGCGGCGGCCGCTCCCCCGTGCCGCATCATGGACCCATGGCGGAATCGGACGGTGCGGTGGACGGCAGGGTCGCCCGGGGGAACGAGACCCGGCGGCTCGTGCTGCGCCGGACGGTCGACATCGCCTCGGTGGAGGGGCTCGAGGCGCTGTCGATCGGACGCATCGCCACGGAGCTGAAGCTCAGCAAGAGCGGCGTGTTCGCCCTGTTCGGCTCCAAGGAGGAGCTCCAGCTCGCGACCGTGCGGGCGGCGTCCCTGGTGTACGAGGAGAAGGTCGTGCGCCCGGCCCTCGCGACGCCGCCCGGGGTGGCGCGCCTGTGGGACCTGTGCGGGACGTGGCTGGAGTACTCGCGCGAGCGGGTGTTCCCCGGCGGCTGCTTCTTCTACGGCGTGCTCGCGGAGTACGACGCCCGTGAGGGCGCGGTGCACGACGCGCTGGCGCGGGCCCAGCGGTCCTGGGTCGCGCTGGTCGAGCGGTGCGCGCGGGAGGCGCGGGAGGCGGGCGAGCTGCACGCGGACACCGATGTGGCGCAGCTGGCCTTCGAGTTGATCGCCCTGATGGAGATGGCGAACGCGCACTCGGTGATGCACGACGAGTCCGGCGGGTACCGGCGGGCCCGGGTGGGCATCGCGGCCCGCCTCGCCTCCGCGGTGACCGATGAGGAGCTCGCGCCGAACCCGGCGTAGGCGCAGGGGACTTCGAGGCCCCGGCCCCCTGTCCCGGCCTTGTCCTGGCCTCTCCCTGGCCCCTCCCTGGCCTCTCCCCGGCCCCTCCCCTCTCCACGTCCGTGGGCTGATCCGCAAAAGATTCAGCACGACCGTTCGTTTAGTTTTATGGTCGGGAGTATGACACCGAGCATCCTGCGCACTCCCTGGCAGCCCGGCCCGGACGGCGACCGCACCGTGGGCCGGGTCCTGGTCAGCGTCACGGAGTTCACCTCCGTGACGCAGTGGCGGGCCCTGGGCGTCGCCGTCAACGGCATGCGGTTGCGCCGCAGTTGGCCCGGCACCGGCGGAGCCGTCGGCATGTGGTTGTGGGTCGACCCGGCCCACCGCCGCTCCGGCTCCGTCTCCGTCTGGTCCACGGAGCAGGCCCTCACCGACTTCGTCCGCCGTCCCGATCACGTCGGCACCGTCCGCGCGTTCCGCGCCCACGGCACCATGCGCGCCACCAGCTGGACCGACGCCCGCTTCGACGCCGGCACCGCGTGGCGGACGGCGCGCGCCCTGCTCACCGGAGCCACGCCCTGGCCCGCGCCCACCCCTCGTACCGGACCCGCACCTCGGACCGAACCCACCCCCCGTACCGGAAAGGCACCCCGATGACCGACGACCTGATCGCTCTCGACCGGCTCGCCGTCCAGGAGTCCGTACGCCTCGTCGGCCTGGTCCGCGACGGCGACTGGCAGCGCGACACCCCCTGCGCGGGGTGGACCGTGGGCCGGCTCGTCGCGCACATGACGGCCCAGCACCGCGGTTTCGCGGCGGGTGCGCGGGGCGCCGGGGACGACCTCGCCCACTGGCGGGAGACGGGGGGAAGCGGCGCGGATCTCGCGGCGGCGCACCGGGCCGGCGCGCTCGACGTGATCGACGCGTTCGGCGAACCGGGCGTCCTGGAGCGGGAGTTCGCGCTCCCGGAGCTGGGGCGGGACGGGCCGGGACCGGGCGGCGGCTGGCCGGGGCGGATCGCGGTCGGCTTCCACCTCGTGGACTACGCCGTGCACGCCTGGGACGTCGCCGCCGCCCTCGGCGTCCCCGCCGAGCTGCCGGGACCGGTCGTGGCGGCCGCCCTCCAGGTCGCGCTGCGGGTGCCGGCCGACCCGGGGTCCCGTGCGCCGGGCGCCGCGTTCGGCCCGCCGGTCGAGCCGGCCGCGGACGGCTCCGACCTGGACCGGATGCTGCGGCTCCTGGGCCGCGACCCGCTGCGGTGGCCGACGGCGAAACCTCAGATCTAGCTCTGAACGTCCCTCCTCCTGGGTTCGGCACGGCACGCCGGGGCCATGACATCAGCACGCCGCAGCGCACGGTCACGGCAGAGGAGGGGGACGCACATGCAGCACCTGCCACACCTGGGCACCGGGATCGGCTGGCGACCGGAGATCGCCGACGTCGTCGAGGCCATGCCGGGCATCGACTGGGTCGAAGCCGTCGCCGAGAACGTGTGTCCGGGCCATCTGCCCGACTCCCTGTTGCGGCTGCGCGAGCGCGGCGTGACCGTCGTGCCGCACGGCGTCTCCCTGGGCCTGGGCGGCGCGGACCGGCCCGACGAGCACCGGCTCGCCGAGCTGGCCGCGCGCGCCGAGGCGCTCGGTTCACCGCTGGTCACCGAGCACATCGCCTTCGTCCGCGCGGGCGGCGAGCGCACCGCGTCGCAGCTCCTGGAGGCCGGGCACCTGCTGCCGGTGCCGCGCACCCGCGACGCGCTCGACGTGCTCTGCGAGAACGTCCGGATCGCCCAGGACGCGCTGCCGGTGCCGCTCGCGGTGGAGAACATCGCGGCCCTGTTCGGCTGGCCGGGCGAGGAGATGTCCGAGGGGCAGTTCCTGTACGAGCTGGTGGAGCGCACCGGCGTACGGCTGTTGATCGACGTGGCGAACCTGCACACCAACCACGTCAACCGGGGCGAGGACCCGGCGAAGGCGCTGGACGAGCTGCCGGTCGAGGCCATCGCCTACGTGCACGTGGCGGGCGGGTTCGAGCGGGACGGCGTCTGGCACGACAGCCACGCGCACCCGGTGCCGCAACCGGTCCTCGACGTCCTGGCCGACCTCGCGTCCCGGGTGACGCCGCCCGGCGTCCTGCTGGAGCGGGACGAGAACTTCCCCGATGACGCGGGCGAGCTGGGGCGCGAGGTGGCCACGATCCGGGAGACGGTGGCGGCCGCCACGCCTCCCGCCCGCCGGGCCGACGTGCCCTCGGCGCGGGTGCCGGACGCGCCCGTCGAGGACGTCGTGCGGGGCCGGGTCGGGCTGGCGCAGGCCGCGCTGCTCTCCTCGCTCGTGGCGGGCACCCCCGCGCCCGAGGGTTTCGACCGCGCGCGGCTGGCCGTGCAGAGCCGGGCGCTGGCGGGCAAGCGGGCCGACGTCGTGGCGAAGGTGGCGCCCGAACTGCCGGTGATCCTGGGCGCGTCGGCGTACCGCACGGCGTTCCTCGGGTACGCCGCGCGGCGGCCGATGACCGCCGGCTACCGGCGCGACGCGCTCGACTTCGCCGAGGACCAGCTCATCGGGCAGCGGGTCCACGACGCCACCGCCCGGCGGGAGTTGACGCATTGGTGGCTGGACCGGTCGGGCCCGAAGCCGCCGTCGGGACGGCCGGTGGCCCGGGCCCTGCGGGCGGCACGGCTCGCACTCGGCCGGGGGTGACCGGCCGTGAGCACCGCGGGGGTGCTCCTGTACGCCGTGCTGGGCGTGGGGGCGCTGGTGCTGCTGGTCGTGTTCGCGTGGCTGTACGGGGAGGCCGAACCCGCGGAGCCGGTGTCGCCCGTGGCGGACGTGCTGGAGGCCGCCCGGCTCGAAGGCGGCGCCTTCCGGGTCACGGTCACGGCGCTCGCGGCGATGCACGCGGCCGGGCTGATCAGGGTCGACGCGTCCGGCTCCCTCGTGGCGTCGCCCGGCGCCCGGGCGCGCAACGGGATGGAGCGGGCGGTCCTCGACGCCTGCGCGGCGACACCGCACGGTGAACTGCGTCCGCTGCTGCGGGCCGTGGGAAAGAGCTCGGCGCTGCGGCGTCTGGAGGAGCGGCTGACCGTGCGCGGGCTGCTGCTGTCGCGGCGGGGCGGCCGCTGGCTGCGCGGCTCGGTGGCGGCGTACGCCACCCTCTGCTACGTCGTCGCAGTGGGTTCGCTGCCCCTGATGCTGATGGTGCGGGACGACGACGGGCGCAGGACCATCGGTGACTGGCTCCCCCTGTGGCTGCTGCCCGGGGTCATCGCCGGGGCCGCGCTCTGCTTCTTCGTCAACGGCCGGGTGCGCGGCACGGGGCTCACCTCGGCCGGCCGTACCGCGCTCGCCGACTACCGGTCCGAGGCCGCGCGCGCCACCCCCTCCCCCGCAGCCGGCCCGGCCCTGGCCGTGGCGCTGCACGGCGCCTCCCGCATCCCCGACCCGGTGCTCGCGGCGATGCTGGCGCCCCGCCCGAGCGCACCCTCGTCGCCCCCGCCGATGGTGTACACGCCGCCCCCGCCGCCCGCACCACCGAGCACCTACTGACCGGCGCGGGGCGTGCGAGTCGCACAACCCCCGCGCCCCGTACCGCAGTTGACGTAGTCCCGGCTGATGCCCGGCACCCCGTGCCGGGGGCGCACTAGCGTGCGGTGCCGCACCAGGAGGCACCATGCGACTGCACTTACCCCACCGCGTCAGCGGCACCGGACTCATCGTCACGGCTCTCGTGGCGACGCTGGCCGCGCTCGTCTTCCCGATCTGGTCGTACGCGGACCGCTCGGGCACCGGCCTCGACACGCTGAACGCGCAGACGGTGTCGACCAGATTCGGCCCGCTGTCGGCCACCGACCGCGTCTTCATCACCAAGGTGCGGCTCGCCGGGCTGTGGGAGCTGCCCGCGGGGCAGCAGGCCGAGGAGCGGGCGCCGAGCAGGGCGGTCGAGACAGCGGGCGAGCACCTGGTGGCGGGCCACACGTTCCTGGACGCCCGGGTGCGGGAGGTCGCGGCGCAGCTCGGGCTGGAACTGCCCAACCAGCCGAACGACCAGCAGCAGGGCTGGCTGCGGGAGTTGACGGCGGCCGGCGGCGACGACTACGAGCGGAAGTTCGCCAACGTGCTGCGCCGTGCGCACGGGCAGGTGTTCTCGCTCGTGGCCCAGGTCCGCGCCTCGACCCGCAACTCGCTGGTGCGGGACCTCGCGGACGACGCGAACACCACGGTCCTGGACCACATCAAGGTCCTGGAGGCGACCGGCCTCGTCGACTTCGACGCACTGGCCAGGGACGCGGCCACCGCGAGCCCGCCCCCGGCGACCCGCTCCGCCGCCCCGCCCGGCCCGACCCCGTCCCCCGGCACCCCGACACCGGTGTCGCCGACGCCCACCGCGTCGTTCCCGCTGCCCCCGGCCGCGTCGCGGCCCAAGTCGGAACCTCCCCGGGGCAGCGCCGCGGCAGGCAAGGGGAAGAAGTCACCGAACCCGGGCAGGACGAACAAGCGGAACGTCACATCCCGCTAACACTCCGTCCGCATAGTGAACAGGCCGTAGCGGTCGCCCAAACACCTGCCGTAGAAACTGCGCATGTTCTGGGTCCTGTTCCTCCTCATGGCCGGCGCCGCCGCGCTCGTGTCCTGCGGGCGCCTCTGCCTCGCGGTCGCGCGCGCCGCCGACAGCGAGCGCCTCGCGGGCGACGCGCACCGGGGGCACGAACTGTCCCTGTACGAGACGGCGTTCCTGTCGGGCGGGCCCGGCCGGGTCGCGGACGTGACGCTGGTGTCGCTGGCCCGCAGCCGCCGACTGCTGCTCGCGCACACCGGATGGGCGACGGTGGTCGACCCCGAGGGCCGGGACGCCATGGAGTGTTCGGTGCTCGGCGCGATCGGACCCGACGGGCAGTCGCGCATAGCGCCGCTGCGGGCGACCGCGGCCGCCGGCGAGGCCGTGCGCACGCTGGCCGAGCGACTCGTCGCGGCCGGACTCGCCGTGCCGGACGCCGCCCGGTCGACGATCGCCGGGGCGGTGCGGCAGGTGCAGGCCGCGGTGGTCGTGGTGCTGGCCCTCGGCGCGCTCGCCACCCTGATGCCCGGTCAGGACACGGCGCCCGGGACCTTGGTGGCCGCCTGGTTCGCGCTGCCGCTGCTGCTCACCCTGAGCTGTCTGGCGATCGCCCGGATCGAGATCCACCCGTACACCCGCTGGGCCTCCCCCACCGGTCAGCGGCTGCTCGCCGCGCTGCCGAAGGGCACGGGCAGCCTGCTCGCGGTGGCGGTGCGCGGGGTGCGCGCGGTGGACGACCCGCAGGTGCGCGCGGCACTCGGCGGCGGCCGCCGGACCACGGTCGAGTGACCTGAGAACGCCCGGACGACGCATCGGGGTCATTTGATCCGACACCCGCGACCTGGTGCTTTACTTCACCAACTGCCGCCCCAAGGATCCCTTTAATTCGCGAGCCGCAAGGCTTCGAGAGCTCGACGAAAGGGATCCACCCAAGCGATGAGAGCAGCATCCGCCCTCTGCGCCACCGCGGCATCGTTGGTCCTGTCGGCCCTCGTGGCCGCGCCCGCGGGCAGCGCGACCGCCGGCGACTCCCCCGTCCCTCCCGTCTCTCCCATCTCCCCCGTCTCCCCCATCTCTCCCGTCTCCCCCATCTCTCCCGAGACCCTGGGCACCGCGGCCGCCGCGCAGCGCGCCGCGGCCGCCGGCGTCCGCTTCGGTGCCTGCCCGGCCGTGGAGAACCTGCCCGAACCCGTCACCTGCGGCACCGTCGCCGTCCCGCTCGACTACGCCCACCCCGACGGCAAGCAGATCAAGCTGACCGTCAGCCGGGTGAAGGCGACCGGCAAGCGGGGCACCGAGAAGATCGCCCGCCAGGGCGCGCTCGTCTTCAACCCGGGCGGCCCCGGCGGCAACGGCATGTACTTCCCGCTGGTCGGCCTGATGCCGGAGTGGAAGCGGATCGGCGCCGCCTACGACCTGGTCGGCTACGCGCCGCGCGGGGTCGGCCGGTCGGCGCCGCTGTCCTGCCAGGACCCGAAGCGGTTCGCGCACGCCCCGACGCAGGCGCCGACGCACCCCTCCGCCTCGTACAAGCTGGAGCGGATCGCACAGGCCAGGTCGTACGCGGCGGGCTGCGCCAAGAACCCGGGCCTGCGGCACTACACGACCCTCAACAACGCCCGTGACCTGGACGTGCTGCGGGCCGCCCTCGGCGAGCCGAAGCTCACGTACCTGGGCGCCTCGTACGGCACGTACATCGGGTCCGTGTACGCGGAGCTGTTCCCCTCGCACGTGCGCCGCCTGGTCTTCGACTCGGCGGTCGACCCGCGTCCCGACCGGATCTGGTACGAGAACAACCTGGTGCAGTCGCGGGCGTTCGAGGGCCGCTGGGCCGACTTCAGGACCTGGGTCGCCCGGCACGACGACACCTACCACCTGGGCACGACGCCCGAGGAGGTGCTGCGCTCCTACGAGAAGGTGCGCGCGGAACTTGCCCACCGGCCGGCGGGCAAGAAGGTCGGTCCCGGGCAGCTCCAGTCGGCCTTCCTCCAGGCCGGGTACTACGACGACTACTGGCCGATGCGGGCCGTGGCCCTGTCCGAGTACCTCGAGGGCAACCCGAAGCCGCTGATCGACCAGGCCGCGCCGACCCCGGCGGCGGCCGTCGAGAACGAGAACGGCAACGCCGTCTACACGGCGGTGGAGTGCAACGACGCGCCCTGGCCGACGGACTTCCGCACCTGGGACCGGGACAACTCGCGGCTCGCGCGCGTCGCGCCGTTCGAGACGTGGGACAACGCGTGGATGAACCTGCCGTGCGCCTACTGGCCGGCTCCGCGGCAGCGCCCGGCCGACGTGCGCACCCTGCCGGGCGAGCTGCCGCCCACCCTGATCCTCGCGGCGGAACGGGACGCGGCGACGCCCTACGCGGGGGCCCGCGCACTGCACCGGCGGCTCGCCGGTTCGGCCCTGGTGACGGAGAAGGACGCGGGCACGCACGGCATCGCGGGCGGCCCCAACAAGTGTGTCAACGGCTACCTGGACGCGTATCTGCTGGAGGGCCGGGTGCCGGAGCATCGATCCGCGGCATGCGCCCCACACCCCGAGCCCACACCACTGGGCAGCTGAGCCCGTCCGATCCCCTCCGACGACCGAGGAGCGGGGCCCATTCAAGCCCCATTCAAGCCCCTCCGGCGATTGAGGAGCGGGGTCCGGGGCAGCGCCCCGAGACCCCGCCCCGGCACAGCGCGACGGGCTACAAAGCCCCCAGCCGCTCGAACGGGAACGGCGACTGGACGAGCGGCCGAACAGCCAACCGGGTCAGCGGCAGCGCATTGTCGTCGCCCGCCGTGCGATTGGCATGCAGCACACCGCAGCCGGTGCACCGATGAACGATGATCCACTCGCCGTCCCCGCGCACGGAGATGGCGAGCGGCTCCATCCGGGCACCGCAGTCGGCCGCCCGGTCCCCCGGGGTGTCGTCGAGATGACGGCTCCACAGGCAGGTCGGGCAATGATTGCGATGACCCGTGCCGACGGCGGACATCGACACGTCGAGGCCGCAGTTCAGACAGCGGAAGGACTCGGCACGGGCCTCGGTACGGGCCCGTCGAGAGGTGTTGCGGGACATCGTGGAAACGACTCCTGAGCGATGCGGTAGGGACAGCGGTCGGCTGGATTCCCGCCTCGCATCCGGGAGTTCACGCAGCGGATGCGAGAACGGTCCCGAGGGCCGTGGGCATACAACACCACCTCTACGTCAATGGCTCGGACTTCCCGATGAAAGCCCGAGCCAGGACGGTGCGGCAACCGAATTACGCGAGGCCCTCGACGAGCTCCGCGACCGACTTGCGGCGGCCGGTGTAGAAGGGGACCTCTTCGCGCACGTGGCGGCGGGCCTCGGAGGCGCGCAGGTGACGCATGAGGTCGACGATGCGGTACAGCTCGTCGGCCTCGAAGGCGAGGATCCACTCGTAGTCGCCGAGCGAGAACGAGGCGACCGTGTTGGCCCGCACGTCCGGGTAGCCGCGCGCCATCTTGCCGTGGTCGGCGAGCATCTTGCGGCGCTCGTCGTCGGGCAGCAGGTACCAGTCGTAGGAGCGGACGAACGGGTAGACCGAGACGTAGTCGCGGGCGTTCTCGTCGGCCAGGAACGCCGGGATGTGCGAGCGGTTGAACTCGGCGGGGCGGTGCAGCGCCATGTTCGACCAGACCGGCTCCAGGGCGCGGCCGAGCTTCGTGCGGCGGAAGAGGTTGTACGCCTCCTGGAGCTGGTCCGCGGTCTCCGCGTGCCACCAGATCATCAGGTCGGCGTCGGCGCGCAGCCCGGACACGTCGTAGGTGCCGCGGATCGTGACGTCCTTGGCGGCGAGCTGGTCGAACAGCTCCTGGACCTCGTCCGCGTAACCGGTCCGGTCCTCGGGCAGGACGTCCTTCAGCTTGAAGACCGACCAGAGCGTGTAGCGGATGACCTCGTTCAGGTCCTTCGCCAGCTTGCCCTTGTTCGGGATGCGGTCGGCCGCCGGGTCGGTGGTGGTGTTCTCGTCGCTCATGTCCCTCATTCTCCCGCTCCGCCGTGCAGGCTCTGCACCGGGTTCGCCTTCAGGTCCTCGCGGGTGCTGGTGTCCCCGCGCAGTTCGTCGACCGCGGCGTGCGCGCTCGCGATGCACGCCGGGATGCCCACGCCGTCGTACGCGGCTCCGCAGACCGTGATGCCGGGCAACTGCCCGATGTGCTCGCGGACCCGGGCGACCCGGGCGGTGTGACCGACCGGGTACTGGGGCAGGCCGTCCTGCCAGCGCGTGACGCGGGAGGCGACCGGGACGGCGGTCAGTCCGGTGGCCTCGCGCAGGTCGTGCCGGGCGATGCCGACGAGGTCCTGGTCGTCGCGGCCGAGGTCCCGCTCGTCGCCGTGCCGGCCGACGGAGGTGCGGACGACGCGGAGGCCGGGGTTCTCGTCGGCGATCCAGCCCCACTTGTGGGAGGCGAAGGTGGCCGCCTTGATCGTGTGTCCGTCGACCGGCGGGACGAGGAATCCGCTGCCTTCGGGGAGGCGGGCGTCGTCGGTGCGGTAGGCGAGGGTGATCAGGGCCATCGAGGCGTACTCGATGCTGCGCAGCTCCTGGGACGCCTTGGGGGACGCGGTGCGCAGCAGGCTGGCCGCCGCGGGGGCCGGGAGGGCGATGATCACCTGGTCGGCGAAGAAGGTGCGGCCGTCCGCCGTCCCGACGCGCCACTGCGCGTCGTCCGTGGCCGCCCGGGCGGTGCCCAGCGCTCCCAGGGTGGACGCCCGGGTGCCGAGCAGGATCTCGCCGCCCTTCGCCCGTACCGACTCGGCCACCGCGGCCGGCAGCGTGCCGATGCCGCCCTCGATGCCGGTGAAGACCGGGCCCGTCTGCCGGCCGGCCGCCGCGCGGTCCTGGATCGCGCGGACCGCCTCCGTCAGGGACCGGTGCCGGGTGGCCTCCTCGAAGAGCTGGGGGACGGCGCTGCGCATCGAGATGCGGTAGGCGTCGCCCGCGTAGACGCCGCCGAGGAGCGGTTCGACGAGCCGGTCGACGACCTCGCGGCCGAGCCGGGCCGCGACGTACTCGCCGACCGCGACGTCGTCACCGGTCTCGGTGGGCGGGAGGTCGGCGTCCTGCTCGATCCGGGCGAGACCCTCGTCGGAGAGCACGCCGGCGAGCGCTTCGGCGGTGCCGGGGACGCCCATGACGTGGCCCTTGGGCATGGGGCGCAGGGCGCCGCGGGTCCAGATCGAGGCGGTCGCGGTGGACGGCGGCTGGAGCCGGTCGGTGAGACCGACGGCCTTCGCCAGGCCGACCGCCTCGGGGCGCCGTGCCAGCATCGACTCGGCGCCGAGGTCGACGCGGGCGCCGGCGATCTCGCCCGCGAGCAGCTTGCCGCCGAGCCGGTCGGACGCCTCCAGGACCGTCACGTTCACCGGCTCGTCGCCGTCGAGCAGTCGATGGGCGGCCGCGAGTCCCGCGATGCCGCCGCCGATGACGAGGACGTCACGGCCCTGTCCTGTTCCCGTACGTGTGTCCGCTTCGCGCATGCCCCCACTCTCTCAGAACGCCCGGGGTGTCTCGGACGAGTCCTGAACGTGACCGGTTCGGGACCCCTCGGCAACCACCGTCGCGGGCCGCTCGCGCGTCGAAGGAGGCGTCCGCTGACCGTCACGTCCCTCGGGGGTATGTCGATGCACGTTTCCGGTACACCACGGCGCCTGCGGCCCGTTCACGCCCTGGCCGCCGTCCTGCTCGCCGCCGCGCTCGCCGTGACGGGCTGCTCCGGCAGCTCGACCGGCGCCTCCGACAGCGGCGACGGTGCCAAGGCCGCGGCGCCGGCCGAACAGCAGGACAAGAAAGGCGCGAGCAGCGCGGGCAACAGCCGCTCCGGCGGCTCCGGCGGTACGAACGCCAAGAAACCGCCGAAGCTGACCGGCGTCCACATCATCCGCACGGCGCAGCTGTCCGTGCGCGTCAAGGACGTGCCGGACGCGCTGGACAAGGCGCGCACGGCCACCGAGACGGCGGGCGGCTACGTCGGCAACGAGACGACCGACCGCGACGGCAAGGGCCACCAGCGCACCCGCGTCACGCTCCGGGTGCCGCAGGAGTCGTACGAGGAGGTGCTGGACGAACTGTCCGGTGCGGGCGAGCTGTTGGCGCGCAACGAGTCGGCGAAGGACGTCACCGACCAGGTCGTCGACGTGGAGAGCCGGATCAGGTCGCAGCGGGCGAGCGTCGCCCGGGTCAGGGAACTGATGGACCGGGCGACGAAGTTGAGCGACGTCGTGACCCTGGAGGGCGAACTGAGCGGGCGGCAGGCCGAATTGGAGGCACTGCTCGCGCAGCAGGCGTCCCTCAAGGACCGTACGTCGCTGGCGACGATCACGGTGCGGCTGAGCGAGACGTCCGGCGCCACGGCCGCGCGGGACGACGATCCGGGATTCCTGGACGCGCTGTCCGGTGGCTGGAACGCGTTCGTGAACGTCCTGAAGTGGATCGCGATGGTGCTCGCGGCGGTGCTGCCGTTCGCGGCGGTGACGGCGCTCCTGGTGTTCCTGTGGCTGCGGCTCGTGCGGCCCCGGCTGCCGCGCCGGCGCGAGCCGGAGCCGGTCCGGACGGCGCTCGGCCCGCTGCCCGCGCACCCGAGGGCGAAGGACCCCGGCGAGCAGGACTGACGCGGGCGCGCCACGTAGCGTGGGCACATGAGTGCTGAGAATCCTGTGCGTGAGCGGCTCGTGGTCATCGGGGGCGACGCGGCGGGCATGTCCGCCGCGTCGCAGGCGCGCCGGCTGCGCGGCCCGGACGAGCTGGAGATCGTGGCCTTCGAACGCGGCCACTTCACGTCGTACTCGGCGTGCGGCATCCCGTACTGGGTGGGCGGCCAGGTCGGCGAGCGGGACGAGTTGATCGCGCGCACCCCCGAGGAGCACCGGGCGCGCGGGATCGATCTGCGGATGCGGACCGAGGTCGTGGAGATCGACGTCGCGGGGCGGCGGGTGCGCGCCCGGGAGCTGGACGGCGGCGCCGAGTCCTGGACCTCGTACGACAAGCTCGTGATCGCGACGGGGGCCCGGCCGGTGCGGCCCGCGCTGCCCGGCATCGACGCGCCCGGGGTGCACGGGGTGCAGACCCTCGACGACGGTCAGGCGCTGCTCGACACGCTGCGGGCGACGGACGGGCGGCGGGCGGTGGTCGTGGGCGCCGGGTACATCGGGGTGGAGATGGCCGAGGCGCTCATCAACCGCGGTTACGAGGTGACCGTGGTCAATCGCGGCGCCGAGCCGATGTCGACGCTCGACCCGGACATGGGGTGCCTGGTGCACGAGGCAATGGTGGGTCTGGGCATCACCATGGTCGACGACGCCGAGGTGACGAAGGTCCTCACCGGGGACGACGGGCGGGTGCGGGCCGTGGCCACCGAGGACGCCGAGTTTTCGGCGGACGTCGTGGTGCTGGGGATCGGGGTGCGTCCGGAGACGACGCTGGCGAAGGCCGCCGGGCTGCCGCTGGGCGCCCACGGCGGTCTGCTCACGGACCTGAGCATGCGGGTGCGCGGGCACGAGGACATCTGGGCGGGCGGCGACTGCGTCGAGGTGCTCGACCTGGTGTCGGGCAGCGAGCGGCACATCGCGCTCGGCACGCACGCGAACAAGCACGGGCAGGTCATCGGATCGAACGTGGGCGGCGGCTACGCGACGTTCCCCGGCGTCGTCGGGACGGCCGTCAGCAAGGTGTGCGAGCTGGAGATCGCCCGCACGGGGCTGCGCGAGAAGGACGCGCGGCGGGCCGGGCTGCAGTACGTGACGGTGACCATCGAGTCGACGAGCCGGGCGGGTTACTACCCGGGCGCCGCCGCGATGACGGTGAAGATGCTCGCCGAGCGGCGCACCGGACGGCTGCTCGGCGTGCAGATCGTGGGCCGCGAGGGCGCCGCGAAGCGGGTCGACATCGCGGCGGTCGCGCTGACCGCGGGGATGTCGGTGGAGCAGATGACGGCGCTCGACCTCGGCTACGCGCCGCCGTTCTCACCGGTGTGGGACCCGGTGCTGGTGGCGGCGCGGAAGGCGGTGGCCGCGGTGCGGGCCGGCTGAGCACCGCGGCCGTGCGCCGGTGTCAGCGGGCCGTCTGCGTGTGGACGTGGTCGACGAGGCGGGTGAGCGCGTCCGGGTCGGTGCTCGGCAGGACGCCGTGCCCGAGGTTGAAGACGTGGCCCTCCAGGCCCGCGGCGGCGTCGAGCACCTCGCGCGCCTTGGCCTCGACGGCCTCGGGGGTGGAGAAGAGGATCGCCGGGTCGATGTTGCCCTGCAGCGCCTTGCCGGGGCCGACGCGGCGCGCGGCCTCGTCGAGGGGCACCCGCCAGTCGACGCCGACGACGTCCGCGCCGGCCTCGCCCATCAGTCCGAGCAGCTCACCGGTGCCGACGCCGAAGTGGATCCGGGGCACGCCGTAGCCCTCGACGGCCTGGAAGACCTTCGTCGACGCGGGCATGACGGAGCGTCGGTAGTCGGCGGGCGACAGGGCCCCGACCCACGAGTCGAAGAGCTGCACGGCGCTGGCGCCCGCCTCGATCTGCACCTTGAGGAAGGTGGAGGTGATCTCGGCGAGCCGGTCCAGCAGGTCGGCCCAGAGCTGCGGGTCGCCGTACATGAGGGCCTTGGTGTTCTCGTGGTTGCGCGACGGGCCGCCCTCCACGAGGTAGCTCGCGAGGGTGAACGGGGCGCCCGCGAACCCGATGAGCGGCGTCTCGCCGAGCTCGGCGGTGAGCAGCCCGATGGCCTCCGTGACGTACCAGACGTCCTCCGGCGTCAGGTCCCGCAGCTGGGCGAGGTCGGCGCGGGCCCGGATCGGGTTGGCGACGACGGGTCCGACGCCGGGCTTGATGTCGAGGTCGATGCCGATGGCCTTGAGCGGCACGACGATGTCGCTGAAGTAGATGGCGGCGTCGACCTTGTGGCGGCGCACCGGCTGCAGCGTGATCTCGGCGACGAGCTCGGGCCGCATGCACGACTCCAGCATCGGGATGCCCTCGCGGACCTTGCGGTACTCGGGCAGTGAACGCCCCGCCTGGCGCATGAACCACACCGGCGTGTGCGGCACCGGCTCGCGCCGGCACGCCTTGAGGAAGGCGGATTCGTACGTCGCTGACGGCTGCTGGCCCGTGGCCTTGCTGTTGGCACTCACGTCGGAAAGTCTCGCACGCCCCGGAAGTCCGCCGGGAACGGCACCTGCGGAGGCTCTCCCTCCCCCCGCGCGGTGTCCTTACCCGCGCACGGCGTTCCTTCCCCTTACTCTGTGGGCTCCGTCGGGATGAGTGAATCGGTGCGGGAGGGGCAGAACGCTCGGGACATGAACGCTGCACAAAAGGACGACCCCACCCCCTTGGCCTTCCGCACGGCGGTCGACGCCCTGCGCTCCGCACGCCTGCGTCCGGAGATCGAGGTCGACCCCACGCGCCCGCCCCAGCGCCTGGCCCCTTATTCGTACGCGCTCGAGGCCGCGGTGGTCGACGGCGACGAGGATCTGGCCGACGGCCGCCTGGTCCTGCTGCACGATCCGGCCGGACACGAGGCGTGGCACGGCACCTTCCGTCTGGTGACGCTGGTGCGGGCGGAGCTGGAGGCCGAGATGGCCGCCGATCCGCTGCTGCCCGACGTGTGCTGGTCCTGGCTGACCGGCGCGCTCCAGGCCCGCGGTCTCGGCTACGGAGAGCCGTCGGGCACGGTCACCCGGGCCAGTTCGCACTACTTCGGCGGGATCGGCGACCGGCCCGCCGCCTCGCAGATCGAGATCCGGGCGTCGTGGACCCCGCGCGAGGGCCTGGGCGGGGTGCCGGACACCGCGGCGCACCTCGCGGCCTGGTGCGAACTGCTGTGCCAGGTCGCCGGGCTGCCGCCGGTGGTGGCGGGCGGCGACAGCGCGGTGGTGACGCTGCCGCAGCGCAGGGGGCCGCATCCGTCCTGAGTTCGGGCGGATATCGGTGGCTGGCAGGGACTGTTTTCGGCCGCGTCGGGTGCACACCCGACGCGGCCGTTGCTCGTTTCGATTCGGTTCGATCTTCGGATGATCGATAATGTGTCCGAATTGCGTGAATTGTTACTCACCAAATCGTGATCTTTCTCTAAAGGCGGGCGGGTTTGCTGCCGAAGACCTCTGTGACCTTGAAAGCACGGTTCGCCCCGGCTTCATCCCCAGAGCCGGTCCCCCGTCCCGCACCCCAGGAGGCCTGGTGTCCGTTCTCCTCGAGCAGCCCGCAAGCCTGGTCGCCTACCGCCCGAACAAGCCGACCGCGATGGTGGTCGTGGCCGACCCCCGCGTCCGTTCCACCGTGACCCGCCACCTGTGGGCGCTCGGTGTACGTGACGTCATCGAGGCCTCGTCCGTCGCGGAGGCTCGTCCCCGCATCGGCAACCCCCGCGACATCTGCGTCGCCGACGTCCACCTCCCTGACGGATCCGGCCTGACGCTCCTTTCCGAAACCCGAGCCGCGGGCTGGCCCAACGGCCTGGCCCTCTCCGCCGCCGACGACATCGGTGCCGTGCGCAACGCCCTCGCGGGCGGCGTCAAGGGCTACGTCGTCACCGGCACCCGTACCAATGTCGGTCTGCCCACCCGCCCCGGCGCCGCCCCGATCGGCGCCGCCGCCCGCATGCACCGCCGCCCCCCGGGTGCCCCGAGCCACCCGGGCGGCTACCGGGAGCTGTCGGGCCGAGAAGTGGAGGTGCTCCGGCTCGTCGCCGAGGGCCAGTCGAACAAGGCCATCGGCGTCTCGATGGGCCTGTCCGCCCTGACCGTCAAGAGTCACCTCGCCCGGATCGCACGCAAGCTCGGCACGGGTGACCGGGCCGGGATGGTGGCGGTCGCCCTGCGCACCGGAATCATCCACTGATCGGAGAGTGGCCGGATCCTTCCGGTTTACGCACCTTCAGCGCCCGTCGACGGAACGTTCCGTCGACGGGCGTCGTCCGTTCACAGATACCCTTGACAGGTGACCGACGCCCAAGAGACCGCAGCAGACAGTTCACTGCGCACCACCGGAGGCGCTCCTCCGGACGACGGCGGATCTGCGGAAGGGGCGCCGACTCCACTGCTCGAACCGCGCGAGGGGATCCCCCCGGTGATCGCCGACGCGTCCTCGCTGGCGCATGTCGTCGCGGCGTTCGCCGCCGGCACGGGGCCGGTCGCGGTCGACGCCGAGCGCGCCTCCGGTTACCGCTACGGGCAGCGGGCCTATCTGGTCCAGCTGCGCCGCGAGGGGGCCGGGTCCGCGCTGATCGACCCCGTCGCCTGCCCCGACCTGTCCGAGCTCGGCGCCGCCATCGGCGACGCCGAGTGGGACCTGCACGCCGCCACCCAGGACCTGCCGTGCCTGCGCGAAATAGGCATGGTGCCCTCGCGGCTCTTCGACACCGAGCTGGCCGGACGCCTCGCGGGCTTCCCGCGGGTGGGACTCGGCGCGATGGTCGAGAACGTGCTGGGCTACTCGCTGGAGAAGGGGCACTCCGCGGTCGACTGGTCGACCCGTCCGCTGCCCGAGCCCTGGCTGCGCTACGCCGCGCTCGACGTGGAGCTGCTCGTCGACCTGCGCGACGCCCTGGAGAAGGAGCTCGACCGGCAGGGCAAGCTGGAGTGGGCCCACCAGGAGTTCGAGGCGATCGCCACGGCGCCGCCCGCGCCGCCGCGCAAGGACCCCTGGCGCCGGACGTCGGGCATGCACAAGGTGCGCCGCCGTCGCCAGATGGCCGTCGTACGGGAGCTGTGGACCGCGCGCGACAAGGTCGCCCAGCGGCGGGACGTGTCACCCGGCAAGGTGCTCAGCGACACGGCGATCGTCGAGGCCGCCCTCGCCCTGCCGGTGAACGTGCACGCCCTGTCCGCCCTGCCCGGTTTCGGGCACCGGATGGGACGCCGTCAGCTGGAGCAGTGGCAGGCCGCGGTCGACCGGGCCAGGGCGCTGCCCGACGCCGAGCTGCCGCAGCCGGGGCAGCCGGTCGCCGGTCCGCCGCCGCCGCGGGCCTGGGCCGACAAGGACCCGGCCGCCGCGGCCCGCCTCTCGGCGTCGCGGACCGCGGTGTCGGCGCTCGCCGAGACGCTGCACATGCCGCAGGAGAACCTGATCACGCCGGACACGGTGCGCCGGGTGTGCTGGGAGCCGCCGTCGGCCGTGGACGCCGACTCCGTGGCGGCGGCGCTGGCCTCGCACGGC
This sequence comes from Streptomyces sp. KL116D, assembly GCF_030766975.1. Classification (NCBI taxonomy): domain Bacteria; kingdom Bacillati; phylum Actinomycetota; class Actinomycetes; order Kitasatosporales; family Streptomycetaceae; genus Streptomyces; species Streptomyces sp. KL116D. The sequence continues at coordinate 293,135 of NZ_JASERH010000035.1, read as the reverse complement.
GCGCGGCGCTGGCAGGTGGAGCAGGTCACCCCGGTGCTCGTGGCGGCGCTCGCCGCGACGGCACGCGCCTGAGCTGCCCTTTTCGCCGTTCGGCAGAGTCCCGTGTCCCGTACGTCCGCGTACGGCACACGGGACTCCGCCGTTGCCTGCTCCTCCGTTGTTGCAGAACCAGGACATGCGCAGCATTTTGAACGCGCTCAAAACTCACTAGTTTCTGAGCATGTTCAAAAAGAAGCGGGACGAGGCGGGACAGCCGGGCTACGGCGACTGGGTGGCGGCCTTCGAGGCCGCCCGGGAGGACCGGGCAGCGGCCGGGGATCCGGAGTGGGAGCAGGGCGCGCGGCTGCCCGCCGCACTGGTGCGCAGCGTCCAGCGGTTCCAGGTCGGCGAGGACGGGGACGGCGCGGAGCTGCTCGCCAAGGCCGTGCGGGCCGGCGATCCCGGGTACACGGCGGCGGCCCGGCTGTTCGTCGCCGAGGAGCAGAGCCACGCCCGGCTGCTCGCGAAGGTGCTCGCCGCCGCCGGGGCGGGCACCCTCGGCTCGCACTGGACCGACGCCGCGTTCGTCCGGCTGCGGCGGCTGCTCGGGCTGCGGCTCGAACTGCTCGTCCTGATGGTGGCCGAGGTCATCGCCCTCCGTTACTACCGGGCGCTGCGGGACGGTTGCCCCGATCCGCTGCTCGCGGAGGTGGCCGGGCGGATCCTGGCCGACGAGGAACGCCACGTGCCGTTCCACTGCCGGCGGCTGCGCGAGGGCTTCGGCCGGCTGCCGCGACCGGCCCGGCACCTGGTCACCACGGCCTGGCGGGCGCTGCTCGCGGGGGCGGCCGTCGTGATGGTCGCCGACCACGGGAGCGCCCTGCGGCGGTGCGGGGTGCGCCGGTGGACCTTCGTCCGGGACGTCGTCTCCTCCTCCGCTCCGATGGCCGGGACGATCGCCGGTGGGGATGTGACGTTCGCCGCTCCGGCCGGGGGGACTGGGCAGCATGGTTACCCGCAAGTAGCATGAGGGCATGAGCGCGCGCTCAGCCGCGCGCCGTGGCAGTGCCGTCCCGCATCTTGGAGGAGAGCCATCGTGCCTCGTACCGTCAGGGACGTCGTCTTCGTCGACGGCGTCCGCACCCCGTTCGGCAAGGCGGGCCCGAAGGGCATCTACCACGAGACCCGCGCCGACGACCTCGTCGTGAAGGCCATCCGGGAGCTGCTGCGCCGGAACCCGAACCTGGACCCGAAGCAGATCGACGAGGTCGCCATCGCCGCGACCACGCAGATCGGCGACCAGGGCCTGACCCTCGGCCGCACCGCGGGCATCCTCGCGGGCCTGCCGCAGTCGGTCCCGGGCTACTCCATCGACCGCATGTGCGCCGGTGCGCTCACCGCCGTCACCACCGCCGCCGGCTCCGTCGCGTTCGGCGCGTACGACGCCGTCATCGCCGGTGGCGTCGAGCACATGGGCCGTCACCCCATGGGCGAGGGCGTCGACCCGAACCCGCGGTTCGTCTCGGAGAAGCTCGTCGACGAGTCCGCCCTGTTCATGGGCATGACCGCCGAGAACCTGCACGACCGCTACCCGCACATCACCAAGCAGCGCGCCGACGAGTACGCCGTGCGCTCGCAGGAGAAGGCGGCGAAGGCGTACGCGAACGGGAAGATCCAGCAGGACCTCGTCCCGATCTCGGTGCGCAACACCAACGCCGAGGTCGGCGAGACCGGCTGGGGCCTGGTCACCGCCGACGAGCCGATGCGCCCGGGCACGACGCTGGAGAACCTCGCGGGTCTCAAGACGCCGTTCCGCACGCACGGCCGGGTCACGGCCGGTAACGCCGCGGGTCTGAACGACGGCGCCACCGCGTCGATCATCGCGAGCGAGGAGTTCGCCCGCGAGAACAACCTGCCGGTCAAGATGCGCCTCGTCTCCTACGCCTTCGCGGGCGTCGAGCCGGAGGTCATGGGCTACGGCCCGATCCCGGCCACGGAGAAGGCGCTCGCCAAGGCGGGCCTGTCCATCGAGGACATCAACCTCTTCGAGGTCAACGAGGCGTTCGCCGTCCAGGTCCTCGCGTTCCTGGACCACTACGGCATCGCCGACGACGACGCGCGCGTCAACCAGTACGGCGGCGCCATCGCGTTCGGTCACCCCCTCGCCTCGTCGGGCGTGCGTCTGATGACGCAGCTGGCCCGTCAGTTCGAGGAGCAGCCGGAGGTCCGTTACGGCCTCACCACCATGTGCGTCGGCTTCGGCATGGGCGCCACGGTGATCTGGGAGAACCCGCACCACAAGGACGCCGGAGGCGACAAGTGAGCACCACCACCACTGAGCTCCTCAAGGGCGCCGCGGAGCTGTTCCCGGGCGAGGTCGTGACGTCCGCGCACGTACGCCACCTGGAACTGCCGTACGGCGCGGGCCGGTTCGCGCTCATCACGCTGGACAACGGCTTCGACCACACCAAGCCGACCACCTTCGGCCCCGGCTCGCTGGCGAACCTGAACGCCGCCATCGACCAGGTCGAGAAGGAGGCGGCCGACGGTGACATCGTCGGTGTCGGCATCACCGGCAAGCCGTTCATCTTCGCGGTCGGCGCCGACCTCAAGGGCGTCGAGCTGCTGAAGAAGCACGACGACGCGCTCGCCATCGGCAAGGGCGGCCACGAGGTCTTCAAGCGCCTCTCGGGTCTGGCCGTGCCGACGTTCGCGTACTACAACGGCGCGGCCATGGGCGGCGGCGTCGAGGTCGGTCTGCACTGCACCTACCGCACGGTGTCCAAGGCCCTCCCCGCCTTCTCGCTGCCCGAGGTCTTCCTCGGGCTGGTCCCCGGCTGGGGCGGCTGCGCGCTGCTGCCGAACCTGATCGGCGCGGACCGCGCGGTCTCGGTGATCATCGAGAACTCGCTCAACCAGAACAAGCAGCTCAAGGGCAAGCAGGTCTTCGAACTCGGCATCGCGGACGCGCTGTTCGAGGGTGCGGACTTCCTGGAGCAGTCGCTGATCTGGACCGCCCAGCTGCTGAAGGGCGACGTCAAGGTCGAGCGCCCCGACGTCGACCGCGGCGAGGCGTGGGACCAGGCCGTCGCGCGCGGCAAGGCCATCGCCGACGGCAAGGTGCACGGCGCGGCCCCGGCCGCCTACCGCGCGCTCGACATCATCGCGGCCGCGAAGAGCGGTGACCTGCAGGCCGGGTTCGACGCCGAGGACGAGGCACTCGCCGACCTCATCATGGGCGGCGAACTGCGCGCCGGCATCTACTCGTTCAACCTGGTGCAGAAGCGCGGCAAGCGTCCGGCGGGTGCGCCCGACAAGTCGCTCGCGCGCCCGGTCACCAAGGTCGGCGTCGTCGGCGCGGGCCTGATGGCCAGCCAGCTCGCCCTCCTCTTCCTGCGCCGCCTCGAGGTCCCGGTCGTCCTCACGGACATCGACCAGGAGCGCGTCGACAAGGGCGTGGGCTACGTCCACGCCGAGATCGACAAGCTGCTCGGCAAGGGCCGCATCAACCAGGACAAGGCCAACCGCCTCAAGGGCCTGGTCTCCGGTGTGCTGGACAAGGCCGAGGGCTTCGCCGACGCCGACTTCATCATCGAGGCCGTCTTCGAGGAGATCGGCGTCAAGCAGCAGGTGTTCGCCGAGGTCGAGGCCGTCGCCCCGGCGCACGCGATCCTGGCAACGAACACCTCGTCCCTCTCGGTGTCCGAGATGGCGTCGAAGCTGAAGCACCCCGAGCGGGTCGTCGGCTTCCACTTCTTCAACCCGGTCGCGATCCTCCCGCTCCTGGAGATCGTGCGCGGCGAGCAGACCGACGACGCGGCCCTGGCCACGGCGTTCGGCGTCGCCAAGAAGCTGAAGAAGACCGCGGTGCTGGTGAAGGACGCCCCGGCGTTCGTCGTGAACCGCATCCTGACCCGCTTCATGGGCGAGATCCAGAACGTCATCGACGAGGGCACGCCGGTCGAGGTCGCCGAGAAGGCGGTCGAGCCGCTGGGCCTGCCGATGTCGCCGCTGGTCCTGCTCGAACTGGTCGGCCCGGCGATCGGTCTGCACGTCTCGGAGACCCTGAACCGCGCCTTCCCGGAGCGCTTCACGGTGTCCCCGAACCTGGCGGCCGTCGTCAAGGCGGGCAAGCGCGGCTTCTACGTCTACTCCGCGGAGAACGGCTTCAAGCCGGAGCTGGACCCCGAGGTCGCCGCGCTCCTCAAGCAGGGCGACGTCGTCCTGACCGAGGAGCAGGTCCGCGACCGCGTGCTCGACGCGGTGGCCCAGGAGATCGGCCTGATGCTCGACGAGGGCGTCGTCGCCGAGGCCCAGGACATCGACCTGTGCCTGATCACGGGCGCCGGCTGGCCCTTCCACCTGGGCGGCATCACGCCGTACCTGGACCGGGAGGGTGTGTCGGAGCGGGTGAACGGCAAGCGGTTCCTGGAGGCCGGGGTCGCGAGCGTGCCCGCGTAACGGGTAGCGCTCCGTCCTGGAACACCGAGGGGCGTGGGGCGACTGCGGACCGGCTCGGGCTGGTCGCGCAGTTCCCCGCGCCCCTTCGTGCTAGAGCACCTGGCGCCAGGCCTCGAGGGCCAGGCCGGCTTCGTCCTTGCGCCGGGTGAGGTGCATGCGGTCCGGGTCGCCCGGGACGCAACTGGCCGCCACCACGCGGCCGTTGGCGTCCTCCGCGAGGGCGACGCGGGCGTCCGGCGGGAGCGCCGGGCCGGATTCCGCCCACCACGCGCCCGCCGACTCCAGCTCCGTGGGGTACGCGGCGAACGCCACCCGTCCGCTGTGGGCGCGCTGCGCGAGCAACGTGCAGTCCACGTCGTCGAGTCGGCAGCGGACCGCCGCCACCGGGCCCGGGCCCGCCGCGTCCAGGAACCGCACGGGGTCCTCGTCGCCACGCCAGGCGCACAGGGCGCCGTCGTCGTCGGTGAAGAAGAGCGTGGCGTGCTCGGCCGACGTGGACAGCGCGGACAAGGTGCCGGGACGCACCGTCGCCGGCCGCGGCTTCTCGTCCCTGACCGGGGTCTCGCCCGGCTTCTCCTGGCGCCAGCGCAGCAGGCCGTCCGCGGTCGCCGCGAACAGCGTGATCAGGCCCGACTCCCCTGCCACCGCGGCGAGTTCGCCCCGGACGTCCGTGCCTTTGAGGTCGCGCCACGGGCCCCAGCCGCCCTTCTCCAACTGGGCGCGCATGCTGACGCCGCCGCCCTTGTTGCGGACGAAGACGTGGGCGCGGCCCTGGGCGTCGACGGCGACGGCGGGCGGGCCCGTGCGGTCGCCCTTCTTGTTCGGGTGGCCGATGGGCGTCCAGTCGAGCGCCGCGAGGTGCGACTGGAAGTGCGTCGAGTGGACGAGGCCGGACTCGCCGGGGACCGTGGGGCGCCAGGAGACGAGGTGGACGTAGGTGTCACCGCCCTGGTCCAGCGCGAGGGGCGGGTGCAGGCGCTGGTCGCCGCCGACCGTGCGCGGGGGTGACCAGGGGCCGCCGGGGGCGAGTTCCGTGCGGCAGACGATCGCGTCGTTGCCGGGGGCGTACGCGTAGGCACAGAGTCTGCCGTCGCGTCCGCGTATCAGCCAGTCGCCGTTCACGTACTCCACTCTAAGCGGAGGCGTCGGCGCGCCCCGTGGGACCCTGGAAGCATGGGTGAACTGCTGGTGGTCGACGGGGCCAATGTCGTCGGATCCGTCCCGGACGGGTGGTGGCGGGACCGGCGGGGCGCGGCGGAGCGGCTGCGGGACCGGCTGGTGGCGTACGCGGAGCGGACCGGGGCCGAGGTGATCCTCGTCGTCGAGGGCGCCGCGCGGGGTGTCGGGTCGGTGCCCGGGGTACGGGTGGAGTCGGCCGACGGCAGCGGTGACGATCACATCGTGGAGCTGGTGGCGCGGCTCGGGCGGCCCTGCACCGTGGTCACCGCCGATCGTGAACTCCGGCGCAGGGTCGGCGCGTTGGGGGCGTCGTGCGTCGGTCCCCGGACGGTCCGGCCGTGAATCCGGCCGGCCGGCCGTCGTGGAGCCGCCTGCGCACGGGGCGGATCGTCCTGCTGTCGTTCCTGCTCACCGCGTCCACGCTGCTGACCGCTGCCCCGCCCGCGTCCGCCGCGCTGCCCACGTACCGGCTGTGGCACTGGAACATCGCCGGGAACACCCTGCACCACGGCTCGGTGTCCGACGGGCTCGTCGACGCCCTGGTCTCCTCGGTCCGCAACCGCAGGGCCGATCTGGTCTCGCTCAACGAGGTCTGCCACGGCCAGTACGAGGCGGTTCGGGACCGGCTGCGCAGGGCCGGCTGGCCTGCCGACCGGGGCGACTTCGCCCGGTTCTCCCCCACGCTGAGCGCGCGCACGGGGCTGTGCCGGGGCTCGGAACCGTACGGCATCGCCCTGTTCAGCAAGTGGCCGCTCGGGCGGGCGACCGCTTACGTGCTGCCGTCGGACGGTACGGCGGAGCGCCGCGTGCTGCTGTGCGCACCGCTCGCCGCCCGGCCAGGCGTGACGTTCTGCACGACGCATCTGACGCCCCGGGCCGCTCCGAGGAACGGCCGGTCGCCGAACGAACGCCAGGTCGCCGCGGTGCGTGCCCGGCTCGACGCCTTCGCCGCGGCGCACCGTTCCTACCTGGTGGCCGGGGACTTCAACGCCCAGCCGCACCACCGCAGCCTGAACCAGATGTACGGGACGGCCGTCGACTCCGCGGTGAACGGCGGCAACCGGGGTGCGCATCGCGAGCTGGACGACGCCGACCGGGGCCACTGTGCGGGTCACGGCGAGCGGACCTTCACCGGGACCGCTTCCCCCGGCCCGTGCGGGACCGGCGTCAAGCTCGACCTCCTCTTCGCCCGCGCCGCGCAGATCACCGGGGCCCACTCGGCGGACTCATTGGCGCTGCCGACGTCGTGCGCCGGTCTGCGCCACTGCTCCGACCACCGTGCCCTGACCGGCGTGGTGACGCTGCGCGCCGGCCGGTGAGCCGTGCCGCTCAGCCGTCCGACGCCGCGAGCTCCGCGATGGCCGCCGTCGCACGGGCGCAGTTCTCGCGGTCCTCGAAGGCGAAGAAGGAACGCGCCCGGCGGTCGTACTCCGGCTCGCGGACGCATCCGTTGCCGAGGTAGCGGATCACTTCGGTCACCACGTCCTCGACGTTTCCGCACACCGGCCCGAAGCCGTCCTGCGACGCCTCGAAGTAGCCCTTCCTGGCGTGCTTGGCCCAGTACTCGTCCGGGTCGAACCGGGCGTAGACGAGCGGCGTGCCGAGATAGGCCATGTCGAAGTGGACCGAGGACCAGTCCGTGATGAACAGATCGCACTGGCGCAAGGCCGTCTGGACGCTGACCTTCGTCTGGTCCAGGCGCTGCACCCGCGGGTGGTCGGGGACGACTCCGTCGACCATGTTCCGCATCTCGTAGTGCGGCAGGAAGTCGAGTACGTAGTCGTAGTACTCCAGTGCCTCCATGAGCTTGGGGTGCCGCAGCAGCTGCACCATGAACGCCCGGTAGGTCGACTCCCGGAAGATCTCCTCGACGGCGTCCTGATCCGCGCCCTCCTGCTGGAGGTAGGAGGGGATCGTGAGGTACTTGCGCCAGGTCGGCATCAGCAGGACCCGGCGTCGGCCGCGGTCCGGCTGCAGCGCGTCGAAGCGCGGGAAGCCCAGCGCCCTGGCCCGGTCCCCGTAGTGCATGTGGTCGGCGAAGTACTGGGCCTCCCGGTCGCTGGTCGCGAACACGAGGTCCACACCGGTCCGGTTGCGGTGCAGGGCCTTGCTGCCGTCCTCGTCGGTGACCCCGTGCTGGAGGAAGACCCGCCGGGCACCCACGCGCCAGTTGAGGTGCTTGAGGTACTTGGTGCGGTCCCAGCCGTCGGGGAGCATGTACGAGTCGATGTCGTACGCGTTGATGAGCAGCGAGGCGTGCAGCATGAGCAGCTTGTGCTTCCACGAGCTGTGCGCCACCACGTTCCCCAGGCCCTTCAGTTTGGCCCGGTCCGCGCTGCCCTTCTCGATGACGTAGTAGGCCTTGCGTCGACGATCGTGCTTCCGCAGGTACGTGAACAGGTGCAGGCTGTTGTCCTGCGCGGTGTCCTTGCGCTCGCCTATCAGCCAGATCTCCTTGCGGCGGAAGAACCGGAGCGTGGCCCGCCGGATGGCCCGGGCGCGCCAGAAGGGGGCCTTCCGCTTCTTCTGCTCCCGGTCCAGCCCCTCGAGGAAGTCCTCCCAGTCCTTGTCGCCGCCCCGGCCGTCGGCCTGCCGGACGGTCAGAACGGCGTTGTCCTTGCCCTTCGACAGTGGCAGGACCCAGTGGTCCGCGACCTTCAAGGGCCGGGCGCCGCGCAGCATCGCCGTGGTGGTCATGCACGGCCGGGAGACGTCCCGGCCCGACGTGCAGAACACCAGCTTCAGCGGGAACTCGCCGTCCTTGACGGTGCGCACGGGGACGACCGCCTCGAAGCCGCCCCAGGCGAGATCGTCGCGCGTCGCGCTCAGGTCACTGCGCCACACCTGACGCGCCGACACCATCTGACCGCTCTTCTCCACCCACAGCTGCATGGCGTTGCGCATGGGCCGTGTCATCGGCAGGCCGTTGAGGACGAACCGGCCGGCGACCACGATTCCGTCGGAGGCCGGGTCGGCCTGGATGCGCTCCACGTGCACGCTGGTGGAGGAGACCTTCGTGAGCGGGAGCAGCGCGCTCGGCACGTTGAGGTCGAGGTAGAGGTCGCCACCGCGTCCGTACACTCCGGTGAGCACCTGGTCCGGGCGCGCGAACAGCTCGTACCAGTTCATGTACATCGCGAGGAACGGGACCCGGTGGCGGGTGTCGTGGGTGGACGCCACGATCGCGTCGGGTGTCACCTGCGTGTAGACGGCGCGGGCCCGCTGGAAGAGCTGGAAGAGCTCCGCCTCGGGCAGGGCCTGCGGTGCGCGCAGAGCGAAGCCCTGGTAGCTGCGCACCAGGAAGCGGTTGAGGACCTCCACCCGGTGACCGGAGAGCCGGGGGCGGAGCGTCATCAGGTACTCCTCCAGGAGGAGGTGGTCCCAATAGTTCGCCGTGCGCTCCCACAGCTTGTCCATGGTGGAGTCCTCGGCCGCGCGCTTGCGGTACCGGTAGACCGTGTTCGGCACCATCGCGATGCGGTCCGCGAGCAGCATCGCGGGGACCGAGAAGAACGCGTCCTCGAAGTGCACGCCCTCACGGAACCGGATGTTGTTCGCGCGGATGAACTCGACGTCGAAGAGCTTGTGACAGGCACTTCCGCCGTGGATCATCTCCGGGATGTTCTCGATGCCCGGGTGCACCTGGACCTGCGTGCCGAAGTAACGGAGCCAGGGCCAGCTGGTCTCCTCCGGGAACGTCTCCATCCGTCCGATGGTGAGCGGGACGCGTTCCTTGACCGCGGTCCGCCACATGTTCTCCAGGGCGTCGTCGGGCAGGACGTCGTCGGAGTCGCAGAACGTGATGTAGCGGGCGCTGACCAGGTCCATCCCCGCGTTCCTGGCGCCTCCGGCCTTCCCCTCGGGGTGCACGAACGCCCAGACGTTCTGGTGCAGCGCGGCGAAGGCCGCGGCGACGGCCGGCGAGCCGTCGCTGCTGCCGTTGTCGACCAGGATCACCTGGCAGCGGTCGAAGATCGTCTGGCGGGCCAGCGAGTCCAGGCACTCCTGGAGGTATCTCTCCACGTTGAAGATGGGCACGACGACGGCGACGTCGTAGATGGGGTCGTACACGTGTGACTCCTGATTTCTGCCGAATACCCCATTTCTGGAGCGGATCTCGATCAGTGCTGGGTGGACTCGATGACGAGCTGGGCGTTCCCGCCGTCGGCCGTGATGCGGGTGACCCCCTGGAACCCGCTGACCGGAGGCTGCTGCACCAGCCCCGGGGAGACGGTGCAGGGGCGCGAGACGTCCCTGCCCCGGGTGCACAGCACCAGCCGCACGGGGAAGGAGCCCGAGGGGAACTCCTGGGGGTCGACGGTGACGCTGAAGACGGCGCCCGTCTCACCCGGCCTGTCGTGCGTCTGCCCATGGTTGACCGCCGGGAGCGTCTTGCCGCTGCGTTCGAACCAGACCTGCAGTTCGAGCTTGGCCAGCAGTTCGTCGGGGACGCCGTTGACCGAGAACCGGCCGTGCACGACGGCCGTGCCTGCCTCGCCCGCCGTAACGCCCTCGATGCGGGCCGGTACGGAGGTGACCTTGGTGAGCGGCAGCCCCCAGGACGTCCCCGGGTAGTCGACGTAGAGATCCCCTTCGCGGCCGAAGACCGAGCCGAGGACGGCGGCCGGGCGGTAGAAGAGGTCGAAGTCCCCGAAGTGCAGCGCCAGGTAGGCGAGCCGGTGCCGGGTGTCGTTCGTGCTGCGGGCGAACTGCTCCGCGGTGATGCCCCAGTACAACTGCCTGCACCGCTCGAACAGCTGCCGGCAGTCGCCCTCCGACAGCACCCGGGGGGCCCTGAGCAGGAACCCCTGCATGCTGCGGACGAGGAACCGCTCCAGGGTCTCCTGCTGGTACGGGGAGAGGGTCTGGCGCATCCCCGCGAGGTACTCCAGCATCACGAGCTGGTCGACGTAGTTCCGCGGGAGGTCCCAGATGGTGTCCATGACGGAGGTGCCGTCGCCGCGCCTGCGGTACTCGTAGACGGGAGCGTCGACCATCGCGATGCGCTCGGACAGCAGCAGCGCGGGCAGGGAGACGTAGGCGTCCTCGAAGGCGGTGCCGGTCCCGAACCGGATCCCCTGGGAGCGCAGCAGGTCGAGATCGAAGATCTTGTTCCAGCAGGACGCCGAGTGGATCAGGTCGGGGACGTCGACGACGCTGCCGACCGTCTTGACGTTCTTGCCGAAGTACTTGTGCCACGGCGCCTTGACCGGCTTCGGGACGTGCTTCTCGCGGCCCACGACGATCGTGGCCCTGGTCTTCACGATGGTGTTGCGGAGCACTTCGAGGGACCGCTCGGGAACGATGTCGTCGGCGTCCCAGAAGACGATGTACGGCGTCGAGGCCATGTCCATGCCCGCGTTGCGCGCATCACCTGCCCTGCCCTGCGGCTGCTGGATCAGGTCGACGTTGGCGTGGCGGGAGGCGAAATCGCTCGCGATGGCCACCGACCCGTCGCTGCTGCCGTTGTCGACGAGGATCACCTGGGCACGCGCGAAGGCCGTCTGAGCGGCCACCGAGTCCAGGAACTCGACGAAGAAGTTCTGGACGTCGCGGAACGGTACGACGACGGTCACGTCACGACTGGCTTGGGACATACTTCCTCCTGGCACACCACATCACTGATTCAACCCCCGGACGAGACGGTCGATCGCCTCCGAAGCCCTCGCGTTGTTCTGCCGGTCCCGGTGCTCGAAGAACTTCTCCACGCGCCGCAGGTACTCGGACTCCCGTTCACACCCTCCCCGTAGGTAGCGGACCACTTCGCCCACCACTTCTCCGACCGTTTCGCCGACGGGACCGAAGCCGTCCCGGCGGGCGTCGAAGTAGCCCTTCTGGTAGTGGCCGTCCCAGTACTCCTCGGCGTCGAACTGCGCGTAGACCAGGGGAGTTCCGAGGTACGCGACGTCGAACGCGGTGGACGACCAGTCCGTGACGAAGAGATCGCAGCGCCGCATGGCCTCCTGCACGCTGATCTCGTTCTGGTCGATGATCCGGACCCGGTCGTGGCCCGGCACCATCTCCCCGACCATCGCGCGCATCTCGTAGTGCGGCAGGAAGTCGAGCGTGTAGTCGTATCTGTCCAGGGCCGCCAGGAGATCCGGGTCGTTCAGGAACCGCGTCATGAAGTCCCGATAGCCGGACGCGGCGAAGCGGTCGCGCATGGCCTGCCGTGCTTCGCTCCCGCCCCCGTCACGGCTGTACGAGGCCACGGTCAGGTAGGCGCGCCACGTCGGCATGAAGAGGATCCGGCGACCACCGCGGGCGGGGACCAGCGCGTCGAAGCGGGGGAAGCCGATGACCTCCACCTGCCCCTGGTAGCCGAGCTCCTCCGAGAGGAACCAGCCCTCGTGCCGGCTCACCGCGAGGATCAGGTCGACGCCGGTGCGGTTGCGGTGCAACCCCTTGCTGACGTCCTTGTCCGTCACACCGTGCTGGAGGAAGACCCGGCGGGCGCCCACCCGCCAGTTGAGGTGCTTGAGGTAGCGGGTCCGGTCCCAGCCGTCGGGCAGCATGTAGGTGTCGATGTCGTACGCGTTGATCAGCGCGGACGCGTGCAGCATCAGCAGCTTGTGCTTCCACGAGCTGTGCGCGATGACGTGTCCGAGGCCCGCCAGACGGTCGCGGTCGGGGCTGTCCGCCCGGATGACGTAGTAGGCCCCGCGCCGCTTGTCCACGGTGCGGACGTGCCGGAACAGGTGCCAGCCGTTGTCCTGGGCGGTGTCCCCCCGCTCCCCGAACAGCCAGACGTCCCGGCCGAGGAACAGCCGCTTCAGCGGCTTGGTGAGCAGCCGCAGCAGGCGCTGCTTCCAGAACGGCCGACGGCGCAGGACGTGCTTGGCGTCCTTGGCGAGCAGCCCGCCGAGGACCGCCCGCCGGCCGGGCCGCCGAGGGGTCCCGAGGACCATCAGGATCGCCCGGTTCTTCCCCTTCCAGTGGGGCACGACCCGGATGCCGCCGTGCCGGACGACGCGTGCCCCGCGCAGGTAGCCCGCGGCTACCAGGCACGGGGTGGCCGCCTGGCCGGTCTCGGTGTCCAGGACGAACTCGAGGGCGTGGACGCCCGGGCGCAGGGAGTCGAGGGGCAGGTCGACGTCGAAGCCGCCCCACTCGGTGTCGGGCCGGGTGTTGCGCAGGTCCCGTCGGCGCACCTGGGTGGCGGAGACGCTGAGCCGGCTCCCCCGCACGCGCAGACCGAGACGGGCGGGCAGCGGCCGGACCAGCGGCATGCCGCCGATCTCGAACCGTCCCGAGAGCCGCAGCGTCGCGGTCCCCGGCACCCTGCGGACGTGCTCCAGGTGTGCGGTGAAGGGGGTCGCCCCGGCCAGCGGTTCCAGCGGCTGCGGCAGCCCGTCGGTGAGGTACGGGCGCCCTTCTCGCACCACCACCGTGTCCAGCCGGGCGGCCCGGTCCGCGAAGAGTTCGAAGTCTCCCGTGAGGAAGGCGAGATAAGCCACCCGGTGACGGGCGTCGGCGGTGGCTTCGAGGACCACGTCGGGCGAGACGTTCCAGTAGACCGCGCGGCACCGCGTGAAGATGTCCGCCAGCTCCGCGCCCTGGAAGAGTTCGGGTGCCCGCAGGGCGAACCCCTGGTAGCTCCGCACCAGGAAGAGGTCGAGCACGGCGCGCGAGGGCGCGGGCAGCCCGGCTCCGAGCTGGTGCAGGTACTCCACCAGTCGCAGGTGGTCCCAGTAGTTCTGGCGTCTCGTCCAGATCGCGTCCATCGTCGAGTTGCCCGCGGCGCGCTTGCGGTACCGGTAGACGCACGCGTCCACCAGGGCGAGCCGGGTGGCGAGCACGAGCGCCGAGACGCCGACGTAGGCGTCCTCGAAGTGGACGCCCTCGGCGAAGCGGATGCCGTGGGACCGCAGGAAGGCAAGGTCGAACAGCTTGTTGCAGGCGCTCGCGCTGTGCACCAGCTCGGGCATCTCGGACACGCTGGTGAACGTCCGGTCGCCCTTGCCGAAGTGTTCCTTCCAGGCCCAGTTGGTCGGCTTGGGGAACGTCTCCATCGCGCCCACCACGACCTGCGCGCCCGTCGTCAGCGAGGCGTCCAGCATGCGTTCGAGCGCGGTGGGCGGCAGGACGTCGTCGGAGTCGAGGTAGGTGATCCGCGCGCCGCTCGCCCGGTCCGTCCCGAGGTTGCGCGCGGCTCCGGCGCCGCCGCCGTGACGGACGAGGACCGTCACGTTGGCGTGCCGACGGGCGAACTCGGCACAGAGCCGGTACGAGCCGTCCGTGCTCCCGTTGTCGACGAGCAGCACCTCACAGCGGTCGAACACCGTCTGCGCCTCGATGGAGTCCAGGCACTCCTGAAGGTACTGCTCCACGTTGTAGACCGGCACGACCAGGGTGACGTCATAAGGATTCATGCTCGGGGGGACTCACTCGCGAGGATCTGCTCCGGCTCCGCACGCCACTCGAGGAGATGCGCCTCGTCGTCGAGTTCATAGGGGCTGGGCACCGGGAAGTACGCATTGAGGAAACGTTCCAGCATGATCCGCTGCGCCTCCGGGTCGGTCGTCTCGACCGTGTCGTTGAGGCAGAAGGTGTCCATGTTCCGGTTGGCGAGGAGCGTGTTCAGGCGCCGCTCGGCAAGATCGGCCGAGAGGTCGATGTACCGGTACTGGATCTCACCCACCGTCGCGCGCGCTGAGTGGTACGCGAAGTAGTGGTGCAGCGACGAGGCGATCGGGACGTCCTCGGGGGAGCGGAAGCGGGAGTTCTGCGTGCCCGCGTGCTCGTCGGGGAAGGTCTCCTCGATCTCCTGGAGCACGCTCCTGCGCAGCGCGTGCGGCGTGTGCTTCATCTTCTGCGAGATGGCAGTGCCGAACTTCTGCGCGATGAGCCAGCGGCTGTTCTTCCCGGCCGCGTTGACCGGGAGGTCGGCGGACGACACACCGCCGCCGGGGATGAGCGCGGGCGACGTGAAGAACTTGGTGATGCCGTTCGGATGGAAGAAGTGCGCCGGTGTGACCGGACGGCCGAAGAAGACGTCGTCGTTCAGGTAGAGGAAGCACTCCGAGAGGCCCGGCACGTGGTGCAGCTGGCTCTCGATGGCGTGCGAGTTGAACGTGGGCAGCGCGGCAGGGTCGGAGAAGATCTCGCGGTGGTCCACCACCCGGAGGTTCGGGTGCTGCGTGTTGAGCCACGACGGAACCTGGCCTGCCGTCACGAGGTGGACGTTGCGCACCCACGGGGCGTTCTGGTGGAGCGAACGCAGCGAGTAGCGCAGCTCGTCACGGCTGGTGAACCGCGAGTCGTTCGCCGCCTGCTCGTGGAGCTCGTCCGGGCGGAACCACTTGCGCACGCGGTCGCGGGACTCCCGCCACACCGGGTCCGAGTCGTCGACCCACGTGTAGACGACGTCGATCGGGAACTGGTGGTCCTCGGGCAGCGGCACGGCGAACTCGGCGAGGGTCCGGGTCTCCCCGGTCTGGTATGCCGGGGGAATCGCGCTGAACAGGCCCTGCGGCACCGCCTTGCGCGGAGCCTCCACCGGAACGGCGTCGATGACCCGGTTGGGACGGGGGGCCTTCAGCTCCCCGTCGCGTTCGGTCCACACCTCGATGTCGCATCCGGTGGACGCTCCGAAGACGAGCTGCTGGGTCGGGTCGCACACGTACCAGGCGACCCGCAGCACCTTGTGCTTGCGCAGCTGCCGCCACGACCGTTCGTCGTCGCCGGGTTCCATCCGCGCCTCGTTGCCGCCGGCCGGGCCCACGTAGCCGGGCGCCTGAGAGAAGGCCAGCTGCAGCAGCTCCTCGACCTTCGGACGGGACTCGGCGGGGACGGCCACGGCGGGCAGTCCGCTGTTGGTGCCCCGCACGCAGAAGTAGTCGATGCCCGCGGTCTCCAGAACGGAGACCACGATGTTCAGGTTGCGGGCGCGGGCCGCCCAGTCCGTCGCGCCCTCGACCAGGAGGGCGCGCATGTGGCGGCGCCCCACGCGCACGACGCGCTGGCTGTAGGCGGCACTGTGCCGGGGGGCGTTGCGCTTGCCGCCCATCGCCCAGACGACCGCCGCGGAACGCACGGAGTCGGCGGCGGTGAGCGAGGACTTCACAACCTTGCGGACCGGGGTGGGCACCCCGCTGACGATCCGTCGCCTCGCGCCGGCCGGCACAGCAGAACGGTACGCGGAGACCAGCGCACCGGCTTCCGGGTTGTCCGAGCCACCCACGAGGCATCCACCATCCACACCTAGCAGCCCTGCCTACCAGGGGAGTCGCAGATCTCGCGATGTGCGCCCGTGGCCAGAGAAGCTCGCTTACCACAAATATGTGGCTATCGCCCATATTTCACTGAGAAACCCGGCACGCCGGGAATCCGTTAAACCTTCACATGAAGGTTTCTTAAAAGTACAGCTGGCGACAGACTCTGATCACCTTCGGATGCGTGAGAAGCATCACCAATCGCCAGTACAACCTTTTCCACCTCTTGATTCCCGGCAGAAATGGGTGTACTGGCGCCTCGCCAAACGGATCAGACGCAGGAGCCGACTCAGTTGGCCGGGAGACGGTCCCAGTCGGACAGCACGAGCCCGGCCTCCGGCCGCTGGCGGCTCACCAGCACGGTCCGGTCCGCGGTGACCGTCGCCATGACGACACACCCCCGCCCGTCCAGCGCCAGTGCGGGAGTGCCCGTGCACGCCACCCCGGTGTCGGTCCACCACAGCCCGGCGGCCTCCCCGCCGGTGCCGCAGAGCCCGAAGACGGCCGTCCCGGTCCGCCCCTGGTGGGCCAGGACCGTGCAGTCATAACCGTCGACGACCGCGCGAAGCGCGCAGTGCGGGCCCGCTCCCGGGGCTCCGCCCACGGGAAACGCCCATTCGCCGGGCCGCTGCGCGTAGACGCCCGTCCCGGTCTGCTCGGTCCAGTAGGCGGTGAAGACCCCGGGGGCGGCCTCCAGGAGCGCCGCCGATCCGGGGGCCGGAGCGGGCCCGAGGTCCTGCGCCCTGCGCAGGTCCGCCCCCTGCTCCGTCTGCACCCAGCGCATCACCGACCGGTGCCCCGGCGCCAGGAGCTCCACGCATCCGGTCGAGGTGGCCGAGGCCGCGAGACCGCCCGCCACCTCGCCGCCCCGCAGGTCCTTCCAGGCCTCCCACGCCCCGCTCTTTGACTCGCGGCGCAGCAGGATCCCACCGGGTCCACCGGAGACGAAGACGTGCACGGTTCCCTGCCCGTCGACCGCGCCGGTCGGCGCACCGAGCGTCTCGGCACCTCGCGCATCCCGGTAAGGGTTGCCCAGCGAACGCCACTCCCCCAGCGTCCGGCCCGACTGGTACTGGACCGCGTAGACCACGTCGGCCTTCGGCGCCCCCGCGCCCTGCCGCTTCTCCCTTCGACCGATGAAGTGCGCATAGCGATTGGTGCCCTGGACGACCGCGAGATCGGTCAGCCCGTCGAGGGGGAAGAAGTCCGGCCGGGTCCAGCGCCCACTGCCGACCGCGGTCTCCGTCCAGCGCTGCACACCGCCCTCGACCAGCGCGTACACCGCGAGACGGTCGTCGTTCCCGCGCAGCAGCCAGGAGCCGGAGGCCGCCGTCGCCGCGAGCGCCCTATGGGGCCGAACTGCCGCGTCGGCCTCGGGCCGGGACCGCCGGTCCACCGCCTGCGCACCTCTGCCGCGCATGTGTACCGTCCCTCCCACCGGGCCCGTTTTCACGGAAGACTCCAGAATCCGGCACATCATAAGCCTGTACGAACACGTGTCCCGTCGCGGCGAGGGTGCCGCACCAACCACAGGTCAACGCCGCCAGAACCGGTTCAGGAGCCCCTCGCCCAGGGGCCGCACGGGGCCTCCGGTCCGTGACCAACCGGGCACATCGCTCAAATGAGCTTTCGAGTACATGTCTATAGTTCTGCCATTCAAGCGTCAGCCGAGCAGCACCGACCCGGCCCCTCACGGGAGCGGCCTGCTGCCCTTGCCCTCTCTGGGCACGAGTTGCGAGGACCCGCCGTGAGCCACGACCTGAGCACCCCTGTGCCGCCTTCCCGCAGAGCTGATCCGGGGAAGCCGCGCAGCCGCAGGGCGACGAAGAAGAAGCGCCGCACCGGACGGATCGTGCTCCTGTCCCTGCTCGTTCTGGTGCTGGCGCTCGGCGGCACCGGCTACTGGCTCTACAGCAACCTCAACGGCAACATCAAGGGCGTCGACCTCGACAAGGCGATCGGCACCGACCGCCCCGAGAAGCTGCCGACCTCCGGTCAGAACGTCCTGGTGCTCGGCTCCGACTCGCGGTCCGGCGCCAACGCCGGCCTGGGCACGGGCAAGGTGGCGGGCGCCCGCTCCGACACGGCCCTCGTGATGCACATACCCGAGGGACGCACGCGGGCCACGGCGATCAGCATCCCGCGCGACACCCTGGTCACCCGGCCCGAGTGCACCAAGAAGGACGGTGGCACGCTGCCGTCGGCCAAGCGCGTCATGTTCAACTCCGTCTACTCCGTCGCCGGTCCGGCCTGTGTGGTCAAGACCGTCGAGGCCATGTCGGGTGTGCGCATGGACCACTTCATGGAGATCGACTTCTCCGGGTTCAAGGACTTGGTGGACGCGATCGGCGGCGTGGACGTGACCGTCGACAAGCCGATCCACGACAAGTCCAGCGGCCTCGATCTGACCGCCGGCACCCACAAGCTCGACGGCACCCAGTCCCTCGCCTTCGTCCGCACCCGGCACGGCATCGGTGACGGCAGCGACCTCGGCCGGATCGGCCTGCAGCAGCAGTTCATGATCGCTCTGCTCGGCGAGATCAAGAAGCAGGACCTGCTGGGCAGCCCCACCAAGACCTACAAGATCGCGGACAGCCTCACCACGTCGCTCACCACGGACTCCGGGCTCGCCTCGCTGACCTCGCTCGGCAAGTTCGCGCGCAGCATGAACGGCGTGGACCCGGCGACCATGGAGACGATCATGCTCCCGGTGGCCTACGACAAGATCGACCCGAACCGGGTCGTGGCGGCAGAACCCCAGGCGAGCACCCTGTGGAAGGCGATCCGCTCCGACTCCACGATCCCCGAGTCCGCGAAGAAGTCACCCGCGACCGGCGGCTGACCCTCCGCCGCCGAGGGGCCGGGCCCGCTCTGCCGGCCCCTCGGGCGCGTACACCACGGCGCCGTCGACGCGCGCCACTTCCCGGTAGCCGCCGAGCAGCCGGCGCAGCGAGGCCACCCGGCCGGGCCCGTACGCGGCGCCCCGGGAGTCGTCGACGACGAGCGCGGGCGGACCGGCCGCCAGCTCGGCGCGGAACACGGGCCACGTGCCCGCCACCGCGTACCGCTCCCCCACCTGCGGCCCCTCCCGCCCCCCGCTGTAGTTCGTCAACAGCCCCGCCGTGAGGAACCGGCTCGCCGGTGCGCGGTCCGCCAGCCAGTACGTCTCCGGGTGCATGCCCCAGATCAGGACGCGGTCGGACGGGGCCGAGTGGTCGCGGACCGCCGTCGCGACGCGCTGGGCGTGGGTGAGCTCGGGGCGGGGGGCGAGCAGGCCCCAGGCCAGGAAGAGGGCGCAGGCGCAGGCCGAGGCGAGGAGGGCGTCCACCAGGCGTTCGCGCGGCAGGATCTGCAGCGACGCCGTGGCCAACAGGGCCAGGGGCGGGACGAGTTGGAGGTAGTAGTGGCCGAAGAAGTGGAAGCCGGCCAGGACCGCGACCGCTGACGCGCCCAGCCACAGCCACAGTTCGGCCGATCCGGTGCGGGCCAGCCGCAGCACCCGGACGATCGGCGGCAGGATGCCCGCACAGGCCACCGCGAGGATCGCCGCGTTCGTCAACCCCCGCACCAGGACGTGGAGTTCGGAGCCGGTGAAGGAGGCGTAGGCGCCGGAGCCCGTCACCGTCCAGAACAGGAAGCCCGCCGGGTCCGTGGCGAGCGCCGCCGCGAGGACCGGCAGCGTCACCCCCACCGCGCACCGCAGCACGTCCGTTCGCGGTGCTCCGCCGCGCCACAGCAGCCAGACGACGGGGAGCAGCACCGCTGCCCCGGTCTGCTTGGCGAGGAACGCCCCGGCGACCGCGATCCCGCACCACCCCCAGCGGCGGCGGTCCGCGCACCACAGCGCCGCCGCGGTCCACGGCAGCATGAACACCTCGAACGTGGCGGCCTGCGCGTCCTCCGGGTTGAGCCCGACGGAGGCGAGGAGGTACAGGACCCCGGCGGTGCGGCCGGCCGCGTCGGTCCAGCGGCGGCGGGCGATCGAGGCGAGCAGGACGGCGGTACCGAGCTGGGCGGCGATCGCGGCGAGCCGCAGCGGGGTGAGCGAGCCGGAGCCGAAGACCGCGAACGCGGCCTCGTACAGCCAGGGCACGAGCGGCGGTTTGCGGTCGACGACGGTCTCGTAGAGCGTGCCGCCGTGCGCCAACATCCTTGCCTGGACCGCGAGATAGCCCTCGTCGGGGTTCCACAGCGGGTGGGCGAAGGACGGGACGCGCGTCACGCAGGCGAGGACGGCGAGGAGCGGGACGAGGCGGCGCCAGTAGTGCGGGGCGGACGGTCTGCGGGCCGAGGTGCTGCGGCGGTTCCCGGATACGTACGGTAGTGACGGCGGTGCCTCGGTGAGCATGGGCGTCAAACTATCCGGCCCCGCAGTTCCCGTCGAAGCGGGACATACGGGGCCGGGTGAAAGCCGGGTGAAAGCGGTGACGATTACCGGGAGTTGCCCCGTGCGGACGCCGCCGCGCGGCTGTGGCCGCGCCCGTACACGAAGTAGATGACGACGCCGACGACCATCCAGATCGCGAACCGCAGCCA
The DNA here is from genome assembly GCF_030766975.1 of Streptomyces sp. KL116D. Lineage (NCBI taxonomy): Bacteria > Bacillati > Actinomycetota > Actinomycetes > Kitasatosporales > Streptomycetaceae > Streptomyces > Streptomyces sp. KL116D. The sequence goes on along the minus strand of NZ_JASERH010000035.1, from coordinate 272,766 downwards.
GGTCTCCACCGACAGGTTGAGCATCAGCCAGACCGAGCAGGCCACCGAGGCGACGGGCAGGACCGGCACCCACGGCGCCCTGAAGCCGCGCGGCAGCTCGGGGCGGGTGCGGCGCAGGATCATGACGCCGAGCGCGACGACGACGAACGCGAAGAGCGTGCCGATGTTGACCAGCTTGGAGAGCTCCTCCAGGGAGATGAAGCCGGCGACCAGCGCGGTGACGAAGCCCAGGATGATCGTGGAGCGGTACGGCGTGCGGAACCGCGGGTGCACGGCGCTGAACACCGGCGGCAGCAGTCCGTCGCGGCTCATCGCGAAGAAGACCCGGCTCTGGCCCAGCAGCAGGATCATGCAGACGACGGTCAGGCCGACGACCGCGCCGAACGAGATGACGCCCGCCCAGAAGGGGTGGCCGACGGACTTGAAGGCCTCGGCGAGGGGGGCGCTCGGGTCGAGGTCCTTGTAGTTCTCCATGCCGGTGACGACGACCGCGACGGCGCAGTACAGCACGGTGCAGATGGCGAGGGAGCCGAGGATGCCGCGCGGGACGTCCTTCTGCGGGTTGCGGGTCTCCTCGGCGGCGGTGGCGACGACGTCGAAGCCGATGTACGCGAAGAAGACGACGGCCGCGGCGGTGAAGATGCCCATCACGCCGAAGTTGGACGGGGTGAAGCCCGCGATGGCTTCGAGGAGCGTCCTGCTCAGGCCGGAGCCGCCCTCGGTCGGCTTGCTCGGCGGGATGAACGGGGTGTAGTTGGAGCCGTTGATGAAGAAGGCGCCGACCGCGATCACGATGAGGACGACGGTGACCTTGATGGCGACCACCACGGAGGTGACCCAGGCCGACAGCTTCATGCCGATGACGACGACCGTCATCACGGCGAGCACCAGCAGGAACGCGGCGATGTTGAAGCTGAAGCCGCTCTGTCCCGAGCCGGGGCCCTGCAGCGCCGCGGGCAGCGGGACGCCCCAGCTGTCGAGCAGCGACTGGACGTAGCCCGCCCAGCCGACGGCGACCGTGGCGCACCCGAGGGCGAGTTCGAGGATCAGGTCCCAGCCGATGATCCAGGCGGGGAACTCGCCCAGCGAGGCGAAGGCGAAGGTGTACGCGGATCCGGCGACCGGCACCGTCGAGGCGAACTCGGCGTAGCACAGGGCGGCGAGCGCGCACACGACGGCGGCGACGGCGAAGGAGAGGGTGACGGCCGGGCCCGCGTACTCGGTGGCGGCCGTTCCGGTGATGACGAAGATGCCGGAGCCGATGACGACGCCGACGCCGAAGACCGTCAGGTCGAGGGCCGAGAGGGACTTCTTGAGCCGGTGCTCCGGCTCCTCGGTGTCCTGGATGGACTGCTCGATGGACTTGGTCCGGAACAGGCCGTTGCGGGTCCGTCCCTGGCCCGTGTCTGGCTGGGTGGTCACCGGTATACCTCCGTTGGCTGCGTCGTCCTCGACATGATCGAGACGAGTAGCCTCCGGCGTGCCGGTCAGTCCTGCAGGTTCACGCGAATGGGGCCGGTCGGACCCACCCGTTGGGTGAGTCCGACCCCCACTCAGTCGCGGGCCGGCTCCATCTCCTGGGCCGCCGAGCGCTCGACGCGGCCGTCCAGCTTCGCCACCAGGCCGGTGACCTGGCGGGCGATGTCGGGGGACGTCAGACCGATCTCCGCCATGACCTCCTTGCGGGAGGCGTGGTCGAGGAAGCGCGGCGGGATGCCGAAGTCGCGCAGCGGGACGTCGACGCCCGCGTCGCGCAGGGCCTGGGCGATCGCCGAGCCGACGCCGCCCACCCGGGAGTTGTCCTCGACCGTGACGACGACCCGGTGGCGCTCGGCGAGCGGGGCCATCGCCTCGTCGACCGGCTTGACCCAGCGGGGGTCGACGACGGTCGTGGTGATGCCCTGCTTGTCCAGCAGGTCGGCGATCTCCAGGCACATCGGCGCGAGGGCGCCGACCGAGACGAGGAGGACGTCCGGGGTGTCCGTGCCCGGCTCGCGCAGCACGTCCATGCCGCCGACCGTGCCGACCGCCTCGACGGCGGGGCCGACGGCGCCCTTGGAGTAGCGGACGACGGTCGGGGCGTCGTCGACCTGCACGGCCTCGCGCAGCTGGGCGCGGACCTGGTCGGCGTCGCGCGGGGCGGCGATCCGGATGCCGGGGACGACCTGGAGGATCGACATGTCCCACATGCCGTTGTGCGAGGCGCCGTCGGTGCCGGTGACGCCGGCCCGGTCCAGGACGAAGGTGACGCCGCACTTGTGCAGGGCCACGTCCATCAGGAGCTGGTCGAAGGCGCGGTTGAGGAACGTCGCGTAGACGGCGAAGACCGGGTGCAGGCCGCCGGCGGCCAGGCCCGCGGCCGACGTGGCGCCGTGCTGCTCGGCGATGCCGACGTCGTAGACGCGCTCGGGGAAGGCGTCGGCGAACTTCTTCAGGCCGACCGGCTGCAGCATGGCCGCCGTGATGGCGACGATGTCCTCGCGCTCCTTGCCCAGCTGCACCATCTCGTCGCCGAAGACGGAGGTCCAGTCGGCGCCGGACGCCTTGATCGGCAGGCCGGTGTCGGGGTGGATGGGGCCGATGCCGTGGAAGCGGTCGGCCTCGTCCTGGAGGGCCGGGGTGTAGCCGCGGCCCTTCTCGGTGAGGCAGTGCACGATGACCGGGCCGCCGAACCGCTTGGCGCGGGTCAGCGCGGACTCCAGGGCCTCGATGTCGTGGCCGTCGATCGGGCCGACGTACTTCAGGCCGAGGTCCTCGAACATGCCCTGCGGCGCGATGAAGTCCTTGAGGCCCTTCTTGGCGCCGTGCAGCGTCTCGTAGAGGGGCTTGCCGACGACCGGGGTGCGCTCCAGGAGGTCCTTGCCGCGGGCCAGGAAGCGCTCGTAGCCGTCGGTGGTGCGCAGGGTCGCCAGGTGGTTGGCGAGGCCGCCGATGGTGGGCGCGTACGAGCGCTCGTTGTCGTTGACCACGATGACCAGGGGGCGGTCCTTGGCGGCGGCGATGTTGTTCAGCGCCTCCCAGGCCATGCCGCCGGTGAGGGCGCCGTCACCGATGACCGCGACGACGTGGTCGTCCCGGTCCTGGATCTCGTTCGCCTTCGCCAGGCCGTCGGCCCAGCCGAGGACGGTGGAGGCGTGCGAGTTCTCGATCACGTCGTGGTCGGACTCGGCCTGCGAGGGGTAGCCGGACAGGCCGCCCTTCATCTTCAGCCGGGAGAAGTCCTGGCGGCCGGTGAGCAGCTTGTGCACGTAGGACTGGTGGCCGGTGTCCCACAGGACCTTGTCCTTGGGCGACTCGAAGACGCGGTGCAGGGCGATCGTCAGCTCGACGACGCCCAGGTTGGGGCCGAGGTGGCCGCCGGTCTTGGAAACGGCGTCGACAAGGAAGGTCCGGATCTCTCCTGCCAGCTGGTCCAGCTGCTCCAGGCTGAGCCGGTCCAGATCGCGCGGTCCCGTGATGCGGGTCAGCAGCGGCACCCGTGCCTCCTTGCAGTAGAGCTGTGAGTAGCTGGTTGAGCTGTTCGAGCTTGCCGGGCTCGTCGAGTCTAATGTTCCGCCGCCGCGGGCGGCGGGCGGGCCGGGCGTTCGGAGCATGACTGTGCCCGGCGTCACCGTTGACGCCGGGCACAGTCAGTCCAGGTGGCCCCGGTCAGGACCGGTCAGGACGGCTGGGCGCGGTCAGGCGCGGCCGGCCGACTTCTGGGTCTTGCGGGTGATCGAGTCGATGACGACCGTGGCGAGCAGCACACCGCCGGTGATCATGTACTGGATCGGGGTGGCGATGCCCTGGAGGGCGAGGCCGTACTGGATCGACGTGATGACCAGCACACCGAGCAGCGCGTTCCAGGTGCGGCCCCGGCCGCCGAAGAGGCTGGTGCCGCCGATGACGGCCGCCGCGATGACGTTCATCAGGAGGTCGCCGGCGCCGGCGCTCTGGTTGGCCGCCGCGATCTTGGAGGCCCAGAAGAGGCCGCCGACCGCCGCGAACAGACCCGCGACGGCGAAGACCGAGACGCGGACCGCGGTGACGTTGATACCGGCACGGCGGGACGCCTCGACGCTGCCGCCGAGCGCGAAGATCTTGCGGCCGTACGAGGTGCGGCGCAGCACGAAGTCGCTGCCGACCAGGACGATCGCGAAGAGCAGCACCGCGAGCGGCAGGCCCTTGTACTGGTTGAAGATGACCGCGACGCCGAAGACGGCGACGGCCAGCAGCACCGTGCGCATCACGATGTCGCTCAGCGGGCGGGACGGGATGCCCGCGGCCTCGCGGCGGCGGTTGCCGAGGAAGGCCGGGACGAAGTAGCCGAGGATCGCGACGACGGCCAGGGCGTACGCGGCGGCGACGTCGGAGAAGTAGTAGCTGGTCAGCTTGCCGACCACGCCGTCGCTGTCGATGTTGATCGTGCCGTTGGAGCCCAGGATCTGGAGCATGAAGCCGTTCCAGAACAGCAGGCCCGCCAGGGTCACGGCGAACGCGGGCGCGCCGATCCGGGCGAAGAAGAAGCCGTGCAGGGCGCCGATGACCGCGCCGGCGGCGAGCGAGGCCAGGACGGCGACCCACTCGTTGACGCCGTGCGTGACGCTCAGTACCGCGGTGATCGCGGAGGAGACACCGGAGACGGAGCCGACCGACAGGTCGATCTCGCCGAGCAGCAGCACGAAGATGATGCCGACCGACATCATGCCCGTGGCCACCATGGCGACGAAGATGTTGTTCAGGTTCTCCGCGCCCAGGAACGCCGAGTTGAGGCTCTGGAAGATCGCGCAGATGACGATCAGGCCGATGACGACGGGGATGGCCCCGAGGTCGCCGCCCTTGATCTTGCGCTTGAACTCGCTCACGTACCCCGCGAAGCCCTGCTCGCGGACGAGGAGGCGGGGGTCGACGGCGGTCACGGACGCGCCCGCCGCGGCGGGGGCGGCGTCGACGGCGGTCTGCGGCTTGTCGGTCTTTTCGATGCTCACTTCTGAGCCTCCGCGTTGGTGCGCGCCGCACGACGGGTCACGGCGTTGTCCGTGGCACCGGTGATGGCGGAGATGATCTCTTCCTGGGAGGTCGTCTTGACCTCGAACACGCCGTTGTTGCGGCCGAGGCGCAGCACGGCGACCTTGTCGGCGACGGCCTTCACATCGGCCATGTTGTGGCTGATGAGGATGACCGCGTGCCCGCGCTCGCGCAGTCGCTCGACGAGGTCGAGGACCTGCGCGGTCTGCTCGACGCCGAGGGCCGCGGTGGGCTCGTCGAGGATGACCAGCTTGGGCTCGCCGAGCATGGAGCGGGCGATGGCCACGACCTGGCGCTGACCGCCGGAGAGCGAGGCGATCGGGATGCGCACGCTGGGGATGCGGATCGACAGGGTCTCGAGCAGCTCGCGCGAGCGGCGCTCCATCTCGACCTCGTCGAGGACGCCGCGCCGCTTGATCTCGCGGCCCAGGAACAGGTTGCCGACGACATCGATGTTGTCGCACAGCGCGAGGTCCTGGTAGACGGTCGCGATGCCCAGGTTCTGGGCGTCGTGCGGCTTGTTGACCGCGACGGCCTTGCCGTCCCACTCGATGACACCGTCATCGATGGGGTGGACGCCGGCGATCGTCTTGACGAGCGTGGACTTTCCGGCGCCGTTGTCGCCGACCAGGGCGACCACCTCACCAGCGTGGACTTCAAGCTCTACGTCGGTGAGCGCCTGCACGGCACCGAATCGCTTGGAGACCCCGCGCAACGCCAGCACGGGCGTAGCGGACACGTGAACCATCTCCTTCGCCGCCAAAGGCCTGACCCGGCGGGAGGTTGAACAGAGAGAAGACTGAGGGGGGTGTTCCGTCCGGCGCCCCGCCGTTGAGCTTGCGGGGCTGTCGGCGGCGGGGCGCCGGACGTGCTTACACAGGAGCGCTACCGGAGCCGGCGCGCAAGTCCCGTGTGGGAGAGGGGAGTTGCCCCTGGAGGAGTTACTTCAGACCGATCTTGTCGCAGGCCGCCTTGTACTTGGCGGTGCAGATCTCGTCGAGGGTGTAGTAACCCTCCTTGATGACCGTGTCCTTGATGTTGTCCTGGGTCAGGGAGACGACCGGGACGATGACCGCGGGGATGCCCTTGTCGGTGTCGCTGTCGACGGTGCCCGTGGCGATGGAGCTGTCGAGCTTGCCGGTCTTGGCGATCGAGACGGCCATCTTGGCGACGGTCTCGGCCTCCTGCGGGTACGACTTGAACACGCTCATGTTCTGGTCGCCGGTGACGATGCGCTGCACGCCGGCGAGCTCGGCGTCCTGGCCGGTGACCGGCGGGAGCTTGCTCAGGCCCGCGCTCTTGAGCGCGGTGATGATGCCGCCCGCCATGCCGTCGTTGGCGGAGTAGACGCCCTTGATCTTGTCCTTGCCGATCGCGGAGATCGCGCCTTCCATGTTGGTGTTGGCGTTCTCCGGCTTCCACTCCTTGGTGTCGTAGGACTTGGCGATGTCCACCTTGCCCTTGAGGACGGAGAGGGCGCCCTTCTTGAAGTCGGCGGCGTTCGGGTCGGTGATCGCGCCGTTCATCATGACGATCTTGCTGCTGGCCTTGGCGTCCGAGCCCATGGCCTTCAGCAGGGCCTCACCCTGCGTCTTGCCGACCTCCTGGTTGTCGAAGGAGGTGTAGGCGGCGATCGGGCCCTGCGCGAGGCGGTCGTACGCGACGACCGGGATGCCCGCGTCCTTGGCCTTCTTCACACCGCTGGCGACGGCCTTGTAGTCGACCGCGTCCAGGATCAGCACGTCGACCTTCTTGGTGATCATCGTGTCGATCTGCTGCGACTGGAGGGTCGCGTCCTGCTTGGCGTTGAGGTACTCGACCTTGCCCTTGCCGTTGGTCAGCGTGGATATCTGCTTCGAGATGATCGGCTTGTCGAACTTCTCGTAGCGGGCGGTCTGGTTCTCCGGCAGCAGCAGGCCGACGGTGATCGCGTCGCCCTTCTTCGCGGAGCTCTCCTTGTCGCCGCCCTTGTCGCCGGACTCCTTGGCGGAGCCGCAGGCGGCGAGAGAGACAGCCATACCGGTGGCACAGAACGCAATGGCGGCACGACGCATACGCGTGTTCACTTCACAAACCTCCCTGACGAGGCCGCGTCGTTGCGGCCGAGGTGGCTGGAAGTCAACTCGGCCGCAACCCCAGCGTCAAGGAGTAAATCCTTAACGAGATGGCAACGGTGTCATGCGTTCTCTAAGTGAAGGCAGGTGTGGGAGCGGGAACGGATCCGTCCAAAAGGGTCGAATCGCCCATCTCGCTGAGGGCCAGCGCGAGCGCCCCGAGCACCTCGGCGCGGCCGCCCAACGCCCCAGGAAGGACGGAGAGTTGACGGGCGGCGCTGGGGATCGCGTAGCGGCTCACGGACTCCCTGATGGGCCCCAGGACCAGCTCTCCGGCCTCCGCCAGATCGCCCCCGAGGACGACCCGGCTGGGGTTCAGCAGGTTGCACAGGTTCGCGACGCCGGAGCCGATGTGCCGGCCCACGTCCGCGATCACCCGGCGGCAGCCCGGATCGCCGTCGCGCGCGAGCCGCACGACGCCCTCCATGGTCAGATCGGTGCCGTGGGAGGACTGCAGCAGGGGCAGGACGTACCGGGCCGCCGTGAAGGTCTCCAGGCAGCCCCGGTTGCCGCAGCGGCACACAGGGCCCGATTCGTCGAGCGTGATGTGCCCGATCTCCCCCGCCGTGCCGCCCGGGCCCCGGTAGATCTTCCCGTCGATCACCAGACCGGCGCCGACACCGCTGGCGACCTTGATGTACGCGAGGTCCTTCACGCCCCGCCCGCTGCCCCAGACGAGCTCGCCGAGCGCGCCCAGGTTCGCGTCGTTGTCGACGTGCACGGGGACGCCCAGGCGGCGACTGAGCTCCTCGGCGGGCCTGGTGCCGGTCCAGCCCGGCAGGATCGACGTCGACCCGAGGGTGCCGCTCTCCACGTCGATGGGCCCCGGCACGCCGAGCCCCACGCCCGCGACCTTGGACCGGTCGACCCCGGTGGCCGCGACGAGGCGCTCGACCAGCTCCTCCGCCCGGTCGAAGCCCTGCGCGGCGCTCGCGTCCACGTCGAGCGGCTCGGACTCCTCGGCGAGCACCTGGTGCGCCAGGTTGCCGATCGCCACCCGCAGGTGGGTGTGGCCGAAGTCGACGCCGATCACGATGCCGGCGTCGCCGCTCAGCGACACGCTGCGGGCCCGGCGGCCGCCGGCCGAGGTGGGCGTGACCTCGACGGTCCCGCCGTCCTTGAGCTCCCGGACGATGTTGGAGACCGTCGCCGCGGACAGGCCCGTCGTCCTCGCGATCTCCGCCTGCGTGAGCGAACCGGCGAGCCGCACGGCGCGTACGACCCGCTCCAGATTGGCCCGGTGCAGCGACGACTGCGACCCCGGAGTCTCCATTGACCCACCCTTATCCGTGGTCCGCGTCACCCAGGGTGACCGAACCTTGTACAAGTTATGAACTCCAAACTCCGCCGAACCGCCCAGTGGCGTCAAGCCCTTGACAGAAATCGGTTCCAGGCCGTGTCCACCCGGGACTACCGGCGGTACGCACAGGGGTCCGGCCCCGGAGAGGGAGCTCTCCGGGGCCGGACCCCTGTGCGTACCGGGTGAAGCAACGGGTGAAACAGCGACTACGCGCCGCCGGACGTCAGCGGAAGGTGCCCTGCGACACCGACCCGGCGATCCGGCGCTGGAAAATGACGTAGACGACCAGCACGGGCACGACCGTGACCACGATCGCCGCGAACAGTGCGCCGTAGTCGATGTCGTAGACCTGCGAGGACGCGTAGGCGGCCATTCCCTGGGTCAGCACCCATTTGTCCTGATCCGTATTGAGCGCCACCGGCAGCAGGAACTGGTTCCACAGCCCCAGGAAATTGAAGATCGCCACGGCCGCCATGCCCGGCCGCGCCATCGGCAGCATCACCTGGAAGAACGCCCGCCAGTCCCCGGCACCGTCGATCAACGCGGCCTCGTAGACGTCGTGCGGCAGTGACCGGAAGAACGAATAGAGGAAGAACATCGTGAACGGCAGCGCGAACGCGACATAGGTCAGGATCAGTCCCGGACGCGTGTTCAGCAGCCCGAAGTTCTGCAGCTGGAAGAAGAGCGGGACGATCGCCAGGAAGACGGGGAAGGTCAGCCCGGCCAGCATCACGTAGTAGATCAGCCGGCGCCCGGGGAATTCGAACCTGGCCAGGATGTAGGCGCACATCGCGCCCAGCAGCATCACCAGGAACAACGCGGAGACGACGACGATCACGGAATTCAGGAAGTACTTCCCGATGTTCGCGTCGGTCCACGCGTGCGCGTAGTTCTCGAACCGCCAGTGGTCCGGCAGCGCGAAAGGCGACGAGAGGATCTCGCCGGTCGACTTGAACGACGACACGAGCACCCACAGCATGGGCACGATCACGATCACGGACCACAGGATCAGCATGGTGTGCGCGATCGCCGCGAACCTGCGGTCGCTGCTCGCGACGGCTCTCGTCAGCTTCCGGTCGCTCGCCGGCTTCCGGTCGCTCGCGGACTTCCGGTCGGCAGCTACGGCGCTCACAGGGCACCTCCCTTGGCTCCGGCACGCCGAGCCTTCAACCCACGCGCTTTCTTGTTGCCCTCGCCCTCGCCGCCGCCGGTGAGGCGGTTGACGAGGAACACCAGCGCCGCGAACACCAGGGTGACGACGGCGAGGACGACTCCCATCGCGGTGGCGTATCCGAACTGCTGCTTGGCGAAGGCGACGTTGAACAACCGCTGGCTGATCGTCAGGGTCGAGTTGTCGGGACCGCCGTTCGGCAGCATGGCCTGTACGTAGACGAACGAGTCCAGAGCGGCGATGCCCAGGTAGATGTACGCCGTCTGCACGCTGTCCCGGATCGCCGGCAGGGTGATCGAGATCGTGGTCCGGAACCGGCCGGCTCCGTCGATCTTGGCCGCCTCGTACAGCTCGCCGGGAACTCCCTTGATCGCGGCGATGAAGAGCACCGCGTAGAACCCGACGAGCCCCCAGACGATGACGAACATCAGGGCCGGCATCGCGCTCGACGTCTCGCCCAGCCAGGCGAACGTGTCGAACTGGTCGAGGCCGAGCGCCGTGAGGACGCCGTTCACCAGGCCGGCGTTCGGGTCGTACATCTGCGCCCAGATCAGGCCGACGATGATCGCCGGCACGACGTAGGGGAAGAACGAGACGATCCGGTAGAACGACGCTCCCTTGATGCCCCGGACGGGGCCCTTGCTGGGCCCGCCCAGGGTGATGGCCACCGCGACCCCGAGGGCGAGCGTCAACGTCACCAACGGCACGCAGACCGCCAGCAACGCGACGTTTCTCAACGCCTTCATGAAGATGTCGTCCTGGAACATCTTGGTGAAGTTGTCGAAGCCGACGAAGGTGTAGTCCGGGCTGAAGCCGCGCCAGTCCGTCATCCCCCAGTAGATCGCCTGGACGAAGGGGATCAGGACGAAGGTCACGAAGATGGCCAGCGGGACACCGAGGAACGCGAGGAAGAACGTCACCCGGTCGAAGGTGAGCTTGCGGCGTCGGGGCCGCCCGCCGCGAGCGGCCGGCGTGGGCCGGCGGCTCGCGGTGTCGGAGGTGGTGGTCTTTTCTTTCATCGCAGTGCTAGCTGACCTTGATCTTGTCGACGGAGTCGTCTTCCCGGATCTTGTCGGAGATCTTCTGGAGGGCCGAGGTCAGCGCCTTGGCGTCGATGTCACCGGCGAGGAACGAGTTCCACGGCACCAGCATGTCGGTGTTCATGCCGTAGGCGGAGACGAAGTTCCAGGTGAAGATGTTCTCGCCGGCGTCGGCGAGCATCTTCGACTGCGAGACCAGCGCGGAGGATCCGTAACCGTCCGAGGGCACGGTGTCCTTGACGATGGTCGGGGCCAGCTTCGTCTTGGAGAAGTTGGCGGCCGCGTCCTTGGACAGCATCGCCCGCAGGACTTCCTTGCCGCCGGCCGGGTTCTTGCCCTGCTTGGGCACGATGAACGGCTCGCCGGCGGCCGCGTGCACGGCCTCGTACGGCATCTTCGGCTTGGCGCTGAGCGTCATCTCCGGGATGCCGGTCATCTGGAAGTCTTCCTTGGTGGCCTTCTTCATCTCGTTCTCGATCCAGCCACCGGTCGGGTAGAGCAGCGCCTTCTGGTCGTTGCTCCAGATCGCCTGCGCCTTCTGGAACTGGGTGCCGGAGCCACCGGGGACGAACATCTTCTCCTTGACCATGGTCTCCATGATCTTGAGAATGCCCTGGATGGCCGGGTGCGACCAGGAGTCCTTCTCCAGGTTCTCGAGGGCGATGCGGACCTCGTCGCCGCCCTCCTTGATCGCTCCGCCGATGAGCAGCGTCTGGTAGTAGGTCGCCGCTTCCTTGCCGTGGACGAAGAGGTACTTGCCCTTCTTCTTCGCCTTCTGGCCGAGGTCGAGCGCCTCGTCCCACGTCTTCGGCGGGGTCCAGCCGTTCTTCTCGAACAGGGTCTTGGAGTACCAGACGCCGTAGACCGTCATCACGTAGTTCAGCGCGACGAACTTGTCCTTGAACGTACCGGGGTCCTTGACGCCGGCGTAGACCGTGTCGGCGATCTTCTTGCCCTCGTAGTTCTGGGCCTCGAAGACGTCGTCGAGCTCCTCGAGCTGGTCGAGGATGCCGAGGAAGCCGATCTGGTCCTCACCGGAGTTGTCGATGAGGTCCGGCGGGTTGCCGCCGACGAAGCGGGGCTGGAGCTCGGGGGCGATGTCGACGACCGGCTTGACCTTGACCGTGACGCCCTTGACCTGCTTGCCCATGACCTGGTTCGCGTAGTCGACGTAGTCGGTGCCGTAGCCGCCGTCGAAGATGGCCGCGTCGACCTTGGAGTTCGCGGCGACGCCGAACGGGTTCTTGGCGCTCGTCTTGCCCTTCGGGGTGTCGCTGTCGCTGTCCTTGCTGGAGGGAGAGCCACACGCAACCGCGAACGAGCCCATGGCTGCCGTTGCGATCGCCCCGCGCAGGAGCGTCCGCCTGTCAAGAGAGCCGGCACGAATGGTCATCTCTGCATCCTCACTGATCGATTGGATCTGTACGGGTTTGCTGCGTGTTCGGCTGCCGGGCCCGGGTGGCCCCGTGCGTGCCGCACTTCTCGTTGAGCGCGTCCTGGTGCGGGTCTCCGCCTGCGATGTCGGCGGAGCTGCGCACCGGGGCGTTTCGCCGTCGTCCCGGTGCCGTTCGGCGGCACCGAGGGTGATCAGCTGAGCGATGCAGGAAAAGCAGTCGCCGCGGCCGGAGCTGCTTGCGCGCTCCGCTCGATCGGATCGCGATGGCCTACGCCGGGTGTGGATCCCATGCTCAAGTCCTCGCCTTCTCCAGGACTCAGGCGGTGAACCGGATCCTCCCCGGCACCGCGGTGATGTGCTGTGTCGTGCCCCGCAGAGGGGAACGAAGGTGGAGCGGTGAAGCTGAATGGAGCTGTGGTGGAGCGAGTGGAGCCGAATGACGCTGCGTGGTGCGAATGACCGGGATCGCGGAGGGGACACGGATACGGGGACGCATGCTCCGCCCCCTGCCGATTTCCCCCGTCCCCCGTGCCCGACCTCGGCTTGCGTACGTTCCGGGCCGGACGCCGACAGGTATAGTCCACTCCCTGTGAGCTGGGCAAGATCGAATGCAGGTTTGGGCGTCGGTCTTTTCCGAGTTGAGACCTCCCGGAAATAAGCCGCACCACGGGCGATGTTGATCTTCCCAACTCCACTGCCTACAAAGGGTGGAGAGATATACGGGGGAACCGCCCCGGATTTTCCGTTCAGTTGTTGAAGGGTGCGGGGGATCCATCAGGACACCGGCGGCAAATCCGGCGAAGCATGGGGAGCCGGGCGTCCCGCCCCGGGCGCGCGTGCCGACCCGCGCATTCCGGGGCCTTGCGGACGCTCCTCCAACACCCTTGACACCACAGCTCACTTACAGCCCTACTGGACCCTGTACTGCGAACTGACAACGTTGTCTGATTCTTGGCCGCCGGGAGGGTGCACACCCATGCAAGGCTCGATGCAGGGAAGATCCAGCCGACACAGATACGGACTCGGCACCACCGCGGCCCTGGGGGCGGCCGCGCTGGTGCTCACGGCGGCGGGCCAGGGACCCGCGGTCGCCCAGCCCGACCGGAAGGCAGGTGCGGAACGGGAGTTCAGCTCCTCCTTCGAAGCGGGCCAGCCCGCACCGGACTGGCTCAACACCGTCGACACCGCCCCGGACGGCGGCAAGCGGTCCAGCGGCGTCGACGGCGGCTACACCGGCGGCATCCCGGGGAACGTCAACGGGCACGTCACCGACGTCCGCGCCAGCGACGAGAACACCGGCGGCGGCGAGACCAAGGAGAACCTCCTCGACGGCGAGTCCAGCACCAAGTGGCTGGCGTTCACGCCGACCGCCTGGGTCGAGTACGACCTCGACGGACCCGTCGAGATCGCCAAGTACGCGCTGACGTCGGCCAACGACCACGCCGAGCGCGACCCGAAGGACTGGACCCTCAAGGGCTCGACGGACGGCAAGGAGTGGACGACGCTCGACAGCCGCTCCGGCGAGACGTTCGGCCAGCGGTTCCAGACGAAGACGTACGCGATCCAGAAGCCGGCCGCCTACAGCCACTTCCGGATCGAGTTCACGGCGAACAACGGCGCGGACGACGCCACGCAGCTCGCCGACTTCCAGCTGTCGACCGGCGACGAGCAGGCGCCCGCGCCCGAGGACATGCTGTCGCTCGTCGACAAGGGCCCCAGCGGCTCGCCGACGGCCAAGGCGGGCGCGGGCTTCACCGGGATCCGCGCGCTGCGTTACGCCGGTACGCACAAGGCGGACGGCCGCGCCTACTCGTACAACAAGGTCTTCGACGTCGACGTGGCGGTCGCGAAGGACACCGAGCTGTCGTACAAGGTCTTCCCGCAGATGGCGGACGGCGACCGCGACTACGACGCCACGAACGTCTCCGTGGACCTCGCCTTCACCGACGGCACGTACCTGAGCGACCTGAAGGCCGTCGACTCGCACGGCGGGCTGCTGACCCCGCAGGGCCAAGGCGCCGCCAAGCGGCTGTACGTGAACCAGTGGAACGCGGTGGAGTCCGGGATCGGTTCGGTCGCGGCCGGCAAGACGGTCGACCGGATCCTCGTCGCGTACGACTCCCCGAAGGGTCCGGCGAAGTTCCGCGGCTGGCTGGACGACATCAGCCTCGCCAAGGCCGAACCGGCCCGCCCCAAGGCGCACTTGAGCGACTACGCGTCGACGACGCGCGGCACGAACTCCAGCGGCGGCTTCTCGCGCGGCAACACCTTCCCGGCGACGGCCGTCCCGCACGGCTTCAACTTCTGGACGCCGGTGACCAACGCGGGCTCGCTGAGCTGGCTGTACGACTACGCGCGCGACAACAACAAGGACAACCTGCCCACGATGGAGGCGCTGGCCGCGAGCCACGAGCCGAGTCCGTGGATGGGTGACCGCCAGACGTTCCAGATGATGCCGTCGGCGACGACGGGCGACGCGGTGGACACCTCGCGCGCCGGCCGCGCGCTGCCGTTCCGGCACGAGAACGAGACGGACCGGCCGTACTACTACGGCGTGAAGTTCGAGAACGGCGTGCGAGCCGAGATGACGCCCACCGACCACGCGGCCGCGCTGCGCTTCACCTACCCCGGTGACGACGCGAGCGTGATCTTCGACAACGTCTCCGAGCAGGGCGGTCTCACGCTCGACAAGGAGACCGGTGTCGTCACCGGCTACTCCGACGTGAAGTCGGGCCTGTCGACGGGCGCCACCCGGCTGTTCGTCTACGGCGTCTTCGACAAGCCGGTGAAGGAGGCCGAGTCCTCCGGCGTGAAGGGGCACTTCTCGTTCGACGCGGGCAAGGACCGCACGGTCACCCTGCGCCTGGCGACGTCCCTCATCGGCCTCGACCAGGCCGAGGACAACCTGGCGCAGGAGCTGCCGCGGAGCCGCTCCTTCACGGACGTCAGGGACGCGGCGCGCGCCCAGTGGGACGCGCTGATGAAGAAGGTGGAGGTCGAGGGCGCGACGGAGGACCAGCGCACGACGCTGTACTCGTCGCTGTACCGCCTGTACCTGTACCCCAACTCGGGCTTCGAGAAGGTCCGTTCGGCCGGCGGCAAGGGCACGTACAAGTACGCGTCGCCGTTCTCGCCGATGCCGGGTCCCGACACCCCGACGCACACCGGCGCGAAGATCGTCGAGGGCAAGCCGTACGTCAACAACGGCTTCTGGGACACGTACCGGACGACCTGGCCCGCGTACTCGCTCCTGACGCCGAAGAAGGCCGGTGAGCTGGTCGACGGGTTCGTGCAGCAGTACCGGGACGGCGGCTGGATCTCCCGCTGGTCCTCGCCGGGCTACGCGGACCTGATGACGGGCACGTCGTCGGACGTCGCGTTCGCCGACGCGTACGTGAAGGGCGTGGACGACTTCGACGTGGAGTCCGCGTACAAGGCGGCGGTCAAGAACGCCACGGTGGTCCCGCCGCAGTCGGGCGTCGGCCGCAAGGGCATGGAGACCTCGCCCTTCCTCGGCTACACGTCGACGGACACGCACGAGGGCCTGTCCTGGGCCCTTGAGGGATACCTGAACGACTACGGCATCGCGCAGATGGGTCAGGCGCTCTACAAGAAGACCGGCAAGAAGCAGTACAAGGAGGAGTCGGAGTACTTCCTCAACCGCGCCCGTGACTACGTCAACATGTTCGACGACAAGGCGGCCGGTACAGGCTTCTTCCAGGGCAAGGACGCCAAGGGCGACTGGCGGGTGAAGTCGGCCGACTTCGACCCGGCGATCTGGGGCTACGACTACACGGAGACCAACGCCTGGGGCTACGCCTTCACCGCCCCGCAGGACAGCCGCGGCCTCGCCAACCTGTACGGCGGCAAGGACGGCCTGGCCAAGAAGCTGGACACGTTCTTCTCGACGCCCGAGACGGCGACGAGCGAGGTGGCCGGTTCGTACGGCGGAGTCATCCACGAGATGACGGAGGCGCGGGACGTGCGGATGGGCATGTACGGCCACTCGAACCAGGTCGCGCACCACATCACGTACATGTACGACGCGGCCGGTCAGCCGTGGAAGACGCAGGAGAAGGTCCGCGAGGTGCTGTCGCGCCTGTACACGGGCAGCGAGATCGGCCAGGGCTACCACGGCGACGAGGACAACGGCGAGCAGTCGGCCTGGTACCTGTTCTCCTCGATGGGCTTCTACCCGCTCGTCATGGGCAGCGGCGAGTACGCCATCGGCTCCCCGCAGTTCACGAAGATGACGCTGCACCTGGAGAACGGCAAGGACCTGGTGGTCAAGGCGCCGAGGAACAGCGCCAAGAACATCTACGTCCAGGGCGTGAAGGTCAACGGCCGCACGTGGTCGAAGACGTCGCTCCCCCACTCGGTCGTCGCCGAGGGCGGGGTCATCGAGTTCGCGATGGGCGACAAGCCGTCGGCGTGGGGCACGGGCAAGGACGCGGCGCCGACGTCCATCACGAAGGACGACAAGGTGCCGTCGCCGCGCAAGGACGCGATCACCGGCTCGGGCCCGCTGTTCGACAACTCCTCGGCGACGAGCGCGAGTCCGTCGGAGCCGGTGGACCTGCCGGTCGGCGCGGAGGGCACGAAGGCCGTCCAGTACACGCTGACGTCGGCCGAGGCCGCGAAGGCGCCGACGGGCTGGAAGCTGGAGGCGTCGGACGACGGCTCCACGTGGAAGACGCTCGACGAACGCTCCGGCGAGTCGTTCACGTGGAACCAGCAGACCAGGGCCTTCTCGGTCGCGTCCCCCGGCTCGTACCAGCACTACCGGCTGGTGTTCGCGGGCGGGTCGGCGACGGTGGCGGAGGTGGAGCTGCTGTCGTGATCCGCGCCTGAGGGCTAGGTGAGGGGCGGGCGTGGAGAGTTCACGCCCGCCCCTCGCGCGTACGGGCGCAGCAGCCACGCCACCGTCGCGCCGAGCACCAGGCACACCCCTGCGAGGCCCTGGAGCAGGCCGTGGAACGCCGCGTCGTAGGCGTGCCCCGCGCCGACCAGGCTCGCCGTCGCCGAGCCGTACACGGCGACCGCGACGGCCTCGCTGCCCAGCCGGAGCGTGTTCACGAACCCGGCCGCCATGCCCGCCTGTCCGGGCGGCACGAGGGCGAGGGCCTGGCCGTCGACGAGACCGGCCGAGAGGCCCATCCCGGCGCCGGTGACGAGCATCGGCACGGCGACGACGGCCACGGCCGCGTGCGGCGAGAAGAGGAGGAGGCCGAGGTCGCCGGCGACCAGGCAGCCGAGGCTCGCGAGGATCAGCACCCGGGCGGGCACGCCACGCCGGACGAGGCGCGCGGCGAGCACCGGCGCGGCCAGCACCGGCAGGGTGAGCAGCAGCATGAGCCGGCCGGCCGCGGAGCTGTCGCGGCCGGTGACGGCGGTGAGGTAGCTCGGCAGGTACGTGAGGAGCGTGACGAAGCCGACCGAGGCCGCGACCGGGACGAGGGCGAGCCCGACGAAGCGGCGCCGCCGCAGCAGGCCGAGGTCGAGGACCGGGTGCGGGCTGCGCCGCTCGACGCGGACGAACCCGGCGAACGCGGCCACGGCCCCCGCGAACAGCGCGAGCACCCCGCCGCTCCCCCAGCCCCACTGGGAGCCCTGCACGATGCCCGTGGTCAGCAGCACCGTCGCCACGACGAGGACGAGGCTGCCCGGTACGTCGAGGCGCGCCGCGCCCCGTGCGGTGGCGGGCAGCGCGCGGGCGGCCGCCGGCAGCGCGAGCAGCGCGAGGACCAGGGCGGCGGCGTGCAGGGCGAACACCCAGCGCCAGCCGACCGACGCCACCAGCTGGCCCGCGAAGGTCGGGCCGAGCGAGACGCCGACGCCGGCGACGGTGCCGAAGAGCGCGAACGCCCGGGCCCGCGCGTGCCCTTCGTACGCCGTGGAGAGGATCGCGGCGCCGGCCGAGAAGATCGCGGCGCCGCCGATCCCGGCGAGCGCGCGGGCGGCGTCGAGGAGGTACGCGTTGCCCGCGAGGGCGCTCACGGTCGCCGCCGCCGCGAACAGGGCGGCGCCCGTCGCGAAGACCCGCACCCGCCCCACGACGTCGGCGACGGAGCCCCAGACGAGGGTGCAGCAGGCGAAGGCGACGTTGAAGGCGTTCACGACCCACTGGAGCGCGGCGCCCGACGCGTGCAGATCGGCGCCGATGCCGGGCAGCGCGACGGCCGTGCCGGAGATCGACATGGGGACGACGAAGACGGCGAGGAGGACGGCGGCGAGGGCGAGCCCCGGGCGCCTGGCGCCTTCAACGGGCGGGACAGGGACGGACGTTGTGGTGGACATGCGTGAGGGACCCCCGATGCGGTTGGGCAGGCACATTCAGGTTCGGAATTGATCGAACCTTGGGCTCCGACTGTCACACGATCGCGAGGTACGATGCAAGTAGAACCTATGGGGAATCCATGGAGCGGCTGCGACGAGAGGCGGAACCCCGTGCCGGACGAGGAAGGCCACCCCACACCCGAGGAGATGGACCTGCGCACGGTCCTGCACGCCCTCTCCGACCCCCACCGCTACCGGGTGGTCGCCCGGTTCCTGCGCGAGCCCGACGGCACCGAACGCACCTGCGCCTCCTTCCAGTTGCCGGTGTCGAAGTCGACGACCTCGCACCACTTCAAGGTGATGCGCGAGGCGGGCCTGCTGCGCATGGTCGACCACGGCAACAGCCGCACGGCGGTGCTGCGCCGCGCCGAGCTGGACGCGCGTTTTCCCGGGCTCCTCGATCTGGTGAGCAAGGGCTGACCGCGGCCACGACGCCCTTCCCGTGAGCGGGGAAGCACCTGGTCAGGAGTGGCCGATGTCGCCCGTACCGCCGCCCGTGACGCACGAGGGCCGCACCCCCGTCACCGGGGATGCGGCCCTCGAACTGCCCTGCCCTGCCGCTTACTTGCGGATCAGGTTGCGCAGCACGTACTGCATGATGCCGCCGTTGCGGTAGTAGTCCGCCTCACCGGGGGTGTCGATGCGGACGACCGCGTCGAACTCGACGCCGGTGTCGGTGGTGACCTTCACCGTGGCCGGGGTGCGGCCCTCGTTCAGCTCGGTGACGCCGGAGATCGCGAAGGTCTCCTCACCGGTCAGGCCGAGCGAGTCGGCCGACTGGCCCGCCGGGAACTGCAGCGGCAGGACGCCCATGCCGATGAGGTTCGAGCGGTGGATGCGCTCGTACGACTCGGTGATGACGGCCTTGACGCCGAGGAGCGCGGTGCCCTTGGCGGCCCAGTCGCGGGACGAGCCGGAGCCGTACTCCTTGCCGCCCAGGATGACCAGCGGGGTGCCCTGCGCCTGGTAGTTCTGCGAGGCGTCGTAGATGAACGAGACCGGGGCGTCGGCCTGCGTGAAGTCACGCGTGTAGCCGCCCTCGGTGCCCGGCGCGATCTGGTTGCGCAGGCGGATGTTGGCGAAGGTGCCGCGGATCATGACCTCGTGGTTGCCACGGCGCGAGCCGTAGGAGTTGAAGTCACGACGCTCGACGCCGTGCTCGCTCAGGTACTTGCCGGCCGGGGTGTCGGCCTTGATCGCACCGGCGGGCGAGATGTGGTCGGTGGTGACCGAGTCGCCGAGCTTGGCGAGCACGCGGGCGCCCTCGAAGTCGACGACCGGGGTCGTCTCCATCGTCATGCCCTCGAAGTACGGGGGCTTGCGGACGTAGGTCGACTCGCTGTCCCACTCGAAGGTGTTGCCGGTGGGGACGGAGAGGGCCTGCCACTGGGCGTCGCCGGCGAACACGTCCTCGTAGGACTTCGAGAACATGTCCTCGCCGATGGAGTTGGCGACGACGTCGTTGACCTCGGCCTCCGTCGGCCAGATGTCGGCCAGGTAGACGGGCTTGCCGTCCTGGTCGACGCCGAGGGCGTCCTTGGTGATGTCCACCTTCATCGAACCGGCGATGGCGTACGCGACGACCAGCGGCGGGGAGGCGAGGTAGTTCATCTTGACGTCGGGGTTGATGCGGCCCTCGAAGTTCCGGTTGCCGGAGAGGACCGACGTCACGGCCAGGTCGTGGTCGTTGACGGCCTTCGAGACCTCCTCGGGCAGCGGGCCCGAGTTGCCGATGCAGGTGGTGCAGCCGTAGCCGACGAGGTTGAAGCCGACCTTGTCCAGGTACGGGGTCAGACCCGACTTGTCGAAGTAGTCGGTGACGACCTTCGAGCCCGGGGCGAGGGTGGTCTTGACCCACGGCTTGCGGGTCAGGCCCTTCTCGACGGCCTTCTTCGCGACGAGGGCCGCGGCCACCATCACGTACGGGTTCGAGGTGTTGGTGCAGGAGGTGATCGCGGCGACGGTGACGGCGCCGTGGTCGATCTCGTACGTCGAGCCGTCGGGGGCGGTCACGGTGACCGGGTTCGACGGGGTGCCGTTGGAGACGGCCGGGGCGTCGGAGGCCGGGAAGGACTCCTTGCCCGCCTCGGAGTCGTCCGAGACGTAGTTGCGCACGTCCTGGGCGAACTGCTGGGCGGCGTTCGCGAGGACGATGCGGTCCTGCGGGCGCTTCGGACCGGCGATCGACGGGACGACCGTGGAGAGGTCGAGCTCCAGCTTCTCGGAGAAGTCGGGCTCGGCGGCCGGGTCGAGCCAGAGGCCCTGCTCCTTGGCGTACGCCTCGACGAGCGCGACCTGCTGGGCGTCACGGCCGGTCAGACGCAGGTAGTTCAGGGTCTCGTCGTCGATCGGGAAGATCGCGGCGGTGGAGCCGAACTCCGGCGACATGTTGCCGATGGTGGCGCGGTTGGCCAGCGAGGTGGCGGCGACGCCCTCGCCGTAGAACTCGACGAACTTGCCGACGACGCCGTGCTTGCGCAGCATCTCGGTGATCGTGAGGACCAGGTCGGTGGCGGTGGTGCCGGCCGGCAGCTCGCCGGTCAGCTTGAAGCCGACGACGCGCGGGATCAGCATGGAGACCGGCTGGCCGAGCATCGCGGCCTCGGCCTCGATGCCGCCGACGCCCCAGCCCAGGACGCCCAGGCCGTTGACCATCGTGGTGTGCGAGTCGGTGCCGACCAGGGTGTCGGGGTAGGCCTGGCCGTTACGGACCATGACCGTACGGGCCAGCTTCTCGATGTTGACCTGGTGCACGATGCCGGTGCCCGGCGGGACGACCTTGAAGTCGTCGAACGCGGTCTGGCCCCAGCGCAGGAACTGGTAGCGCTCCTTGTTGCGGCCGTACTCCAGGTCGACGTTCTGCTTGAACGCGTCCGAGGTGCCGAACTTGTCGGCGATGACGGAGTGGTCGATGACCATCTCGGCCGGGGACAGCGGGTTGATCTTCGCCGGGTCGCCGCCGAGGGCCTTCACGGCCTCACGCATGGTGGCGAGGTCGACGACGCAGGGCACGCCGGTGAAGTCCTGCATGATCACGCGGGCCGGCGTGAACTGGATCTCCTGCGAGGGCTGCGCCTGCGAGTCCCAGTTGCCGAGCGCACGGATGTGGTCGGCGGTGATGTTCGCGCCGTCCTCGGTGCGGAGCAGGTTCTCAAGGAGAACCTTCAGGCTGTAGGGAAGGCGCGCGGAGCCCTCGACCTTGTCCAGCTTGAAGATCTCGTAGGACTCGTCGCCCACGCTCAGCGTGCTACGGGCGTCGAAGCTGTTCGCCGACACGACAGTCTCCTTCATATATGTGCGCGTTCCACCACATCCTGCCGCCACGCCACGTTGCCGAACTGCTGAGGTAAGGCTAAGTTAGGTAACCCTTACCGACAGATCGGCGGTGCCGTGAGGCCGCGGTGCGCCTCGGCAGATATCTCGATGTCGAGATAACTCTAGTACATGGCTCGGCGCTGCCGTCGAGCCCCTCCCTGGCGTTCCCGCTCCCCCCATGGTCGTACGGTGCCCCCGGGACGGCGAGGCGACAGGCGGTCCGATAGCGTCCCGCAATGGCCAGTGACCTTCGTCTCACCGTGCTCGGCAGCGCCACCCCGTACCCGGAGGCCGGGAACCCCTGTTCCGGGTACCTCGTCAGCGGCGGCGGAACCCGGGTGTGGGTGGATGCCGGGAGCGGGACCCTCGGAGCGCTGCAGAAGCACGTACGACTCGACGAGATCGACGCGATCTGGGTGTCGCACCTGCACGCCGACCACACCGCCGACCTGCTCACCGCGTACTACGGACTGCTCTACGCGGACGTCAGACTCGACGCGCCCCTCCCCCTGTACGGGCCGCCCGGCACCGCCGACCGGCTGGCCGGCTTCCTCACCAACGGGGAGCGGCGCAGCCCGGTCGAGGAGGCGTTCGCCGTGCGGGAGCTCGACGACGGACACCGGGCGCGGGTCGGGGCGCTGGACCTGACCTCGCGCGAGGTGGCCCACGGCATGCCCGCGTTCGCGCTGCGCGTCGAGCACGAAGGTCGCTCGCTCGTGTACTCCGGCGACACCGCGCCCTGCGCCGGACTCACCGAACTCGCGGCGGGGTGCGGCACGTTGCTGTGCGAGGCGGACGGGGACTCCGGGGACGGCGTGCACCACTCGCCGGAGGACGCCGGGGACACCGCCACCGCGGCGGACGTGCGGCGCCTGGTCGTGACCCACGTGGGGCGTGCGGTGGCGCCTGGGGACGCCGTGACGCGGGCGGGCGCACGGTTCGCGGGGCCGGTGGCGTACGCGGCGCCGGGCGCCGTGTTCCCGGTGGACGAGGGCGCGGCGCACGACTGATCGGGGCGGGCCGGGGTACGCGTACGGCACCGAACGCAAGGGAGCCCTCATGCCGCTCACGTTCCGCAAGAGCTTCCGGATCCTGCCGGGAGTGCGCCTCAACATCAACCGGCGGTCCTGGTCCGTCACGACGGGCGGCCGGCACGGCCCGCGTCGTACGCACAGCAGCACCGGACGCCGCACGACGTCGATGGATCTGCCGGGCCCCTTCGGCTGGCGGCGCACCCGCAGCACCCGGCGTCACTGAAACCCCGTCAGGGTCCGTCACCCGTACGGACCCCACGGAATGCGTCATCTCATATCTGAGATAGCCTGCCGCTATGGCAGACGACTACCTCGTACGCATCGGCAAGCTCATCCGCGACGCCCGCCAGCACCGGGGCTGGACGCAGACGCAGCTTGCCGAGGCGCTCGGCACCAGCCAGAGCGCCGTCAACCGCATCGAGCGCGGCAACCAAAACATCAGCCTTGAGATGATCGCCCGAATTGGCGAAGCCCTGGACAGTGAGATCGTGTCGCTCGGGTACGCGGGTCCGATGCATCTGCGGGTGGTCGGCGGACGCCGGCTGTCCGGCTCGATCGACGTCAAGACGAGCAAGAACGCGTGTGTGGCGCTGCTGTGCGCGTCGCTGCTCAACAAGGGCCGGACGGTGCTCCGCCGGGTGGCCCGCATCGAGGAGGTCTACCGCCTTCTGGAGGTACTGAACTCCATCGGCGTGCGCACCCGCTGGGTGAACGACGGGGTGGACCTGGAGATCGTCCCGCCCGCCAAGCTGGACATGGGCGCCATCGACGCGGACGCGGCCCGCCGCACCCGCTCGATCATCATGTTCCTCGGCCCGCTGCTGCACCGCATGGACCGCTTCAAGTTGCCCTACGCGGGCGGCTGCGACCTCGGCACGCGCACGATCGAGCCGCACATGATCGCGCTGCGCCGCTTCGGTCTCGACATCACGGCGACCGAGGGGCTCTACCACGCCGAGGTGCAGCCGGACATCGCGCCGGACCGCCCGATCGTGCTGACCGAGCGCGGCGACACCGTGACGGAGAACGCGCTGCTCGCGGCCGCCCGGCACGCCGGCACGACGATCATCCGCAACGCGTCGTCGAACTACATGGTCCAGGACCTGTGCTTCTTCCTGGAGGCGCTCGGCGTCAAGGTCGAGGGCATCGGCACCACGACGCTGACCGTGCACGGCGTGCCGCACATCGACGTCGACGTGGACTACTCGCCGTCCGAGGACCCGGTCGAGGCGATGAGCCTGCTGGCCGCGGCCGTCGTCACGGAGTCCGAACTCACCGTCAAGCGCGTGCCGATCGAGTTCCTGGAGATCGAGCTGGCCGTGCTGGAGGAGATGGGGCTCGACCACGACCGTTCGGCGGAGTACTTCGCCGACAACGGCCGCACCCGGCTCATCGACCTCACCGTGCGCCCCTCCAAACTGGAGGCGCCGATCGACAAGATCCACCCGATGCCGTTCCCGGGCCTGAACATCGACAACGTCCCGTTCTTCGCGGCGATCGCGGCGGCGGCCCAGGGCAAGACCCTCATCCACGACTGGGTCTACGACAACCGGGCGATCTACCTGACCGACCTCAACCGCCTCGGCGGCCGCCTCCAGCTCCTCGACCCGCACCGGGTGCTGGTCGAGGGCCCGACCCGCTGGCGGGCCGCCGAGATGATGTGCCCGCCCGCGCTGCGCCCCGCCGTGGTCGTGCTCCTCGCGATGATGGCGGCCGAGGGCACCTCGGTGCTGCGCAACGTGTACGTCATCAACCGCGGTTACGAGGACCTGGCGGAGCGGCTCAACTCCGTGGGCGCGCAGATCGAGACGTTCCGGGACATCTGACCGGGCCGTGGGCCGGTGACTGATGGCCGATGGCCGATGGCTGACGGCTGACGGCCGATGCGACAGGCGCCGCCGGGTTCCGGCGGCGCCTGCGGTCATCTGATGTCCCGCTGCTTCGGGACGACGACACCGAACCGGTCCTGGATCGTGGCGAGCGCGGCCTCGTGGACCTGGCGGGCCGGGATGCCGCGCGGATTGCCGTTCACCGGCAGCGGCCGGGTCGCGGAGGCGTCGCCGACCACGGTCGGCCGATAGCCCGCGTAGACCGCGCCCTCGGTGGTGAACAGGGTGCACATGTGGGTCATGAAGCCGGCGATGATGACGTTCTTGCGGCCGGTCTTCTTGAGTTCCGCGTCGAGGTCCGTCTCGTGGAACCCGTTCGGGACGGCCTTCTCGACGACGGCCTCGCCCTTGGCGGGCTTGAGGTCCGCAATGATCTGTCCGGCCTTCGACCTGAGGTCGTAACCCTTCTCCACGATGTGCACGACCGGCGTGTGCGCCTTGCGGGCCCGGTCGAGGAGCGTCTTCGTCTCCTTCACCGCGTCGCGCCAGCCGGTGAGTTCCATCGGGCCGCCGGTGTAGACGTTCTGGTAGTCGACGAGGACCAGCGTCGCGTCCGACAGCTTCGCCGGGGTCTCGTCCAGCTTCATGAGCTGACGCAGCGTCGTCGTGTCCTTCGCGTGGTTCTTCGCCCCGTCCTTCGCCCCGTCCTTCGCGTGGCTCCCGGTGCGCGTGGCGGCCTGGGAGTCGCCGCCGCAGCCCGCGACCGTGGCGGCGAGCAGGGCGGCCGTGCCGAGCGCGACGGCCGAGCGGATCAGCTTCCCCATCAGACGATCTCCTTCTGCGACGCGACGACGACCCCGTACAGGTCGGCGACGGTGGCCAGGGCGCTGCGGTGCACCTGGTCGGCGGGGACGTCGTCGCCGGCGACCGGGAGCGAGCGGGTCGCGCAGGCGTCGGCGACGACGGTCGGGCGGTTGCCGTTCAGGAACGCGCCCTGCGCCGTGAACGCCACGCACATGTGGGTCATCCAGCCCGCGACGACGACGTCCTGGCCCTCCGTGAGGTGCGTCGCCAGATCGGTGCCGACGAACGCGTTCGGGACCTGCTTCACGACGACCGGCTCGCCGTCGAGGGGCGCGACCTTCGGGTGGATGGCGCCGATCTCCGCGCGGATGTCGTACGGGGTGCCCTCGCCGCCGTCGTTGACGACGTGCACGACCTTCGTGCCCTGCGCGCGGGCCCGCTCAAGCAGCAGCGCCGCGGCGTCGAGGGACTCCGCCCAGCCGTCGAGCTCCATGACGCCGCGCGTGTAGGTGTTCTGGAAGTCGATCAGGATCAGCGTCGAACCGGCCAGCTTCGCGGGCGTCGGGTCGAAGCCGTTGAGCTCGCGCAGCGTGGTCCTGGACATGGGTGTACCTGCCTTCGGGTGAGGTGGGAGAGGCGCGGCCCGCGCCGTCCGCCGGGCCACGTCCACCACGCTAGGACCGCACCCGGATGTCGGCAATGACGTCTAACATGCAGATACCGACATGCCGCCGACCGGCGGACCGACCGACCGGAGGGCCCGTGCAGAGCGCGAAGGACACCGCGGAGAACGTCGCGAAGGAGGTCGTGAAGGACGCCGCCGGGCGCCTCATCGTGATCGTGCTCTTCGACGGCGTCGACCTGCTGGACGTGACCGGGCCGCCGGAGGTGTTCTCGCTGGCCCTGCGCGAGACCGAGGAGGCGGCGGGCTATCAGGTGGTGCTCGCCGCGCGGACCATGGACCCGGTCACCACCGGCGCGGGGGTCCGCATCCTGCCGGACGTGACGTTCGAGGAGGCCGCGGCCCGGAGCATCGACACGCTCCTGGTGCCGGGCGCCGTGGAGATCGACGCGGAGCGCCGGGTGCATCCGCTGGTCGACCCCGCGCTCGTGGCGTGGGTGAAGGTGCTCGCCGGCCGCTCGCACCGGATCACCTCCGTGTGCGTGGGCGCCCATCTGCTGGCCGCCGCGGGCCTGCTCGACGGCAAGCGCGCCACCACGCACTGGTCCACCGCGCAGCAGCTCGCCGCCGACCACCCGGCCGTACGGGTGGACGCCGACCCGATCTTCATCCGCGAGGGCGACGTGTGGACCGGCGCGGGGATCAGCGCCTGTCTGGACCTGTCGCTCGCGCTGATCGCGGACGACCTCGGCGAGGCGGTCGCCCTGCGCGTCGCCCGGCAGCTCGTGATGTACCTCAAACGCCCCAGCGGCCAGAGCCAGTTCAGCGTCCCGCTGGAGCAGGTCTCCACGACGCGGCGGATCGAGGACCTGCGCCATCACGTCCTGCGGCACCTCGACGAACCGCTGACCGTCGCCGACCTCGCCGCGTACGCGCACGTCAGCGACCGGCACCTGACCCGGCTCTTCAAGACGGAGCTGGGCACGACCCCGTACGCGTACATCGAGTCCGTGCGGGTCGAGAAGGCCCGGCACGAGCTGGAGTCCTCCGACGCGACCCTCGAACGGATCGCGTCGCTCTGCGGGTTCGGCACGACGGACACACTGGTACGGGCGTTCCGCCGCCGCCTGAGCACGACGCCGACGGAGTACCGGCGCCGGTTCAGGACCACGGCCCACTGACTCCGCGGGGCGGGGTCAGGCGCTGTCGCGGGTGAAGTCGCCGATCGCCGAGGCCAGCGCCTTCGGCCGGTCGAGCGGGATGAGCGTGCCGCACTCGTCGAGCTCCACCAGCCGTCCCTGCGGCAGCAGTTCGGCGAGCCGGCGGCCGTGGGCCGGGGGCATCATCCGGTCCTGCTTGCCCCAGACGACCAGTGCGGGCCGGTCGTACGTGCGCAGCGCGTCCGCCGCCTCCATCATCTCCGTGCGCACGGTCGACCTGAGGTAGTGGTGGAGGAGGGCGCGGGCCGTCGGGTCGGTGCGCAGCGGCTCGACCCAGCGGTCGATCAGGTCGTGCGGGACGGGACGGTGCGACATCACCGCGTATCCGGTGCCGGGCACCCGGCGCAGCGGCCGTACGGACAGCACGTGCGCGAGGAACGCGAGGCCACCGGGGACCCGGGAGGCCACGTCGAGGAGCTTGCCGCCGGGACCCGGCGGATAGTTGTCGAAGGCCTCGCAGCCCGCGACGACCATCCGGCCGACCCGGTCGGGCCGCAGCGCGGCGAGCTGCTGGATGCGGCCCGCGTCGTTCTCCACGAAGACCGTGTCGTCACCGAGCTCCAGCGCGTCGGCGAACTCGCCGATGAGCAATGCCATGGTGTGCGGGGAGAGTTGGGCCCCGGGCCGCAGGGGTGTGCGGTGGCTGCCGTACGGCAGGGTGGGGACGATGCACCGGACGGACGTGCCCAGTTCGTCCACGACGTGCCGCCACACCGTGCCGTCCTGGGCGAGCCCGTGGAGGAGGACGACGGGGGTGCCGTCGCCCCCGGTGTCGTCGTACGCGATCGGACCTACGGAGAGTTCGGTCTGCTGCGTCGTCGTCATGGGGCGAGCCTATGCCGCCCCCCGTCCGCCGTTACCGCAGGACCGCCGTGCCGTCCAGTTCCACGAGGGCCTGCTCGTCCCAGAGCCGGGTCACTCCGATCACCGCCATCGCCGGGTAGTCGCGGCCGGCCAACTCCTTCCAGATGCGGCCGAGTTCGCGGGCGTGGGCGCGGTAGTCGGCGATGTCGGTGGCGTAGACGGTGACGCGGGCCAGGTCCGCGGGGGTGCCGCCCGCGTGCCGCAGGGCGGTGAGCAGGTTCGTGAGGGCCCGGGTGAACTGCTCGGGCAGGGTGTTGCCGGTGATCTTGCCGTCGCCGTCCAGGGACGTCTGGCCGGCCAGCATCACCAGCCGGCTGCCGGTGGCGACCACGGCGTGCGAGAAGCCGGTGGGCGGGGAGAGTTCGGGCGGGTTGATCCGGTCCAGGTCACTGCTCACCGGGGGCCTCCTTGTACAACTCGCGGGCGATGATGGTGCGTTGGACCTCGCTGGCGCCCTCGTAGATCCGCGGCGCCCGGACCTCGCGGTACAGGTGCTCCAGGAGGTGGCCGCGGCGCAGGGCCCGTGCGCCGTGCAACTGCACGGCGGCGTCGACGACCTGCTGGGCGGTCTCCGTGGCGAGGAGCTTGGCCATGGCCGCGCGCCGGGGCACCCCGTCGGCCCCCGCGTCGTACGCGGACGCCGCCGCGTGGACCATGAGGCGGGCGGACTCCACGCGCAGCGCCATGTTGGCCACCGCGTGGTTCACCGCCTGGAGGTCCTTCAGCTTGCCGCCGAACGCGTCGCGCCGGGCGGTGTGCGCGAGGGTCGCGTCGAGTGCGGCCTGCGCCATGCCGACGGCGAAGGCGCCGACACTCGGCCGGAACAGGTTCAGGGTGTTCATGGCGACCCGGAAGCCGCCGCCCGCCTCGCCCAGCACGTCGGCCGCGGTCACCGGCACGTCGTCGAAGGCGAGGGCGCCGATGGGGTGCGGCGAGAGCATGTCGAGGGCGGAGCCGGTGAGGCCGGGGCGGTCCGCGGGCACCAGGAAGGCGGTCACGCCGCGGGCCCCCGCGTCGGGTCCCGTGCGGGCGAAGACGGTGTAGAAGTCGGCCTCCGGCGCGTTCGAGATCCAGCACTTCTCGCCGGTCAGCCGCCAGCCGGCCCCGTCGGGGCGGGCCGCGAGGGCGAGTGCGGCGGCGTCGGAGCCGGCGCCCGGCTCGCTCAGCGCGAACGCGGCCACGGCCCGGCCCGCACCCACCTCGGGCAGCCAGCGCGCCCGCTGCTCCGCGGTGCCGTACGCGTGCACGGGGTGTGCGCCGAGCCCCTGGAGGGCGAGCGCGGTCTCGGCCTCGGTGCAGACCCGGGCGAGGGACTCGCGCATCAGGCAGAGGTCCAGCGCGCCGGACGTGAACAGGCGCTCCAGCAGCCCGAGTTGACCGAGCTCGGCGACGAGGGGGCGGTTGACGTGGCCCGGCTCGCCCTTCTCGGCGAGGGGGGCGAGCCGGGTCCGCGCCTGCTCGCGCAGCTCCGCACACCAGGCGACTTGTTCGGGTTCGAGGGAGAATGTGCCCATGCGCCGATGCTCCTCTCGGATCGTCGGGCGAGGGCCGGGCGGCCCGCCCCCAGGAACCGTATCGCGCCCCGTTGACTGTCGTCACCATCACGATACGCTCGATGCGCGACGACCTCGCGACCATGCGAAGGCAAGGGGGCATCCGGTCATGACCCACCCGCTCAGCCCGTCCGCCCATGTCGACACGTTCGCGCGCGACCATCTGCCGCCCGCGGAGCTGTGGCCCGGCCTGCTCCTCGACCCGTCGGGGCCCGAGGTGCTCAACTGCGGCGCCGAGCTGCTCGACACGACGATCGAGCGGTTCGGCGCGGACCGGCCCGCCTTCCACTCCCCCGGCGAACCTCCCTGGTCGTACGGGGAGTTGCGGGCGAGAGTGGACCGGATCGCGCACGTCCTGACCGACGACCTCGGCGTGGTGCCCGGCAACCGGGTGCTGCTGCGCGGCCCCACCACCCGCCATCTCGCGGCCTGCTGGCTGGCCGTGATGAAGGTGGGCGCGGTCGCCGTGACGGTGCTCGCGCAACAGCGGGCGGCCGAACTGGCGACGATGTGCGAGATCGGCCGGGTCGGGCACGCCCTGTGCGACGTGCGGTCGGTCGACGACCTGGCGAAGGCGGAGGTGCCGGGGCTGCGGATCACCACGTTCGGCGGCGACGGCCCGGACGACCTGCTGCACCGGGCCGCCGCGAAGCCGTCGTCGTACGAGGCCGTGCCGACCGCCGCCGACGACGTCGCCCTGATCGCGTTCACCTCGGGGACGACCGGGCGGCCCAAGGGGTGCATGCACTTCCACCGGGACGTGCTCGCGATCGCCGACACGTTCTCGCGGCACGTGCTGCGGCCGGTGCCGGACGACGTGTTCGCGGGGAGTCCGCCGCTGGGCTTCACGTTCGGCCTCGGCGGTCTGGTGGTCTTCCCGCTGCGGGCCGGGGCCAGCGCGCTGCTGCTCGAACAGGCGGGCCCGCGGCAGCTGCTGCCCGCGCTCGCCGGGCACCGGGTGTCGGTCCTGTTCACCGCGCCGACGGCGTACCGCGCGATGCTCGCGGACCCGGACCGGGACGCGTACGACCTGTCCGCGCTGCGCCGCTGCGTCTCCGCGGGCGAGAACCTGCCCGCCGCCACCTGGCAGGCCTGGCACGACGCGACGGGGCTGCGGATCATCAACGGGATCGGCGCGACCGAGCTGCTGCACATCTTCGTCTCGGCGGCCGACGACGCGATCCGGCCGGGGACGACAGGGGTGCCCGTGCCCGGCTGGGAGGCCCGGATCGTCGACGACGCGGGGACCGAACTCCCGGACGGGAAGCCCGGGTTGCTCGCGGTGCGCGGCCCGGTGGGCTGCCGGTACCTGGCCGACGAGCGGCAGACGGTGTACGTCCGGCACGGCTGGAACATCACGGGCGACACCTACGTCCGCGAGCCCGACGGCTACTTCCGGTACGTCGCCCGCGCCGACGACATGATCATCTCCGCCGGGTACAACATCGCGGGCCCCGAGGTCGAGGACGCGCTGCTGCGCCACCCGGACGTGACCGAGGCGGCCGTCGTGGGCCGGCCGGACGCCTCGCGCGGCCAGATCGCGGTCGCGTACGTGGTGCTGCGGGCGGGCGCGCGCCAACAGCCGGACGCGTTGCGGGAGTTCGTGAAGGCGGAGCTCGTGCCGTACAAATGCCCGCGCGAGATCGTGTTCCTGGACGCGCTGCCGCGCACGGCCACGGGAAAGCTCCAGCGGTTCCGGCTGCGCGAGCCCGGAACCGTAAAGTGATCACGTGTCCGAGCACTCCACCCACACCCCCCGCTCCCTCATCGTCACGCTGTACGGCGCGTACGGGCGCGGCTTCCCCGGCCCCGTCCCGGTCGCCGAGCTGATCCGGCTGCTCGGCGCGGCCGGGGTCGACGCGCCGTCCGTGCGCTCGGCCGTGTCCCGGCTCAAGCGGCGCGGCCTGCTCGTCCCGGCCCGCACACCGGCCGGGGCCGCCGGGTACGCGCTGTCGGACGACGCGCGCCAGCTCCTCGACGACGGCGACCGCCGCGTGTACGGGACCCGGGGCGCGCAGGACGGCTGGGTGCTCGCGGTCTTCTCGGTCCCGGAGTCCGAGCGCGCCAAGCGGCACGTCCTGCGCTCGACGCTCGCGGGTCTCGGCTTCGGCACGGCCGCCCCCGGGGTCTGGCTGGCACCCGCGGGACTGTACGAGGAGACCCGGCACACCCTGGAGCGGATCGGCTGCGCCGCCTACGTGGACCTGTTCCGCGGCGACCACCTCGGCTTCGCGGCGACGGCCGACGCGGTGGCCCGCTGGTGGGACCTGGCGTCCCTGGCCAAGCTCCACGAGGCGTTCCTCGACGAGCACGAGCCGGTGCTGCGCGGCTGGGAGGGGCGCACGGACACCCCGCCGCGCGACGCCTACCGCGACTATCTGCTCGCCCTCGACTCCTGGCGGCACCTGCCCTACGCCGACCCGGGCCTGCCCGCCGCGCTGCTGCCGCGGGACTGGCCGGGGGCGCGGTCGGCCGCGGTGTTCCAGGGCCTGCACGAGCGGCTGCGGGATGCGGGTCTCGGCTTCGTGAACGCTCCGTGACACCAGTGACGGGAGCGGCGGGAGTGAGGCCCGTCACCTGAAGGGGTGCTAAGGGAACCCTCAGCTTTCTCCGGCCCTCTTCTCAGAATGCGCGCTTAGCGTCGGGACGCATGAGCCTCAAGCGCAATCTGAACCGGGCCCTGTCCGCGGCCACGGGACTGGAGGTCCGGCGGGCCGGGAGCGCACCGCGGGTGACGCCGTCGGTCGTCCAGGGCCCGAAACCCGTGAAGCGGCCGGCCCCCGAGTACCGATGTACCGACGACCTGGCGACCGACCGGCTGCTGCGCAGGCCGGTCTTCATCATGTCCCCGGTGCGCTCGGGCTCGACGCTGCTGCGGATGCTGCTGAACGCGCACTCGCGGCTGCACGCGCCGCACGAGCTGCACATCCGACGCCTGGAGGTCGGCTACGGCAGCAAGCTGTCGGAGCGGGCCATGGACGCCCTCGACCTGAGCCGCGGCGATCTGGAACACCTGCTGTGGGACCGGGTCCTGCACCGGGAACTCGTGCGGTCCGGCAAGGACGTCGTCGTCGAGAAGACCCCCAGCAACGCCTTCGTCTACCGGCGCATCCGGGACTGCTGGCCGGACGCCCGGTTCGTCTTCCTACTGCGGCACCCCGTCTCCATCGCCCGGTCCTGGCACGAGGGCGACCCGGAGAAGCGGACCTACGAGGAGGCGTGCGCCGACGCGCTGCGCTACATGACGGCCGTGGACCACGCCCGCAAGGGGATCACCGGCGGCCACACCCTGCGCTACGAGGAACTCACCGCCGACCCCGAGGGGCGGCTGCGCGCGCTGTGCGGGTTCCTCGGCGTCGACTTCGAACCGTCGATGCTCGCGTACGGCGAGCAGGACGGGACGCAGCTCCAGAAGGGGCTCGGCGACTGGCGCGACAAGATCCGCACGGGCAGCGTGCAGGCGGGCCGCCCGCTGCCGGACGACGACGAGATACCCGAGGTCCTGCGGCCCATCAGCACGGCATGGGGGTACCTCAAGTGAAGCCGCAGGCCGAGGTCGAGCAGGTGTGGCCGCGCGACGGGCGGATCCGGGTCGTCGGGCGGCTGCACGGCGTGGACGCGGGCGCCGGGGCGCGCTGGCGGCTCCAGCTCACCCGCCGCTCGCGCACGGACCACGTGCTGCGCTACGACGCGGACCTGGACGGCGCGCGGTTCGCGTGCGGCTGGGACGTGGTCGATCTCGCCGCGTACGACGGGTTCGGCGCGGCCGACCAGTGGGACCTCCACCTCACGGACGGGGCGCGGACGCTGCGGGTCGGGCGCAAGCTCGACGACATCCGCGGCAAGAAGGCCGTCATGGTCTACCCGGAACAGCGGGTGCCGGGCGCGGACTTCGGCGTACGGCCGTACTTCACGGTCGAGGACAACCTGTCGCTGGAGTGCCGCTCGTGAACCACCCCAGGATCAGGTATCTGCTGCTGCACGCCTACGGGCGCGGCGGCACCATCCGCACCGTCTTCAACCAGGCCAACTCCCTCGCCGCCGCGGGCTGGGACGTCGAGATCGTCAGTGCCGTGCGGCGCCGCGACGACGTGCAGTTCCCGCTGGACGACCGGGTGCCGGTGACGACCGTCGTCGACCTGCGCGAGGGCGCCGCCGCCGACCGGGAGCGCGGGCTCGCCGGCTGGTGGCGGGCCCGGCGGCGGGAGCGGCTGAGCGGGGCGCCCGCGCGGGAGGTGCCGCGTGGCGAGTTCGGCCACCGGTACTTCGACCGGAGCCTCGAACTGGCCCTCGGCGCCTACCTGCGGTCGCTGACGGACGGGGTGCTCGTCACCACCCGGCCCGCCCTGAACTTCCTCGCCGCCGCGCATGCCACGCACGGTGTGGTGCGGGTGGCGCAGGAGCACATGAACCACGGGACGCACCGGCCCGACGTGCAGCGGCGCATCGTCGAGACGTACCCGCGCTTCGACGCGGTCGCCGTGCTGACCGAGCGGGACCGCGTCGAGTACGCGCGGCTGCTGCCCGGCACGCGGGTCGTGCGCATTCCCAACGCCGTGCACTCGCTCGACCAGGTGCCCGCGCACCACGACGCGAAGATCGTCGTCGCGGCCGGCCGGCTGTTCCCGCAGAAGGGCTTCGACCTGCTGATCCCGGCGTGGGCGAAGCTCGTCGGGACCCACCCCGACTGGCAGTTGCGGATCTACGGCAGCGGCGAGAAGAAGGCCCAGCTGCGCGCCCTCATCGAGGAGCACCACCTCTACAACCACGTGCTCCTGATGGGCCACACCGACCGGCTCGACGACGAGCTCGCCAAGTCCTCGGTGTACGTGCTGAGTTCACGCTTCGAGGGACTGCCGATGGTGATGATCGAGGCGATGAGCCACGCACTGCCGGTGGTCTCCTTCGACTGTCCCACGGGCCCCGCCGACGTGCTCACGCACGGCGTGGACGGGCTGCTCGTGCCGGAGCAGGACCCGGACGCGCTCGCCGACGCGCTCGGCCGCCTGATGGGCGACCGGGACCTGCGCGCGCAGATGGGCACGGCGGCCCTGCTCACGGCCGCGGCCTACGGCCCCGACGCGGTGCACCCGCGCTGGGAGGCCCTGTTCTCCTCTCTGACGACCCCCGATGGCACACGGCGCGGCACCGGCGCCCCGGAAGGACTTCACGTATGACTACGGCCAACCCGGCCCGCACCCCAGGAGCCCGCGCCCAGGGAGCCACGATCTGGCTCACCGGTCTGCCGAGCTCCGGCAAGACCACCGTGGCGCGCGCCCTCGCCGGACGCCTGCGCGCGGAGGGCCACCGCGTCGAGGTGCTCGACGGCGACGAGATCCGCCGCTTCCTGTCCGCGGGGCTCGGCTTCAGCCGCGCCGACCGGCACACGAACGTGCAGCGCATCGGTCTGGTCGCGGAGATCCTCGCGCGCAACGGCATCCTCGCCGTCGTGCCTGTCATCGCGCCGTACGCCGACAGCCGCGAGGCCGTCCGCAAGCGGCACGCGGCGAGCGGCACCCCGTACCTGGAGGTGCACGTGGCGACGCCGGTCGAGGTGTGCAGCGAGCGCGACGTGAAGGGTCTGTACGCCCGGCAGGCCGCCGGTCAGCTCAAGGGGCTCACCGGCGTCGACGACCCGTACGAGCCGCCGGCCGACCCCGATCTGCTCCTGGAGACGCAGCACCAGACTCCGGCCGAGTCGGTGGGATCGGTGCACGCGGTGCTGACGGCGAGGGGGCTGCTGTGACGACGGCCTCCGAAACCCCTTACGGACTGGGCCACTTGGACGCCCTGGAGTCCGAGGCGGTGCACATCTTCCGCGAGGTGGCGGGCGAGTTCGAGCGGCCGGTGATCCTGTTCTCCGGCGGCAAGGACTCGATCCTCATGCTGCACCTGGCGCTGAAGGCGTTCGCGCCCGCGCCGGTGCCGTTCCCGCTGCTGCACGTCGACACCGGGCACAACTTCCCCGAGGTCATCGCGTACCGGGACCGTGCGGTGGCGGCCCATGGGCTCACGCTCCATGTGGCCTCGGTACAGGAGTACATCGACCGGGGTGTGCTGCGCGAACGCCCGGACGGGACCCGCAATCCGCTGCAGACCGTGCCGCTGACGGAGGCCATCCAGCACGAGCGCTTCGACGCCGTGTTCGGCGGCGGCCGCCGCGACGAGGAGAAGGCCCGCGCCAAGGAGCGCGTCTTCTCCCTGCGCGACGAGTTCTCGCAGTGGGACCCGCGGCGCCAGCGCCCCGAACTGTGGCAGCTCTACAACGGCCGGCACGCCCCCGGCGAACACGTCCGGGTCTTTCCCCTCTCCAACTGGACCGAGCTGGACGTCTGGCAGTACATCGCCCGCGAAGGCATCGACCTTCCCGAGATCTACTTCGCCCACCGGCGCGAAGTGTTCGACCGCGGTGGCATGTGGCTGACCGCCGGCGACTGGGGCGGGCCCAAGGAGAGCGAGACGGTGGAGAAGCGGCAGGTCCGCTACCGCACCGTCGGCGACATGTCCTGCACCGGCGCCGTC
This sequence comes from Streptomyces sp. KL116D, assembly GCF_030766975.1. Lineage (NCBI taxonomy): Bacteria > Bacillati > Actinomycetota > Actinomycetes > Kitasatosporales > Streptomycetaceae > Streptomyces > Streptomyces sp. KL116D. The sequence continues at coordinate 236,639 of NZ_JASERH010000035.1, read as the reverse complement.
GACTCCGACGCCGAGACGCTCGACCAGGTGATCGCCGAGATCGCCGCGTCCCGCCTCACCGAGCGCGGGGCCACCCGCGCCGACGACAAGCTGTCCGAGGCGGCGATGGAAGACCGCAAGCGCGAAGGGTACTTCTAGTCATGTCTGCTGCCACTGCTGCCACTGCTGCCACTGCTGCCGCTGAAGTCGGCACGCTGCGCCTGGCCACGGCCGGTTCGGTCGACGACGGCAAGTCCACGCTGGTGGGCCGCCTGCTGCACGACTCCAAGTCGGTCCTCGCCGACCAGCTGGAGTCGATCTCCCGCACCGGGACGCCCGACCTCGCGCTCCTCACGGACGGGCTGCGGGCCGAACGCGAGCAGGGCATCACCATCGACGTCGCCCACCGCTACTTCGCCACGCCCCGGCGTCGCTTCATCCTCGCCGACACCCCCGGGCACGTGCAGTACACCCGGAACATGGTCACCGGCGCGTCCACCGCAGAGCTCACGATCATCCTCGTCAACGCGCGCAACGGCGTCGTCGAGCAGACCCGCCGGCACGCGGCCATCGCGGCGCTGCTGCGGGTGCCGCATGTGGTGCTGGCCGTGAACAAGATGGATCTCGTGGGCTACGACGAGTCCGCCTTCACGGCGATCGCCGCGCAATTCGACGCTCTGGCACCCGAGTTGGGGATTCCCCGCGTCACGGCGGTGCCGGTCTCGGCGCTCGCCGGAGACAACGTCGTCGAGCCGTCGGCGCGGATGGACTGGTACGGCGGGCCGACGGTCCTGGAGCACCTGGAGACGGTCGAGGTGACGGCCGAGTCGCCGGACGCGCCCGCCCGCTTCCCCGTCCAGTACGTCATCCGGCACGACGGAACCCGCTCCTACGCGGGCCAGTTGGTGTCCGGGACGCTCCGGGTCGGCGACGCCGTCACCGTGCACCCGTCGGGGCGTACGTCGACGGTGACGGCGCTCGACGTCCTGGGCGCGGCGGTCGACGAGGTGCCCGCCGGGGCGTCGCTCACGGTGCGGCTCGCCGACGAACTCGACGTCGCGCGCGGCGACTTGATCGCTCCGGGCGAGCGGGCGCCCACGGTCACGCGGGATCTGCGGGGCGCCGTGTGCCACCTCGCCGACCGGCCGCTGGTGGTCGGGCAGCGGGTGCTGGTGCGGCACACCACGCGTACGGTGCGGGCCGTCGTGCGGTCGCTGGGCCCCGCGGAGCGGTTGACCGCGAACGATCTCGGGGAGGTCGTGCTGCGCACGGCTGAGCCGGTTGTCGTCGACGACTATGCGGCGATTCGGCGGACCGGGGCGTTCCTGCTGGTCGACCCGGTCGACGGGATGACGCTGACGGCCGGGATGGCGGCCTGTTAGGCGCGGCTGAGTGGGAGCTTCTCGCGCAGTTCCCCGCGCCCCTAAGAGCCGACTTCGCCCGCGGCTCCGGTGGGGGCTGGTCGCGCAGTTCCCCGCGCCCCTAAGAGCCGGCTACTCGCCGCGGACGGGACTGTTCGTTCGCCGAGTGCGGCTCTCGTCGTGGTTGCTCGCGCAGTTCCCCGCGCCCCTGGCGGGGCGCCCCTGAGATGGCGCACGGAGTGCGCCTCTCAGGGGCGCGGGGAACTGCGCGAGAAGCCCCACGCACCCGCAGCCCGCGACAAAAGCTCAGCCCGGCAGACGCAGTCGGCATGTAAGGGGCGCGGGGAACTGCGCGAGCAAGCACGACGCACCCGCAGCCCGCGACAAAAGCTCAGCCCGGCAGACGCAGTCGGCATGTAAGGGGCGCGGGGAACTGCGCGAGCAGCCCCCGCCGGGCCGCAGGCGGGCGCGTGGCTCAAGCCGGTAGGACCAACCTCGGCTTCGGTGCGTCCAGGCGGCCCGTCTGGGGGCGGCGGCTCCCGGCCAGATACGGATCCGGCCACACCACACCCGGCCCCGCATACCCTTGCTCCGCCGCCGCGTGCAACGTCCAGTGCGGGTCGTACAGATGCGGCCGCGCCAACGCACACAGATCCGTCCGCCCCGCCAGGACGAGCGAGTTGACGTCGTCCCACGACGAGATCGCACCGACCGAGATGACCGGAACCCCGGCCTCGTGCCGGATCCGGTCCGCGTACGGCACCTGATACGAACGCCCGTACGCGGGCCGCTCCTCCGCCACCACCTGCCCGGTCGACACGTCGATCGCATCGGCCCCGTGCGCGGCGAAGGCGCGCGCGACGACCACCGCGTCCTCCGCGGTCGTCCCGCCCTCGGCCCAGTCGGTCGCGGAGATGCGGACGGTCATGGGCCGGTCGTCCGGCCACACGCCGCGCACCGCGTCGAAGACCTCCAGCGGGAACCGCAGCCGGTTCTCCAGCGACCCCCCGTACGCGTCGGTCCGCAGGTTCGTCAGCGGCGAGAGGAAGCCGGACAGCAAGTAGCCGTGCGCGCAGTGCAGTTCGAGCAGGTCGAAGCCGGCGCGCGCCGCCCGCCACGCGGCGGACGTGAACTGCTCCTTGACCTCCTCCAGTTGAGCGGTCGTCAACTCGGCCGGCGTCTGACTGTCCGCCTTGTACGGGAGCGGGGAGGCGGCCACCAGCGGCCAGTTGGCCTCGGGGTCGGGCAGCGGTTCGTCGATGCCCTCCCACATCAGCCGGGTCGAGCCCTTGCGGCCCGAGTGGCCGAGCTGGAGACCGATCGCCGTGCCGGGCGCACGGGTGTGCACGAACTCGGTGATCCGGCGCCAGGCGGCGGCCTGTTCGGGGGTGTAGAGGCCGGCGCAGCCGGGGGTGATGCGGCCTTCTGGGCTGACGCAGACCATCTCCGTCATGACCAGCCCGGCGCCGCCCATGGCCCGCGCCCCGAGGTGCACCAGGTGGAAGTCGCCGGGCACCCCGTCCACCGCCGAGTACATGTCCATCGGCGAGACGACGACCCGGTTGCGCAGCCGCAGCCCGCCCAGCCGGAACGGCGTGAACATGGGCGGCGTGCCCTCCGGGCAGCCGAACTCCCGCTCCACCGACTCCGTGAACCGGGCGTCGCGCAGTCGCAGGTTGTCGTGCGTGACCCGGCGCGAGCGCGTCAGCAGGTTGAACGCGAACTGCCGCGGCGGCTGGTCCAGATAGCGGCCGAGCTCCTCGAACCAGGCGAGGCTGGCCCGCGCGGCGCGCTGCGTGGAGGCGACGACGGGCCGCCGCTCGGCCTCGTACGCCTTCAGCGCCGCGCCCGTCGTGGGGTTCTCGTGCAGGCAGGCGGCGAGCGCGAGCGCGTCCTCCACGGCGAGTTTGGTGCCGGAGCCGATGGAGAAGTGCGCGGTGTGCGCGGCGTCCCCGATGAGCACGCAATTGCCGTGCGACCAGCGGTCGTTGACGACGGTGCGGAAGGTGAGCCAGGAGGAGTTGTTGGACTTCAGGGCACGGCCGCCGAGCGCCTCCGTGAAGACCTTGGCGCTGCGCTCGACCGACTCGCGCACGTCCATGTCGGCGAAGCCCGCCGCCTGCCACACCTCCTCGCGCATCTCGACGATGACGGTCGACTCGTGGTCGCTGAAGGGGTAGCCGTGCAGCTGCATCACGCCGTGCTCGGTCTCGGCGATCTCGAAGCGGAACGCGTCGAAGGCGAAGTCGGCGGCGAGCCAGATGTAGCGGTTGCGGTGCTCCTCGACGCGCGGGCGGAACGCGTCGGCGTACGCCTCGCGGGTGCGGCTGCGCACGCCGTCGGCGGCGATCACCAGGTCGTACGCCGCGCAGAGCTCGACGGCCGGGGGCGCCTCGGTGCGGAACCGGAGCTCGACGCCGAGCTGGCGGCAGCGGCCCTGCAGTATCTCCAGGAGGCGGCGCCGGCCGAGGGCGGCGAAGCCGTGGCCGCCCGAGGTGTGCCGGGTGCCTCGGTGCACGATGTCGATGTCGTCCCAGCGCACGAACTCGTCCTGCAGCGCCGCGTACACGACCGGGTCCGCGTGCTCGATGCCGCCGAGCGTCTCGTCGGAGAGGACGACGCCGAAGCCGAAGGTGTCGTGCGGGGCGTTCCGCTCCCACACGGTGATCTCGCGCTCCGGGTCGAGGCGTTTGAGCAGGGCGGCCGCGTACAGGCCGCCGGGGCCACCGCCGACGACGGCGATCCGCTGGGGGCGCACCGCGGTCACCTCCCCTGCCACTTGGGCGGGCGCTTCTCGGTGAAGGCCGCGTGGAACTCGGCGTAGTCCTCGCCGTTCATGAGCAGCGCCTGGGTGGCCGCGTCCATCTCGACGGCCGCGGCGAGGGGCATGTCGAGCTCGGCGGTGAGCAGTGCCTTCGTCTGCGCGTACGCGAGGGCGGGGCCTTCGGCGAGGCGGCGGGCGAGGGCGAGCGCGGCCGGGTCGGCGGCGCCCTCGTCCGTCAACTCGCTGATCAGGCCGATCCGTTCGGCCTCCGGAGCGCGGACGGGGTCGCCGAGCATCAGCAGCCGGGTGGCGTGGCCGAGGCCGACGACGCGCGGCAGCAGATAGGCGGCGCCCATGTCGCCGCCGGACAGGCCGACCTTCGTGAACAGGAACGCGAAGCGGGCGCTGGGATCGGCGACCCGGAAGTCGGCGGCGAGCGCGAGGACCGCGCCGGCGCCCGCGGCGACCCCGTGCACCGCCGCGATCACCGGGAACGGGGCCTCGCGCACCGCCCGTACGACCTGCCCGGTCATCCGGTTGAAGTCGAGCAGCTGGGCCGTGTCCATGCCGAGGGTGGCGCCGATGATCTCGTCGACGTCACCGCCGGAGCAGAAGCCGCGCCCCTCCCCGGTCAGGACGAGGGCGCGGACGGACTTCTCCCGGGACAGCTCGGCGAGCAGGTCGCGCAGATCGGCGTACGCGCCGAAGGTGAGGGCGTTGAGCTTCTCGGGCCTGGCGAGCGTGACGGTCGCGACGCCGTGCGCGTCCACGGCGTACGCGAGGTGGTGCCAGGTGTCGGTGCGGGGGACGGAGCCGGTGAAGGGACTCATGCGCGTGCGGCCTCCTACGGACGGGGCGTGCTCCTACGGACAGGCGGTTCCCGGCGGCTACTCCCCGAAGTTATCACCGCTTTGTGACTGCCGTCAGCAGGGCGCGATAAACCGTTCGACAGTATGTGACGAAACACTGACGGAAGCGACATAAGCGCCAGGTCTGGTCATAGAGCCCAATGTCCCGAGGAACACCACCGGGAGCCTCTATCGGCACACGCCGTACCATTCATAAGGTTGAAAGCAGGACAGTCACCCCCAGTCACCCCCACGACGTCCCGCCCGCACCGTCCCCGAGCCCTCTGCCTGCCGTCCCCGAGCCACCCCGCAGCCGCCCCCCTCAGGACCCCGCCTTGACTCCACCTCCCGGGCCCGCCACGCCCACCTCGTGGCGCATAGCCCTGCCGCACACGGTCGCCGCCGTGCCGGTGGCGCGTGCCCTCGTCCGTACCGCCCTGAACGACATCGAGTCGCCGGCGGCCGACACGGACACCGCCGAGCTGCTCACGGCGGAGCTGGTGGCGAACGCGGTGGAGCACACGACGGGCGACGCCCCGATCGAGCTGGTGGTGGAGCTGATGGAGACCGGCTGCCAGGTCGAGGTGCACGACACGGACCCGGCGCCGCCCGCGGACCTCACGAATCCGGACGACGCCGAGGAGCCCGACCCCTGGCAGGAGCACGGCCGTGGCCTGCTGCTGATCCGCACGCTCTCCGCGTCCTGCGGGCACCGCCCCACCGAGTCCGGCAAGGCGGTCTGGTTCACCCTTCCCGCGGTGCCGGCCCAGCGTCCGCCGTCGGAGGCGTGAGCACCCCGAGCCGCGAGTTCCGGCGGCCGTAGAAGGCGTAGACGAGCGCGCCCACGACGAGGAACACGGCGAACTGCAGCCACGTCGTCCAGCCCGTCCCCCAGATCAGGTAGAGGCACATCGCGATCCCGAGGACCGGGCTGAGCGGATACAGGGGCACCCGGAAGGACCGCTTCAGGCCCGGGTGGGAGCGGCGCAGGGCGACGACCGCGACGTTGACGGCGACCATGGTGGCGAGCGTGCCGATCGTCGTCAGGTTCACGACGGCGTCGAGCGAGGAGAAGGCCGCGGGGACCGCGAAGACGACCGCGACGATCCAGGTGTTGGTGACGGGCGTCGACGTCTTCGGGGAGACGCGCTCGAAGACCCGCGGGATCAGCCCGTCGCGGGACATCGACATCAGGATCCGGGTCTGCCCGTACATCACCGTGAGCACCACCGACGCGATGGCGACGACGGCGCCGAACGCGATGATGCCGCCGCCGACCGTCGAGTCGGTGACCTGGTCGACGACGAGCGAGAGCGCGGCGGGCTTGTCGCCGACGGCGTCCGCGCCGAGCGCGCCGATGGCCGCGACGGCGACGGCGCAGTACAGCACGGTGACGATGCCGATGCAGACCATGATCGCGATCGGGATGTTCCGCCGCGGGTTCTTGACCTCCTCGCCCGCCGTGGTGATGGCGTCGAAGCCGATGTACGAGAAGAACGCGAGCGAGGCACCGGACGTGACGCCGCCGATGCCGTCCCGGAGGAACGGCGTCAGGTTGTCGTGCTGGAAGGCGGTGAAGGCGATGGCGCAGAACGCGATCAGGATGCCGATCTTGAGGACCGCCATGGCGGCGGTGGCCCGCGCGCTCTCCCGGATGCCGCGCACCAGCAGTGCGGCCGCCATCAGCATGACGATCACGGCGGGCAGGTTGACGACGCCGCCGTCGGCGGGTCCCGCGGACAGCGCGGCCGGGATCTGGTGGCCGAAGAGGCTGTCGAGGAGCTCGTTCAGGTACTGGCTCCAGCCGACGGCCACGGCCGACACCGAGACGCCGTACTCCAGGAGCAGGCACCAGCCCACGAGGAACGCGATGCGCTCGCCGAGGGTCGCGTAGGCGAACGAGTACGAGGATCCGGAGACCGGGATCGCGCCGCCCAGCTCGGCGAACGAGAACGCGGTGAAGATGCAGGTGACCGCGGCCAGGACGAACGAGACGATGACGGCGGGACCGGCCTCGGCGACCGTGTCGGACAGGCCGACGAAGATGCCGGTGCCGACGATCGCGCCGACGCCGAAGCACACGAGCTGGAAGAGCCCCATGGTGCGCTTGAGGCCGTGCCCCTCCAGGTCGGCGCCGGACTCGGCGATCAGGGACTCGGGGGACTTGATGCGCAGCCCCGTGGGGGTGGGCGACATGGGGCGGTGCTCTTTTCTGATGGTGCGGGGGCGGCGGGGTGTGCCGCATGCCGGTGGGGCCGGAGAAGGTGTTCCGGCCCCACCAGTTTGAACCTTTATGCGCTGTCAGTGGTGTTTGTCACAGTTGGCCGAGCGTGGCGACCATGATCGCCTTGATGGTGTGCATCCGGTTCTCGGCCTCGTCGAAGACGACGGAGTGCGCCGACTCGAAGACCTCGTCCGTGACCTCCAGGGACTCCAGACCGTACTTCGCGTGGATCTCGCGGCCGACCTTGGCGCCCAGGTCGTGGAAGGCGGGCAGGCAGTGCAGGAACTTCACGTCCGCGTTGCCCGTGGCGCGCAGCACGTCCATCGTCACCGCGTACGGCGTGAGGGACGCGATGCGCTCGTCCCACACCTCCTCGGGCTCGCCCATGGAGACCCAGACGTCGGTGACGACGAAGTCGGCGCCCGCGACGCCCTCGTCGACGGCCTCGGTGAGCGTGATCCGCGCGCCGCTCGCCGCCGCCAGCTCGCGGGCCCTGGCGACGACGTCGTCGGCCGGCCAGTAGGACTTCGGCGCCACGATCCGCACGTCCATGCCGAGCAGGGCACCGGTGACCAGGTACGAGTTGCCCATGTTGAAGCGGGCGTCGCCCAGGTAGGCGAAGGCCATCTCGGTCAGCGGCTTGTCGCTGTGCTCGGTCATCGTGAGCACGTCGGCGAGCATCTGGGTGGGGTGCCAGTCGTCGGTCAGGCCGTTGTAGACCGGCACGCCCGCGAACTCGGCGAGGGTCTCCACCGTCTCCTGCGCGTCGCCCCGGAACTCGATCGCGTCGAACATCCGGCCGAGCACCCGGGCCGTGTCCTTGCTGGACTCCTTCTTGCCGATGTGCGAGCCGGCCGGGTCGATGTACGTCGTCGAGGCGCCCTGGTCCGCGGCGGCGACCTCGAAGGAGCAGCGGGTGCGGGTCGACGACTTCTCGAAGATCAGCGCGACGTTCTTCCCCTTGAGGTGCTGCACCTCGGCCCCGGCCTTCTTGGCGGCCTTCAGCTCGGCGGCCAGCTCGACCAGACCGCGGAACTCCTCGGCGGTGAAGTCCACCTCCTTGAGGAAGTGGCGGCCAAAGAGGTCGGGACGCTGGGCTGTCGCCATGGGGCGCTCCTGGGGTGGGACGGGGACGGGACGGAGGACGTGGACGATGAGATCCGGACGCGACCTCGCACGAGATCACGATGGAAGTCTATACGACCATCCACATTTCTATTCAGTGCGGTCCGCCCCGCTACCCGCCCACCGGGTCCCGCTGCACCGGACAGCTCATGCAGCGCGGGCCGCCCCGGCCCCGCCCGAGCTCGCTGCCGGGGATCTCGATGACCTCGATCCCCTGCTTGCGCAGATACGTGTTCGTCGTGGCGTTCCGCTCGTAGGCGACCACGACGCCGGGCTCGACCGCCAGCACGTTGCACCCGTCGTCCCACTGCTCGCGCTCGGCGGCGTGCACGTCCTGCGTCGCCGTCAGGACGCGGATCTCGCTCAGGCCGAGCGCCGCCGCGACGGCCCGGTGCATGTGCTCGGGCGGGTGGTCGGTGACCTTCAACTCCCGGGCGGAGGTGCCCGGTTCGATGGTGTACGAGCGCAGCATGCCGAGGCCCGCGTACTGCGTGAACGTGTCGCCGTCGACCATCGTCATCACGGTGTCCAGATGCATGAAGGCCCGCCGCTTCGGCATGTCGAGCGCGACGATGGTGCGCGCCGAACCGGCCGCGAACAGCTTGTGCGCGAGCATCTCGACGGCCTGCGGCGTGGTGCGTTCGCTCATCCCGATGAGGACGGCGCCCTGCCCGATGACGAGGACGTCACCGCCCTCGATGGTGGACGGGTAGTCGGCCTGGCCCTGGGACCACACGTGGAACGGCTCGTCCCGGAACAGCGGATGGTGCCGGTAGATCGCCTCGAAGTGGACGGTCTCGCGCTGCCGGGCCGGCCAGCGCATGGCGTTCACGGAGACCCCGTCGTAGATCCAGGCGGAGGTGTCCCGGGTGAAGAGGTGGTTGGGCAGCGGCGCGAGCAGGAAGTCGTCCAGGTCCATGGCGTGGAAGCGGACGGACGTCGGCTCGGGGTGCGCCGCGAGGAACTCCCGCTTGGTCATGCCGCCGATGAGCGCCTCGGCGAGCTCCTGGGAGGGCAGCGTCTCGAAGGCGGCCCGCAGGTGGTCGGTGGCGAGCGGGCCGTACTCCTTCTCGTCGAAGACGCGGTCCAGGACCCGGGTGCGGGCGGCGTCCACGTCGAGGGCCTCGGTGAGCAGGTCGCCGAAGAGGTGCACGGTGACGCCGCGGTCGCGCAGGACGTCGGCGAAGCCGTCGTGCTCCTGGCGGGCGCGGCGCACCCACAGCACGTCGTCGAAGAGCAGCTGGTCCTTGTTGCTGGGCGTGAGGCGCTTCAGCTCCAGATCGGGCCGGTGCAGGATGACGCGGCGCAGGCGGCCGGCTTCGGAGTCGACTTGGAATCCCATGCAGCCATCCTTCCCGGGGTTGACCGGTTTGCGCGATCGCACCGTTGCGGGTTGGACTTTCGTGGGCGGGTGCGGGTCCGTGGGGCTTCTCGCGCAGTTCCCCGCGCCCCTGAAGGCATGCGCTGCGCGCAGCCTTCCCCTGAGCGAGCGGAGCTCGCTTCAGGGGCGCGGGGAACTGCGCGACCAGCCCCCACCGGCCCGCAGCCGGGCTCACAAACGAGGGTCGACCGGCTCCGATTCCAGGGCGAGGATCGCGAAGACCGCCTCGTGGATGCGCCACAGCGGCTCGCCCTCCCCGAGCCGCTCCAGGGCCTCCAGGCCCAACCCGTACTCACGGATCGCCAACGACCGCTTGTGCCCGAGGAACCGCTGCCGCAGCTTCGCCAGGTTCTCCGGCCGCGTGTACTCCGGCCCGTAGACGATCCGGAGGTACTCGCGTCCACGGCACTTGATGCCGGGCTGCACGAGCCGCCCCTTGCCGTCCCTGACCAGCGCCCCGACCGGCTTGACGACCATGCCCTCGCCGCCGCGCCCGGTCATCTCCAGCCACCAGTCGACACCGGCCCGCACCGACTCCGGGTCCCCGGTGTCGACGAACAGCCGCCGCGTGGTCTGCAGCAGCCCGCTGACGTCGTGCTCGACGACCCGGTCGATCAGCGCGAGCTGCTCGTCGTGCGGCAGCCCGGCGAGCGAGCGGCCCCGGGCGGCCAGGATCTGGAAGGGCGCGAGCCGCACCCCGTCGAGCCCGTCCGTGGTCCAGCAGTAGCGCCGGTACGCCTCCGTGAACGCGGCGGCGTCGGCCGCGCGCTCCCGCTGCCGGTCGAGGAGGCCGCCCACGTCGACACCCCGCCCGGCCGCCGCCTCCAGCGCACCCAGCACGCCGGGGAACGCCGCGCCGGACGCCGCGCCCACCGCCGCGTACTGCGAGCGCAGCAGCCCGGACGCCTTCAGCGACCACGGCATCGACTCGGCGTCGAGGAGCAGCCAGTCGGTGTCCAGCTCCTCCCACAGCCCGGCCGCCGTGACGGCGTCCCGCACCCGGCCGAGCACCGCCTCCGTCGTCTCCCGGCTGTCGAAGAACGGGCGGCCGGTACGGGTGTACAGGGACCCGGTGACGCCCGGGTCGTCCACGCCGAACCGCTCCCGCGCCGCCGCCGCGTCCCGGCACACCAGCACCACGGCCCGCGACCCCATGTGCTTCTCCTCGCACACGACCCGGGCCACCCCGTCGGCTGCGTACTGCGCGAACGCCTCGGCCGGGTGCTCCAGGTAGCCCGCCACCTCGGACGTGGCGGTGGGCGCCATCGTCGGCGGCAGGTACGGGACCAGGCGCGGGTCGACCGCGAACCGGCTCATGACCTCCAGCGCCGCCGCCGCGTTCTCCTCGCGGACCGCGACGCGCCCGCCGTGCCGGGTCTCCACGGTCCGGCGGCCGTGCACGTCGGCGAGGTCGAGCGGCCGGCCCTCGTGCCCACCGGGCGCCTCGGTCGCCAGCGGCCTGGCCGGCTCGTACCAGACCCGCTCGGCCGGTACGTCGACGAGCTCGCGCTCCGGCCAGCGCAGCGCGGTGAGCTTGCCGCCGAACACGGCGCCGGTGTCCAGGCAGATGGTGTTGTTCAGCCACGTCGCCGTCGGCACCGGGGTGTGGCCGTAGACCACGGCGGCCTGGCCGCGGTAGTCCTCCGCCCACGGGTAGCGCACGGGCAGCCCGAACTCGTCGGTCTCGCCGGTGGTGTCGCCGTACAGCGCGTGCGAGCGCACCCGGCCCGAGGTCCGCCCGTGGTACTTCTCGGGCAGTCCCGCGTGGCACACGACGAGCTTGCCGCCGTCGAGCACGTAGTGGCTGACGAGGCCGCGGACGAACTCCCGCACCTCGGCCCGGAACTCCTCGCTCTCCGCCGCCAGCTGCTCGACCGTCTCGGCGAGTCCGTGGGTGTGCTGCACCTTGGCGCCCTTGAGCCAGCGGCCCAGCTTGTTCTCGTGGTTGCCGGGCACGCAGAGCGCGGTGCCCGCCTTCACCATCGCCATGACGCGGCGCAGCACGCCCGGGGTGTCGGGCCCGCGGTCGACGAGGTCGCCGACGAAGACCGCGGTGCGCCCCTCGGGGTGCGCGCCGTCCACGTAGCCCAACTTGCCGAGCAGCGTCTCCAGTTCGGCGGCGCAGCCGTGGATGTCGCCGATGATGTCGAACGGTCCTGTGAGGTGCGTCAGGTCGTTGAACCGCTTCTCCCGGACGATGCCCGCGCTCGCCACCTCCTCGGCGCCGCGCAGGACGTGCACCTTGCGGAACCCCTCGCGCTCCAGGTGGCGCAGGGAACGGCGCAGTTCGCGGGTGTGGCGGGTGATGACGCGGCGGGGCATGTCGGCGCGGTCGGTCCGCTGCGCGTTCCGCCGGGCGCACTCGTCCTCCGGGACGTCGAGCACGATGGCGATCGGCAGCACGTCGTGCTTGCGGGCGAGCTCGACCAGCTGACGGCGGCTCTCCTGCTGCACGTTGGTCGCGTCGACCACGGTCAGCCGGCCGGCCTCAAGCCGCTTGCCCGCGATGTAGTGCAGGACGTCGAACGCGTCGCCGCTGGCGCTCTGGTCGTTCTCGTCGTCGGCGACCAGGCCGCGGCAGAAGTCGCTGGAGATGACCTCGGTGGGCTTGAAGTGGGCGCGCGCGAACGTCGACTTGCCCGATCCGGACGCCCCGATCAGGACGACGAGGGCGAGGTCGGTGACGGGCAGCGTCCGCGCGCTGCTGTTCTCGGTGGTGGTCATGCGGCCTTCGCCTCCTTCTCGGTCGTGGTGGTCGGGGTGGTCGGGGTGGTCGTGGTGTCAGGGGCCGCCAGGGTGAACACGGCCATCTGCGTGGGCGGCCCCACCTCGGGGTCGTCGGGTCCGACGGGCTCGTACCGCACCTGGTAGCCGTGCCGTGCGGCCACCCGCTCAGCCCACTCACGGAACTCGGCCCGGGTCCATTCGAAGCGGTGGTCGCCGTGCCGGACGTGGCCGGCGGGGAGGGTCTCCCAGCGCACGTTGTACTCGACGTTCGGCGTGGTCACGAGGACGGTGCGGGGCCGCGCGGAGCCGAACACCGCGTATTCGAGGGCGGGCAGCCGCGGCAGATCGAGGTGCTCGACGACCTCGCTCAGCACGGCGGCGTCATAGCCCTTGAGCCGCTTGTCGGTGTACGCGAGCGAGCCCTGGAACAGCCGCACCCGGGACGCCTGCCGCTCCCCCATGCGGTCCAGCTTGAGCCGGCGGGAGGCGATGGTGAGCGCCCGCACCGACACGTCGACGCCGACGATCTCCGTGAACCGCACGTCCTTGAGCAGCTCCTGCACCAACTGGCCCTGCCCGCAGCCGAGGTCGAGCACCCGGGCCGCCCCGGACTCGCGCAGCGCGGCGAGGATCGCCTCCCGGCGCCGGACGGCCAGCGGCACGGGCCGCTCCTCGGTGTCGGTCCGCTCGTCCACGGCGTTGTCGATCTCCTCGACGGCCGTGTCGTCGGCCTCCGCGAGCCGCACCAGCTCCAGACGTTCCATGGCCTGCCGGGTCAGCGACCAGCGGCGGGACAGATAGCGGCTGGTGATCAGCTTCTGCTCGGGGTGCCCGGCCAGCCAGCCGTCGCCCGCGCGCAGCAGCTTGTCGACCTCGTCGGCCGAGACCCAGTAGTGCTTCGCGTCGTCGAGCACCGGCAGCAGCACGTACAGGTGCCGCAGCGCCTCGGCGAGCCGCAGCTCCCCTTCCAGGACGAGCCGCACGTACCGCGAGTCGCCCCACTCGGGGAACTGCGCGTCCAGGGCCACGGGCTCGATGTGCACCGTCCAGCCGAACGGCTCGAACAGGCTCCGTACCAGGTCGGGGCCGCCGCGGGCCGGCAGTGCGGGCACCTCGATGCGCAGCGGCAACGGCTCCTCGGCCCGCTCGGGGCGCGCCTTGCACACCCCGCGCAGCGCGCTGGAGAAGACGGTGCTCAGGGCGACGGCGAGCAGCGACGACGCGGCGTACGGCCGGTCGTTCACGTACTGGGCGAGTGCCGCGTCCGGGGCACCGGTCTTCCCCTTGCCCTTGCCGCGCCTGACCAGGGCCACCGGATCCACTTCCAGGAGCAGCGCGGCAGTGCACCGCTGCGCGGTCGCCTCGGGGTAGAGGACGTGCGCGGTGCCGTAGGAGGTGGAGAACGCCTGCGCGCTCTCGGGATGCTTGTGCAGCAGGAACCCGAGGTCGGTCGCGGGGCGTTCGGGGGTGCCGGTGGTACTGATCGTCAGGAACACGCCACCCAGTCTCCCCGGTGGGCACGACGGCGACCAGCGAGTTTTCCCGGCCGGGAGCGGCCGCCGGGCATCATGGCGGGTATGGATCTTCGCGTATTCACCGAGCCACAGCAGGGTGCCACCTACGAGACGCTGCTCCGCGTCGCGCAGACGGCCGAGGAGTTGAACTACGGAGCGTTCTTCCGGTCGGACCACTACCTCCACATGGGATCCGTCGACGGGCTGCCGGGGCCCACGGACGCCTGGACGACGCTGGCCGGGCTGGCCCGCGAGACCAAGCGGATCCGGCTCGGCACCCTGATGACCGCGGGTACGTTCCGGCTGCCGGGCGTGCTCGCGATCCAGGTGGCCCAGGTCGACCAGATGTCGGGCGGCCGCGTCGAGCTGGGCCTCGGCTCCGGCTGGTACGCGCAGGAGCACGCCGCGTACGGCATCCCGTTCCCGAAGGAGAAGTTCGGGCGCCTGGAGGAGCAGCTCGCCATCGTGACGGGGCTGTGGGAGACGCCCGTCGGGCAGCGCTTCTCCTTCGACGGCACCTACTACCAGCTGAAGGACTCCCCCGCCCTGCCGAAGCCCGCCCAGTCGCGCGTGCCGGTCCTGATCGGCGGGCACGGCGCCAAGAAGACCCCGGCGCTGGCCGCCCGGTTCGCCACCGAGTTCAACATTCCGTTCGCCTCGATCGCCGACACCGAGCAGCAGTTCAAGCGGGTCAGGGCGGCGGCGGCCGCCCACGGGCGCGCGGACGACGCGCTCGTCTACTCCAACGCCCTCGTCATCTGCGTCGGCCGCACCGACGCCGAGGTGAAGCGGCGCGCGGACGCGATCGGCCGGGACGTCGACGAGCTGAAGGCGAACGGGCTGGCGGGCTCCCCCGCCGAGGTCGTGGAGCGCATCGCCGCGTACCAGGCCGTCGGCTCGCAGCGGATGTATCTCCAGATGCTCGACCTCGACGACCTGGACCACCTGGAGCTCATCGCGGCCGAGGTCGCACCCCAGCTCTCCTGAGCCGCCCTGGGGGCGTCCGGTCCCGGGGCCCGCACCGCCCGTGCGGGCCCCGGTCCTCGAACAGGCGTCAACTCCGCAGGTCCCGCCGGCTCGCGCCGCCCCGGTCGGGTGAAAATGCGTCAACCCGGAACGTGGTGGCGGCCCGCCCCAGTGACCCGGTGCGTCCGGTGATCGTTGGCCGGGGCGGAGCCGGACCGCCCGGCCCCCGCGCCGGCGGTCGCTGCCGGGCGTCACTTGCGTCAACTGCCCTTTCCCCAGCGGAAGGGCGAGGGCCGAGGAGGCCGTCATGTCCCAGGAAGCCGTGCCCGAGCAGGCAGTGCACAAGACACCCGTGCCCGAGCAGCCAGGCGCACCCAAGGGTCTGTTGCAGCAGATGGAGGAGCTGATGGCGGCTCTCAACGCCGATCTGTCGCAGCTCGACGCCGACCTCCAGCAGTCCCCGGGCACGTCGCGTCCGACCGCCGAGGACGTCTGACGGTGCACTTCCCGCCGGGAGCGCCCGCGGACGGGTCAGCTCCCGGTCAGGCCGCCGAGTCCGAGCCGGGTTCCGGTGCGGGCCCGGACAGCCGGCTGTCGTGCTCCGGCAGCCGCCGCAGTATCTCCAGGACGCGGTCCCTGGACTCGTCCGCCGAGTCGATCGCTTCCATGCACTGCCAGTAGGCCCCCTCCTCGAACGATTCGCTCGCCACGCCGACGAGCGCGATCCCCACGTCGCCGAGCAGTGCGCCGAGTCCCGTCAACGCCTGGCGCACCTCGCCCAGTTCGGTCAGCTGCGCCGCCCGTATCCCACCGGCTCCCACCACCGGCACCACGGAACCCCCGCTGCCGCGCGCGCCCGCCTCGGCCAGACCCCGCGCCTCGCCCCGTAATTCCGGCGGCCCGTACATCGCGAGCCGCGCTCCTATCGCCTGTGCGAGTGCCTGTGCCTGCCACGCCTCCCTCATGATGTCCGGCGCGTCCTGGCTCTGCGCCAGGGCCCGTCGGCCGACCCCGATGAGCCGCACCGCATCCATCGCGTCCCCGTCCGTCCTGCCCGAACTCCCTTGTCCACTACCCAGAGTGAAGGTCTGTGCGACGAAAAGCCAGAGGAAGCCCGAAA
The DNA here is from genome assembly GCF_030766975.1 of Streptomyces sp. KL116D. Lineage (NCBI taxonomy): Bacteria > Bacillati > Actinomycetota > Actinomycetes > Kitasatosporales > Streptomycetaceae > Streptomyces > Streptomyces sp. KL116D. The sequence continues at coordinate 220,630 of NZ_JASERH010000035.1, read as the reverse complement.
TCTGTGGACACGGAATCCGATGTGGATAATTCTATGACTCCGTAGAGTGACAGAACGGGATCTCTAGCCGCCCTGCGCGGGTGGGACCGGGAACCGGCTCTCGTTGCGGTCGATCTTCGCGGCGAGGGCGGCCAGCGCGTCGATGCCGAGCACCTCGCACAGTTGCAGGAGATAGGCGAGGACGTCGGCGACCTCGTCCTCGACGCGGTGCGCGGACGCCGGGTCGTCCATCACGCGGGCGGACTGCTCGGGGGTCAACCACTGGAAGATCTCGACCAGTTCGGACGCCTCGACGCTGAGCGCCGCGGCCAGGTTCTTCGGCGTGTGGAAGGGCTGCCAGTTCCGCGCGGCGGCGAACCGGGAGAGCCGCTGCTGCAGTGCCGCCACGTCGAGGGGTGCCGGTCCCGGCCGGTCATGGGGTGCGTCTGTCACGGCTTCAGGTCTACCACCGCCGCGCCGTGCGCCCGCGCCGCCCGGTCCGCGCCCGACCCCTCGCCCACCGCGGCGACGAGGCGGATGTGGCCGCGGGCGCACATCCGCGCGGCCAGTTCGGTGAGTGCGGCGCCCTGGGCGGGGTCGAGCCCGCGGTCGAAGCCGTCGGCGAGCACGGTCAGGGTCTGGTAGGCCTCCGGGACCTCGGCGGCCGCGTCGACCGCCAGCACCCGGGGCCCGGTGAGCAGGACGAGGGCGAGGGCCAGGTACCTCAACTCGCCGTCCGCGAGCCGCTCGACGGGGGTGCGCAGTCCGGCGCCGCGCTCGACGACGGCCCGTACGGCGCCGTCCGCGGCGGGCTCGGTGAGCACGTCCACGACGGGTGCCGCGAGTCCCGCGCGGGCCGCGGCGACCAGCAGCGCGTGCCGGGTGCCGCATTCGGCGCGGGTGCGGTGCAGCACCGCCGCGAGGTTGTCGCAGCCGCCGAGCAGCCGGTCGGCGCGGACCGGCACCGGGGCGCGCATCCGCGCGGGGTCCGGGTCGCAGGCGAACGCCGAGCGCAGGCCGACGACCGTCTGCTCCGCCGCGGCGAGGACCCGGCGCTGCCCCTCCGTGCGGCCCGACACCCGCAGTGGGAGGAGGGCCGTGCCGAGGAGGTCGTCGGGGAGCGGGGCCCGGGTGACCGGCACGGAGCCCGCGGTGTGCCAGGCGGCCTGGACGTCGCGGCGGCCCGGGTCGCGCAGGGCGGTCTCCAGGTAGGTGATGCCGGGGCCGGTCAACCGCTCGCCCACGATGCGCAGTTCGGGCTCGGCCTGCACCGCGAGGTCGAGCCTGACGGGTCCGGCGGGGCCCGCGACGGTGCAGCCGATCCGGAATCCGCGACGCTGCTGGGCGTCGGGGCGGGCCCGTTCGGGAACGTGTCCGCGCGGGTCGGGGAACACCTCGGCCAGCTCCGCCCCGCCGCTCAGCCGGGCGAGCGCCCCCAGCGCCCGCAGCGCGCTGGTCTTTCCGCTGCCGCTCGGTCCGGTGAGGACGGTGAAGGGGGCGAGGGGGACGGTGACGCCGCGGTGGCCGGCGAAAGCCGAGAGCCGCAGTTCGGTCACGCACGGGCGGTCCGGGGACGCGTCGGGTAACGGGGACGCGCCCCGCAGGAGCACGGTCATGCCGCGAACGTAGGCGGGAAGGCCACCGCAGAACCGTTTTTCCGCGATGACCTTCCTACGATCGGGGGACTATGCCGCCCGGAATTGCCGGAACACCCGGACCGGTCCCGCGTCGCGTGAACCGACCCTGCGTCGCGCGAACCGGCCCCGCCGCCCCCTTGAGAACCGGTCCCGCCGCTACGAGAGGGCGCCCGCCCCGGCCACCAGCCCCTGGACCTCCGTGCCGGGCGGCGCCAGCAGGAAGACGTTGCGGTCGACGCGGTGCATGCCGCAGCCGAGGCCGAGGACCACGCCGCTGCTGAAGTCCAGGACCCGCTTGGCGACTTCGGTCTCGGCCCCGGTCAGGTCCAGCAGGACCGGGATGCCCGACATCACGGTCTCGGCGACCTCGCGGGCGTCGCCGAAGACGTTCACCCGCAGCACGACGAAGCGGCGGCGCGGCTCCGTCTCCACTTCCGGCATCGCCCGGTGGTCGACCGCTGACGGCCACTCATTGCGGCTGCGCAGCGGTACGACCTGGGCGAGCCCTTCCCACTGTTCGTCGGTGACGTCGTGGCCGTTCACTGCCCCCACCCCGTCCGGGCTCGCACTGTTGTCTGCACCGGCCAATTCTTACGCCATGTCACCCGTTCAGCCCAACACCGACACGGACCAGGCCCTAAGCCGCAAGGGACACGGCCTCCACCGCGGGCACCCGCACCCCGCGCCGGGCCGTCGCCAGGCTGGTGACCAGTGTGGCCGCCGTGGCAATGGCCACCACCGTGATCCAGATGCCGAGGCCCTGCCCGGGAAGGAGTCCGTCGGTGCGCACGGCGGTGAACGGGAGGATGCCCGCCAGCGCCGCGAGTGTGCCGAAGAACACTCCGGTGACGGTGAGGACGACGCCCTCCACGGCGACGGTTCCCAGCACTTGGGCCGGGGTCGCACCGGCGAGGCGCTGCTGGCCGAACTCCCGGACGCGGTAGGACGTGGCGGCGTACAGGGAGTTGATCAGCATGATGCAGGCGAAGACGACGATGATGCCGACCACGGTGAAGTTGAGCGTCTCGAGGTTCTTGTCCTCGATCGACCTGGTCAGCCCCGAGGCCTCGATCGCGTCGTTCTCGACGGCCTGCATGTACAGCGTCGCGGTGGCCATGCCGGTGAACAGGATCAACGGCATGAGGACGCCGGAGAGTTCGGCCGCGCGCTGTCGCATGTTCCGTACGGTCAGATAGCCGCTCGCGCCGGTGAGGGCGGTCACCAGGGGTTCGACGCGGCCGAGGACGGTGCGCAGCAGGCGCGTCGAGACGAGGGCGAAGCCGACGGAGAGCAGGATCGCCCCGTAGGCCGGTGCCGCCATGAGCGCGGCGTCGGTGGCCTTCATGGCGAACGTGGAGCAGACGGCGAGCGCGCCGACGGCCAGTGCCGCCCAGGACGCGACCGTGCGGGCCCGGCCCGGCTTCCGGCGGCCGCCCGCCGCCGCCCTGGTGGCCCGGCGCACGGCGAGGAACGCGGCGCCGGCCGCGGCCAGGACGGTGACGTCGATGCCGGACATGAGGGCGATCGGGCCGAAGGAGGGGTCGACGGAGTCGGCGACCTGGCCGCTGTCCTTGAACACGTCGAGCAGGATCCGGCCGCCGAGCATCGCGGGGCCGATCGCGAGGAGCGCGCCCACCAGGGCCACGGCGACCGCCTCGCCGACGACCATCCGCTTGATCTGGGCCGGGGTGGCGCCCGTGCTGCGCAACAGGTCGATCTCCTCGGTGCGTTGGCGGACGTTGACCGTCAGCGTCGAGGCGACCGCGAAGAAGACGAGCAGGGTGCCGTAGCCGCCGACGACGCTCGCCGCGGTGGTGAGCGTGTCCGAGCTGACCTTGTCGACGCCGTTCGCGCCGGCCGTGTCGTGCATCGAGTTGAACGTCATGATGATCGCCGCGCCGAGGAAGGCGGACAGGAGGGTCGCGAGGAAGCGGCCGGGGCGCTGGCGTACGGAGCGGGCCGCGAGGCCGAGCATCGTGAACACGGCTCACACCCCCGCCGTCACGTCGTCGCCGAGGTGCGCGAGGCGTTCGGCGACCGCGTCGGCCGTCGGCGCCGTGAGACGGCCCGCGAGGCGGCCGTCGGCGAGGAACTGGACGGCGTCCGCGTACGAGGCGGCGACCGGGTCGTGCGTCACCATCACCACGGTCCTGCCGTGCACCCGCACCGCTTCCCTCAGGAGGCCCAGCACGTCGCGGGCGCTGCGGGTGTCGAGGGCGCCGGTCGGCTCGTCGGCGAAGACCACGGACGGCTCGGTGACCAGGGCGCGGGCGATGGCGACGCGCTGGCGCTGGCCGCCGGAGAGCTGGTCGGGCCGGTGGCCGAGCCGGTCGCCGAGGCCGACGGAGCCGAGGATCCGCTCGACCCGGCTTCGGTCGACGCGCCGGCCCGCGAGCTTGAGCGGCAGGATCGTGTTCTGGGCGACGGTGAGCGTCGGCAGCAGGTTGTACTGCTGGAAGACGAAGCCGACGCGGGTGCGGCGGAACTTGGTGAGCTGCGCCTCGCTGCGGACCGGGCCGGTGCCGCCGGTCATCTCCTCGCCGTCGACGACGACGAGGCCGCTGTCGGGGCGGTCGAGTCCGGCGGCGCAGTGCAGCAGCGTCGACTTGCCGGAGCCGGACGGTCCCATCACCGCCGTGAACGTGCCGGTGGGCAGGGACAGGGTGATGTCGTCGAGGGCCCTGACCGTGGCGCCCTCGGTGTCGCCCGCGCCGTACGTCTTGGTGACCTTCACCAGGCGCAGCGCCTCGGCGCGCCCGGTGTCGTGCGTCGTTCGGTGCTGGTGTCGCGTCATCGCCGATCCCCTCGTCCGGCGCACTCTGCGCCTCTCCTCAGACGCTAGGGACGGCGGGCCGCGGAGGCATTGGGCGTACGGCCCGGAGCAGGGGTGTTCCTATGTACACCCCCGTCCTACGGGTGTCCGCCCGACCGGGCCAGCCACCGGCCCTCGTGCCGGGTCACCTCGATGGGGCGGCCGAAGCAGGTCGTCATGCGGTCCGCGGTCAGGACCTCGTCGACGGGGCCGCGGGCCAGCACCCGGCCCTCGCGCAGGAGGAGGGCGTGGCTGATCGCCGGGGAGAGCTCCTCCAGGTGGTGGGTGACCGTCACGGTCGCCAACTCCGGGCGGCTGTCCGCCAGTTGGCGCATGGTGTCGATGAGGTCCTCGCGGGAGGGCAGGTCGAGCGCGTTGAACGGCTCGTCGAGCAGGAGCAGCGCCGGGTCCGCCATCAGCGCGCGGGCGATGAGGATGCGGGCGCGCTGGCCGCCGGAGCAGACGCCGTACGGGCGGTCGGCGAGTTCCTTGATCTGGAGTTCGGCGAGGAGCGCGTGGGCGCGGTCGCGCACCTCGGTGTCGTACGCCTTCCAGAGCGGCTGCACGGTGCCGGTGTGGCCGGTCAGGACGACGGTGTGGCCGGGCAGGTCCTGGGGGACGCGCTGGGAGGTGGAGACGTGGCCGATGTGGGCGCGCAGTTCGCGGACGTCGACCCGGCCGAGCCGGTGGCCGAGGACCTCGACGGTGCCGGTGGTCGGGAAGGTCGTGGCGCCGACGAGTCGCAGGATGCTGGTCTTGCCCGCGCCGTTGGGGCCAAGCAGGGCCCAGTGCTCGCCGGAGCGGACCTGCCAGTCGATGGCGTCGAGGATGACCTGGCCGGTGGTGAGGCGGCGCATGCTCGCGCCGTCGAGGGCCGCCACGAGGCGGCTGCCGCCGGTGTCCTCGCCCGCCGCCCGGTTCCCGGTGTCCTTGTCGCTCATCAGCGCCTCCCGATGCGTCGCGTTCCGGACGGACAGTAGCTGTAGTCGGCATGTATCGACCGGAGTGTCCGAGTCCTGGACCGGTGGGCCGGAGTCCGGGCTCCCGTCGGGGGCCGGGGGTCCACCGGTCGGTGGACGCCAGGTTCCACCGGCCGCCGCTGTCGCCGCCCCGGCCCGCCCGACCAGCATGGACGTCATGACCAACTACCCCGTACACATGGCTCGTTGGAGCGCGGGACATCCGTGGCGCGCGATCGCCGGATGGTTCCTGTTCGTCGTCCTCTGCCTCGGTGCCGGCATCGCCGCCGGGTCGAACCCGGCCACCTCGGCGGACTTCGGTGTCGGTGAGGCCGGCCGCGGTGAGGCGATCGCCCGGGCGGGCGGTCTCGCGCAGCGGCCCGTGGAGCGGGTGCTGATCGAGCACAGGACCGGCGGCGCCGCCCTGGACCGGGCGGCGGGCGGCGCCGTCGCCCGGGACGTCGCGGACCGGATGCGGAAGCTGCCCGAGGTGCGGTCCGTGGCCGCGCCCGTGTGGTCGAAGGACGGCCGGGCGGTCCGGGTCGACGTCACCATGGCGGGCGCCGAGCTCGACGGGAAGAAGCACGTCGACCCGTTGCGCGCGCAGACCGCCGCCGTGCAGCGGGCCCATCCGGAGCTGCGGGTCGAGGAGACCGGCGGGCCGACCATCAGCCAGGGCGTCGACAAGCTGCGCGGCAGCGATCTGTCCCGCACCGAGCTGATCGCCCTGCCCATCACACTGCTCACGCTGCTCTTCGTGTTCCGGTCGGTCGCGATGGCGACCGTGCCGCTGCTGCTCGCGCTGTCCTCGATCGTCGCGTCGGTGGGCCTGTCGATGCTGGCCTCGCACGTCTTCCCCGACGCGGGCGTCGGCACGAACGTCCTGCTGCTGATCGGGCTCGCCGTCGGCGTCGACTACACGCTGTTCTACCTGAAGCGGGAGCGGGAGGAACGGGCCCGTTCGGGCGGGACGCTGAGCCCGCGGGCGCTCGTCGAACTGGCCGCGGCGACCTCCGGCCGTGCGGTGGTGCTGTCCGGTCTCGCGGTCGCCGTCTCCAGCGCCACGCTGTACCTCGCCGACGACGTGATCTTCTCGTCGATCGCCACCGCGGCGATCGTCGTGACGCTCGTCGCCGTGGTCAGCTCGCTGACCGTGCTGCCCGCGCTGCTCGTGAAGATCGGTGCGCGGGCCGAGCGGCGGGCGGCCCGCAAGGGCCGCACGGCGGCAGTGCCCAGGAAGCCGGAGGTGCGGCACAACGCGCTGCTGCGGTTCACCGCCCGCCGGCCCGCCGCCGTGCTGACCGTCGCCGTCGTCGCGCTGCTCGCCCTCGCGGCGCCGCTGCTCGGCATGAAGCTGACCGACATGGGCCGCGAGACCCACTCGCGACAGACCCAGGGGATGCCCGCCTTCGACCGGCTCAACGCGGCGTTCCCCGAGGTCAAGGCCATGCACCAGATCGTCGTCCGGGCCGGTGCGGACCGCGCGGACGAGGTGGCCGGCGCGCTGCGCGACCTCGCCGACCGGGTGCGGCACGACCCCGGCACGAACGGCACGTACACCCTGCGCACCTCGGCCGACCGCCGTGTCACCTCGCTCGTCCTGCCGGTCCCCCACTACGTGAGCACGGGCCCCGCGCAGGAATCCCTGGAGCGGCTGCGGGAACGCTACGTCCCGGACACCGTGGGCCGGTTGAGCGGTGCGGTGGAGACCGCCGTGACCGGGGACGTCGCCCGGTACGCCGACTATCCCGCGCACCAGAAGCAGAAGCTGCCGCTGATCATCGGGGCGCTGCTGCTGGTGACGTTCGCGATGACGGTGTGGGCGTTCCGCTCGGTGGTGCTCGGGCTGGTCGGCGTCGCGCTGAACCTGCTGTCGGCGGGCGCGTCGCTGGGCGTGCTCACCCTGACGTTCCAGGGGAGTTGGGCCGAGGGACTGCTCGACTTCGACTCGACGGGGTCGATCGGCTCGCGGGTGCCGCTGTTCCTCTTCGTGATCCTCTTCGGGCTCTCCATGGACTACCAGGTGTTCGTGATCAGCCGGATCCGGGAGGCCGCGCTGCGCGGAGCGGGGACGCGGCGGGCCGTGCTGGACGGGGTGGGCAGTTCGGCGGGCGTGGTGACGAGTGCGGCGTTCGTGATGGTGACCGTGTTCGCGAGCTTCGTGTCGCTGCACTTCATCGAGATGAAGCAGATCGGTTTCGCGCTCGCGGTGGCCGTGCTGCTCGACGCCTTCGTGATCCGGGTGCTGATCCTGCCCGCGCTCATGCTGCTGCTGGGCGTGGCGAGTTGGTGGCCGTCCCGGGGGCCGGCGCGGGCCCTGCGGGAGCGGTCGAAAGCCCCGGCAGGCGCGGACCTCGCGAACGTAGGCTGATCACCATGGACAGCAGCCGGCAGCCCGTCGTCGCCCCGCTCGCCCTCGTGCCCGTCGCGCACCGCTGGAACGCGGTGGTGTGGGTGCTGTGCGGTCTGCTGCCGCCCGCCCTCGCGGTGGTGGACGAGCCGGCCGGCACGAAGTACCCGACGTACGTGCTGCTGGCCGCGCTGACCTTCGCCTACGCGGCCGTGGCGATGTTCCCCGGGCGGCCGTTGCTGCGGCCGGCCGCCTATCTGACGGTCCTGGCCGCCGGGCTCGGCGCCGTCTCGTACGCGATGGGCAGCGGCGCCGCCCTGTTCATCGTGTCGCTGCCGCACTTCTGGATCTACGCGTCCGGGCCGGTGGCGGCACTCTCCTTCAGCGGGGCCGGGGCGGCCCTGACGGTCCTCGGCACGATCGCGGGACGCGAGCCGCATTCCGCGGTGCTGTCCGGGAACGTGCTGTTCACGGTGATCGGGTACGTGGCCGGGGCGGGGGTGGGCCTGCTGGTGCAGCGGGTGGCCGAGCAGGGGGACGCGCGGGCCCGGCGGCTCGCCGACGAACTCGTCGACACGCAGCGGGAGTTGGCCGAGGCCCACCGGATGCAGGGCGCGGCGCACGAGCGGGAGCGGATGGCCCGGGAGATCCACGACACCCTCGCGCAGGGGTTCGCCTCCATCGTGGTCCTCGCGGAGGCGGCGCGCGCCGGCCTCGCGTCCGAACCGGCCCGGGCGGCCCAGCAGTTGACGTCGATCGAGCAGACGGCGCGGGAGAACCTCGCGGAGGCGCGGATCCTCGTCGGCGCCGGGCCCGCGCCGGGCGGGGTCGTCCAGGGCTCGGTGGCGGGCACGCTGCGCCGCACCCTGGACCGGTTCGCCGAGGACACCGGCACCGCCGTCGACGCCGAGCTGCCGGACGACGTGGAGTGCGACCAGCAGACCCGCATCGCGCTGCTGCGCTGCACCCAGGAGTCCCTCGCCAACGTCCGCAAGCACGCCGCCGCGTCGACCGTGATCGTGGTGCTCACCCGGACCGCGTACGGCATCGAGCTCGAACTCACCGATGACGGGCGCGGGTTCGACGTGGGGGCGGCGCGCGGCTTCGGTCTCGACGGGATGCGCAGGCGGCTCGCCGAGCTCGGCGGCGAGCTGTCCGTCACCAGTTCGCTGGGCGACGGCACCCGGATCCTCGTCTCCCTGCCCGCTTCCCACGACCCCGACGACCACGGCCACGACCGTGACCACCAGGAGCTCTCATGACCAGTCAGGAATCCGCCGTCCTGCGGGTCGTCGTGGTCGACGACCACACGGTGATGCGCGCCGGGGTCGTCGCGCTGCTCGCGCCGGACCCGGGCATCGAGGTGGTGGGCGAGGCGGACGACGGGCGGGCCGGTGTCGAACTCGTCGAACGGCTGGTCCCCGACGTGGCGTTGCTCGATCTGCGGATGCCCGTCCTGGACGGGGTCGCGGCGACCCGGGACATCGTGGCGGGGCCCAGCGGCACCCGCGTCCTGATCCTGACGACGTACGACACGGACACCGAGATCGAGCACGCGGTGGAGGCGGGCGCGATCGGCTATCTGCTCAAGGACACCTCGCGCGAGCAGCTCGTCGACGCGATCCGCTCGGCGGCGCGCGGCGAGACGGTGCTCGCGCCGCGCGTCGCCCAGAAGCTCGTCGCGAAGATGCGGCGTCCGGTGCAGGCGGCGCTCACCTCGCGCGAGGTGGACGTCCTGAAGGCGGTCGCGGACGGCCTGTCCAACGCGGACATCGGCAGGCGGCTGGTGATCGGCGAGGCGACCGTGAAGACGCACCTGCTGCGCGTCTTCGCGAAGCTCGACGTGAGCGACCGGACGCGGGCGGTGGTCGTGGCGATGGAGCGGGGGCTGCTGGAGGGGCCGGGGGCGCGCTGAGCGATCGCCCTCATCGGGACGCCCGGCGTGGCAGGGGTGGCGGGGCGTCCCGTGCGGGCAGTGGCGCGGGGGCCGGCACCGTCAGGGTCAGGACCATCGTGAGGCCGCCGCCCGGGGTGTCCTCCGCCGTCAGCGTGCCACCCATCGCCTCGGCGAAGCCGCGGGCCACGGCGAGTCCGAGGCCCACCCCGGCGCCGTCCGGCGCGTCGCCGTGGCGCTGGAACGGGGCGAAGATGCGGTCCTTCGCCTCGTCGGGGACGCCGGGGCCGCGGTCCACGACGCGCAGTTCGACGCGGTCGGAGTGGGCGCTCGCGGCGATCAGGACCGGTACCCCGTCGGGGGTGTGCTTCACGGCGTTCTCGACGACGTTGGCGACGGACCGCTCCAGGAGTCCCGGGTCGGCGACCACCATCGGGAGCGTCTCGGGGATGTCGAGTTCGACCAGTCCGAGGCTGCCGTCCGGCACTCCCCCGAGGGCCATCGGCACCACCTCGTCGAGGTCGGTCTCCCGCAGCAGCGGAGCGACCGTGCCGGTGCGCAGCCGGGACATGTCGAGGAGGTTGCCGACGAGGTGGTCGAGCCGGTCGGCGCCGGTCTCGATGGCTTCCAGGAGGTCGGCCCTGTCCTGCCGCGACCATTCGACGTCGTCGGCGCGCAGGGACGACACGGAGGCCTTGATACCGGCCAGCGGGGTGCGCAGGTCGTGCGAGACGGCGGCGAGCAGCGCGGTGCGGATCCGGTCGCCCTCGGCGAGGGCGCGGGCCCCGTCCGCCTCGGACTTGAGGCGTTCCCGGTCGACGACGACCACGGCCTGCGCGGCGAACGCGGCGAGCACGCGCCGGTCCTCGGCGGGCAGCACGCGCCCGGACAGGACCAGCGCCACGTGGTCGTCCACGGGCATGTCGACGTCGGCGTCCTCGGGCCGGTCGACGGGGCGCGGCCCGACGCTGCCCGCGCAGGTCCACGGCTCGGTGTCGCCCGCCCGCTCCAGCAGCGCCACCGACTCCATCGCGAACGTCTCCCGTACGCGTTCGAGCAGGGCCTCCAGGCTGGTCTCGCCGCGCAGCACGCTGCCCGCCAGGAACGACAGGATCTCCGACTCGGCCCGCAGCCGGGCCGCCTGGTGCGTGCGCCGCGCCGCCAGGTCCACCACGGACGCCACCGACACCGCGACGCCGATGAAGATCGCCAGGGCGAGGATGTTCTTCGGGTCGGAGATGGTCAGCCGGTGGACCGGCGGGGTGGCGAACCAGTTGAGGAGCAGCGAGCCGAACGCGGCGGAGGCGAGCGCCGGCAGCAGTCCGCCGAGCAGCGCGGCGGCGACGGTGACCGCGAGGAACAGCAGCATGTCGTTGGCGAGGCCGAGGCCCGGGGCGACGCCGCTGATGAGGAGGGTCAGCAGGGCCGGGCCCCCGATGCCGGTCAGCCAGCCCCACCGGGTGCGGTCCCGGCCGAGTCCCTTGCGCGGGGCGGCCGCGAGGCCACGGCCGCGGCCCACCGCGTCGTGGGTGACGAGGTGGACGTCGAGGTCGGGTCCCGACTCGATGGCGACGGTGGCGCCGACGCCGGGCCCGAAGACGTACTGCCAGGCCCTGCGCCGGGAGACGCCGAGGACGATCTGGGTGGCGTTCACGCCGCGCGCGAAGTCGAGCAGCGAGGACGGCACGTCGTCGCCGACGACGTGGTGGAAGGTGCCGCCGAGGTCCTCCACGAGCGTGCGCTGGACGGCGAGTTCCCTGGGCGACGCGGCGGTGAGGCCGTCGCTGCGGGCGATGTAGGCGGCCAGTACCTCGCCGCCGGCGCCCTTCTCGGCGAGCCGGGCCGCGCGTCTGATCAACGTACGGCCTTCGGGACCGCCGGTCAGTCCGACGACGATGCGCTCGCGCGAGGCCCAGATCTTCGAGACGCGGTGTTCGCTGCGGTACGCCTGGAGGTGTTCGTCGGCGCGGTCGGCGACCCAGAGCAGGGCCAGCTCGCGCAGCGCGGTGAGGTTGCCCGGGCGGAAGTAGTTCGAGAGCGCCGCGTCGACCTTGTCGGACTTGTAGATGTTCCCGTGGGCCATGCGGCGGCGCAGCGCCTGGGGCGACATGTCGACCAGCTCGATCTGATCGGCCCTGCGCACCACCTCGTCGGGCACGGTCTCCTGCTGGCGTACGCCGGTGATCGCCTCGACGACGTCGCCCAGCGACTCCAGGTGCTGGATGTTGACCGTGGACACGACGTCGATGCCCGCCGCGAGCAGCTCCTCGACGTCCTGCCAGCGCTTGGCGTTGCGGGAGCCGGGCACGTTCGTGTGCGGCAGTTCGTCGACCATGGCGACCTGTGGCCGGCGGGCGAGGACCGCGGCCACGTCCATCTCGGTGAACTGCGTTCCCCGGTAGTCGAGTTGCTGTCGCTCGACCTGTTCGAGGCCGTGCAGCATGACCTCGGTGCGCGGCCGGTCGTGGTGCTCGACGAACGCGACCACGCAGTCGGTGCCGCGCTCGATGCGGCGGTGGGCCTCGGAGAGCATCGCGTACGTCTTGCCGACGCCGGGTGCGCTGCCGAGGTAGATCCTGAGCTTGCCGCGCGCCATCAGCCTGTGTGTTCCCCTCAGTGCCCTGGGTTCTCGAAGCGGTAGCCCATGCCGGGCTCGGTGATCAGATAGCGCGGGTGGGAGGGGTCCGCCTCCAGCTTGCGGCGCAACTGGGCCATGTAGACGCGGAGGTAGTTCGTCTTGGTGCTCTGCGAGGCCCCCCAGACCTCGTGCAGCAGCTGCTTCTGGCTGATCAGGCGGCCCGGGTTGCACACCAGGATCTCCAGCAGGTGCCACTCCGTCGGGGTCAGCCGGACGTCCCGCCCGCCCCGTACGGCCTTCTTCGCCACGAGGTCGACGGTGAAGTCGTCCGTCGTGACGACGACGGTGTCCGGGGCGACGGGCGCCGACTCGGTGCGGCGCACCGCCGCCCGCAGCCGGGCGAGCAGTTCGTCCATGCTGAACGGCTTGGTCACGTAGTCGTCGGCCCCCGCGTCGAGGGCCTCGACCTTCTCCTCGGAGGCGCGCCGCGCGGACAGCACCATGATCGGTACCCGGGTCCAGCCGCGCAGCGCCCGGATGACGTCGACGCCGTCCATGTCGGGCAGGCCCAGGTCGAGGACGACCACGTCGGGCCGGCGGGCGGCGGCCAGCCGGAGCGCGGTGGCTCCGTCCGGCGCCGCGTCGACCCCGAACCTGCGGGCCTGCATGTTGATGACCAGGGCACGGACGAGCTGGGGGTCGTCCTCCACCACCAGTACCCGGGTCATCAGCTCTTGGTGGTCAACTGCTGGAGGGCGATGTTGAGTTCGAGCACGTTGACCGTCGGTTCCCCCATGAATCCCAGGATCCGGCCGTCCTTGTGGCCGTCGACGAGCTTCTGGACCTGTGCGACGGAGAGGTGGTTGCGCTCCGCGACGCGGTGGACCTGGAGGTCGGCGTACTCCGGGGAGATCGCCGGGTCCAGACCCGATCCCGACGAGGTGACGGCGTCGGCGGGGATGCTCGCCGGCCGGACCTTGTACGTCGCCGTGGAGTTGTCCTTGATGACGGCGGCCCGCGCCTGCTTGACCTGCTTGACCAGTTCGGGGTTGTCGCCCGCGAGGTTGGTGGCGCCGGACAGGATCAGCTTGTACTGGGTGTTGACGCTGTTCTCGCCGAGGCCGTTCGAGGGGCGCGGCTGGAACCACGTGAGGTCCGGCTTGCCGTCCTTGGTGAGGTACGTCTGGCCGATGAGGGAGGAGCCGACGACCTTGCCGTCGGCGTTCTCGATCTCGGAGCCGTTGGCCTTGCCGTGGAAGGCGGCCTGGGCGACGCCGGTCACCGCGAGCGGGTAGAGCACGCCGCAGACGACGGTGAGGAGGATCAGGGCCCGGAAGCCCGCCCAGAGCAACCGGCCGGTGTTTCCTACGGAGTTGTTCATGGCCTTAACCGATTCCGGGGATGAGGGAGATGAGCAGGTCGATGATCTTGATGCCGACGAAGGGGGCGATCAGACCGCCCAGTCCGTAGATCCCGAGGTTGCGGCGCAGCAGCTTGTCGGCGCTGACCGGCCGGTACTGGACGCCCTTCAGGGCGAGCGGGACCAGCGCGATGATGATGAGCGCGTTGAAGATGACCGCGGACAGGATCGCGGAGTCGGGGCTGGACAGCTGCATGATGTTCAGCGTCTCGAGGCCCGGGTAGACCGCCGCGAACAGCGCCGGGATGATCGCGAAGTACTTCGCGACGTCGTTGGCGATGGAGAACGTCGTCAACGCGCCCCGGGTGATGAGGAGTTGCTTGCCGATCTCGACGATCTCGATGAGCTTGGTCGGGTTCGAGTCGAGGTCGACCATGTTGCCGGCCTCCTTCGCGGCCGACGTGCCGGTGTTCATCGCGACGCCGACGTCCGCCTGGGCCAGGGCCGGGGCGTCGTTGGTGCCGTCGCCGGTCATCGCGACGAGCTTGCCGCCCGCCTGCTCCCGCTTGATGAGGGCCATCTTGTCCTCGGGAGTGGCCTCCGCGAGGAAGTCGTCGACGCCCGCCTCCTCGGCGATCGCCTTGGCCGTCAGCGGGTTGTCGCCGGTGATCATGACGGTCTTGATGCCCATGCGGCGCAGTTCGTCGAACCGCTCGCGCATGCCGTCCTTGACCACGTCCTTGAGGTGGATGACGCCGAGCACACGGGCACCCTGCGCGTCCTCCATCGCCACGAGCAGCGGCGTGCCGCCGGCCTGGGAGATCCGGTCGGTCACCTCGCGGGCGTCCGCGGCCACGTCGCCGCCCTGCTGCTCGACCCAGGCGATCACGGAACCCGTGGCGCCCTTGCGGATCTTGCGGCCGTCGACGTCGACGCCGGACATCCGGGTCTGCGCGGTGAACTCGATCCACTCGGCGCCGACGAGCTCGCCCTGATGGCGCTCGCGCAGGCCGTACTTCTCCTTGGCGAGGACGACGACGGAGCGGCCCTCGGGGGTCTCGTCGGACAGCGAGGAGAGCTGCGCCGCGTCGGCGAGCTGGGCCTCCGTGACCCCGCGCACCGGCACGAACTCGGCGGCCTGGCGGTTGCCGAGGGTGATGGTGCCGGTCTTGTCGAGCAGCAGCGTCGACACGTCGCCGGCCGCCTCGACCGCCCGTCCGGACATCGCGAGCACGTTGCGCTGCACGAGCCGGTCCATGCCGGCGATGCCGATCGCGGAGAGCAGGGCGCCGATGGTGGTCGGGATGAGGCAGACCAGGAGCGCGACGAGGACGACCATGCTGAGGTGCTTGCCCGCGTAGTCGGCGAACGGCGGCAGGGTGGCCACGGCCAGCAGGAAGACGATCGTCAGCGAGGCGAGCAGGATGTTGAGCGCTATCTCGTTCGGCGTCTTCTGCCGGGCGGCGCCCTCGACCAGGTTGATCATGCGGTCGATGAAGGTCTCGCCGGGCTTCGTCGTGATCTTGATGACGATGCGGTCGGAGAGCACCTTGGTGCCGCCGGTGACGGCCGAGCGGTCGCCGCCGGACTCGCGGATGACCGGGGCCGACTCGCCGGTGATGGCCGACTCGTCGACGGAGGCCACGCCCTCGACGACGTCGCCGTCGCCGGGGATCACGTCGCCGGCCTCGCAGACGACGAGGTCGCCGACCTTCAGCTCCGTACCGGGGACCTGCTCCTCGCGGTCACCCACGATGCGGCGCGCGACGGTGTCCGTCTTGGCCTTGCGCAGGGTGTCGGCCTGGGCCTTTCCGCGGCCCTCGGCGACGGCCTCCGCCAGGTTGGCGAAGATCACCGTGAGCCACAGCCAGGCGCTGATGACCCAGCCGAACCAGTCGGACGGGTCCTTGAAGGAGAACACCGTCGTCAGGACCGAGCCGATCAGCACCACGAACATCACGGGCGACTTGACCATGGTGCGCGGGTCGAGCTTGCGGCAGGCGTCCGGCAGCGACCTGATCAGCTGCTTCGGGTCGAAGAGACCCGCGCCGACCTTGCCTTCGCCGTCCTGACCTGACTTGTGACCGGTCGGCACGTCCTGGTGCGGCGCCCGGGTGGGTGTGACTGTGGACATGGCGTCCTCTGAATTCTTCGTCTTCTGGGTGTCGGTACTCATCTAGGCCAGCCCCTCGGCGAGCGGGCCGAGCGCGAGCGCCGGGAAGTAGGTCAGGCCGGTGATGATCAGGATCGTGCCGACCAGCAGGCCCGTGAACAGGGGCTTCTGGGTCCGCAGGGTGCCCGCGGTCTCCGGGATCGGCTTCTGCTCGGCCAGCGAACCGGCCAGCGCGAGCACGAACACCATCGGCAGGAACCGGCCGAGCAGCATCGCGAGGCCGATCGTGGTGTTGAACCAGTTCGTGTCGGCGCTCAGCCCCGCGAAGGCGCTGCCGTTGTTGTTGGCGCCGGACGTGAACGCGTAGAGGATCTCGGAGAATCCGTGCGCGCCGCCGTTGAGCATCGAGTCCTTCGGCGTCGGCAGGGCCATCGAGAGGGCCGTGAAGACGAGGACGAGCGTCGGCGTGATGAGGATGTAGCAGGCCGCGAACTTGATCTCGCGGGTGCCGATCTTCTTGCCGAGGTACTCGGGCGTGCGACCGACCATCAGACCCGCGATGAACACCGCGATGATCGCCATGATCAGCATGCCGTAGAGGCCGGAGCCGGTGCCGCCGGGCGCGATCTCGCCGAGCTGCATGCCCAGCATCGTGATGCCGCCGCCGAGTCCGGTGAGCGAGGAGTGGAAGCCGTCGACCGCGCCGGTCGAGGTGAGGGTCGTGGAGACCGCGAAGATCGACGTGCCGCCGATGCCGAAGCGGTTCTCCTTGCCTTCCATGGCGCCGCCGGCGAGGTCGAACGCGGGGCCGTGGTGGGCGAACTCGGTCCACATCATCAGCGCGATGAAGCCGACCCAGATCGTCGCCATCGTGGCGAGGATCGCGTAGCCCTGCTTGATCGAGCCGACCATCTTGCCGAACGTGCGGGTCAGCGCGAACGGGATGACGAGGATCAGGAAGACCTCGAAGAGGTTGGAGAACGCGTTGGGGTTCTCGAAGGGGTGGGCCGAGTTGGCGTTGAAGTAGCCGCCGCCGTTCGTGCCCAGCTCCTTGATGGCCTCCTGGGAGGCGACGGCGCCGCCGTTCCACTGCTGGGTGCCGCCCGTGAACTGACCGACCTCGTGGATGCCGGCGAAGTTCTGGATCGCGCCGCAGGCGACCAGGACGAGCGCGCCGACGACGGCTATCGGGATCAGGATGCGGACGGTGCCGCGGACCAGGTCGGCCCAGAAGTTGCCCAGCTCACCGGTGCGGGAGCGGGCGAAGCCGCGGACGAGGGCCACCGCCACGGCGATGCCCACCGCCGCCGAGACGAAGTTCTGCACGGCGAGGCCGCCGGTCTGCACGACGTGGCCCATGGCCTGTTCGCCGTAGTACGACTGCCAGTTGGTGTTGGCGACGAAGGACGCGGCCGTGTTGAAGGCCTGGTCGGGGTCGATCGACCGGAAGCCGAGCGAGCCGGGCAGGCTGCCCTGCACGCGCTGCATCAGGTAGAGGAAGAGGACGCTCACGGCGGAGAAGGCGAGGACGCCGCGGAGGTAGGCGGTCCAGCGCATCTCCGCGTTGGGGTTCGCGCCGATGCCCTGGTAGATCCACTTCTCCACCCGGAGGTGCTTCTCGGAGGAGTAGACCCGGGCCATGTAGTCGCCGAGGGGACGGTAGGCCAGTGCCAGCGCCGCGATCAGCGCGAGCACCTGGAGCACTCCGGCAAGTACGGGGCTCATATCTGTGCTCAGAACCTCTCCGGGTAGATGAGGGCGAGGACGAGATAGCCCAGCAGGGCGACGGCCACGACGAGGCCGACGATGTTCTCGGCGGTCACAGCTTCGTCACCCCCTTGGCGACGAGTGCCACCAGCGCGAAGACCGCGATCGTGGTGACGACGAAGGCCAGGTCGGCCATCGTGAGCTCCCTGGATGAGGATTCGGATAGGAACTGCGGAGCAGTGCCGGGGACTGCTCGGCACTGACGGGGACTGACACCTTGAGGAAACCCCCGGCCATGGCCGGTTTCGATCCCCCTTGACGGCTCCCATACGGGGGCGTACGCGCCTTTGACGCGTCCCTTACGCCGGGTACGTCAGGTGAGCCGGAACCGCAGCCGGCAGATGACCGCGTCGGTGTCGCGGCGCACCGCGTGGGCGACGACGGCGCCGCGCTGGTTCTGCAGGATCCGCTGCCAGGCGCGGCCCGGCTCGGCCTCCGGGATGAGGACGGTGACCCGGGTGCCGGGCTCCACGGCCGCCACGTCGCGCACGTACGCGGCGACGGGCCTGCCGATGGTGCGCCGCTCGGACGGGATGTGGACGAGGTCGACGCCCGGGTTCCACAGCGCCCAGTCCCGGGTCAGGGCCTCCGTCTGCTCCCGGTCCTCCGGGTCGGAGTGGCAGACGGTGACGGCGCGCACCTCGTCGCCGAGGGAGATCGCGGCGGTCAGCGCCTCGCTGGTGAGCCGGGAGATGCCGGAGACGGGGACGACGACGAGGGACCTGGCGTGGGTCGGGCAGTCCGGGATGCGGCCGAGGCCGAGACGTTCGCCGATCCGGGCGTACGCGCGGTGCACGGCCTGGAACGCGAGGACGAGCAGGGGCAGCGCGACCACGATCAGCCAGGCGCCGTCGTGGAACTTGGTGGCGGTCACGACGATCGCGGAGACACCGGTGAGCAGGGCGCCGAGCCCGTTCAGGAGCGTCTTGCCCAGCGAGCCCGGCACTCCGCGCCAGTGGATCACCATGCCGACCTGGGCGACGGTGAAGCCGATGAAGACCCCGATGGCGAAGAGCGGCACGAGGGTGTTGGTGTCGCCGCCGGAGAACACCAGCAGGGCGGCGGAGATCCCGGCGAGGGTGAGGACGCCGTGCCGGTGGACCTGACGGTCGGCCTTGAGGGCGAAGACGTGCGGCAGGTAGTTGTCCCGGGCCAGCAGCTTGAGCAGGACCGGGAGGCCGCCGAAGGACGTGTTCGCGGAGAGGGCGAGCAGGAGCATCGTCGCGAACTGCACGACGTAGAAGGCCCAGTTGTGGCCGAGGGACGCGTCGGCGAGCTGGGCGAGGACGGTGACGCCCTCGACCGGCTGGAGGTGGAACCGGGAGATCAGCACGCTCAGGCCGATCAGCATCACGCCGAGCACGGCGCCGAGGGCGACCTCGGCGCGCTGGGCGCGGCGGGCGCGCGGGGCGCGGAAGGACGGCACGGCGTTGGCGATGGCCTCGACGCCGGTGAGCGCGGAGCATCCGGAGGCGAACGCCTTGAGCAGGAGCAGCGCGCCGACGGTGGTGGCGTCGTCCGCGAGGACGGAGGCGTGGCCCGCGGCGGCCGCCGTGGAGACGGGGGCGTCGCGGAACAGGCCGACGGCGATGAGGATCAGGATCGAGGCGACGAAGACGGCCGTCGGCACGATGAAGGCGCGGGCCGAGTCGACGATGCCGCGCAGGTTCACGCCGGTGATGACGACGAGGACGGCGAGGCAGATCAGCAGCCGGTCGCCGTACAGGCCGGGGAAGGCGGAGGTGAGGGCGGCGACGCCCGCGGTGACCGCGACGGCGACGTTCAGGACGTAGTCGAGGACGAGGGACGCCGCCGCCACGAGGCTGGTGCGGGCGCCCAGGTGCCGCTTCGCCACGGCGTAGGAGCCGCCGCCGTCCGGGAACGCGGCGATGACCTGCCGGTAGGAGGCGACGAGTACGGCGAGGAGTGCGGCGATGGCGAGGGTGACCGGGAGGGTGAAGCCCAGGCCGTGGCCGCCGGCGGCGGCCAGGACCAGCACGATGGCCTCCGGTCCGTAGGCCACCGACGCCATCGCGTCCAGGGAGAGTGCGGCGAGGCCCGTGAGGGTGGTGAGGCGGTGCTTCTCGGCCTGGGCGTCGCGGGGGTCGGGGGGTTCCTCGGTGCCGGGGCCTGGGGTGGGGCCGGGGGCGGGGACGGGGCCTGGTCGCGTTGTCCTGGTGGTCATGTGGGTGGCCTTCTCGCCGTGGGTGGTGGTCGGTCGCCCGGGGCGGGCGACTGTTCGTCGTGGCCGGTCGCACGGTTCCCGCGCCCCTTCGGACGCAGCGGGACCGGGAACGAACCGGCCTGCTCAGGCTGGGGTCTGCGCTCGGCCGGGGCCCTCGCTCCTAGCGCGTTCTTCGCGGCGAAGCCGCCGAACCTGACGGGTTGTTGACGGCGGCCGGGACCGGGGCCCGTCAAGAAGCCGTGCGGAGTTCCGTTCCGGCCGCGTCAAGAACGCGGACGCGGGCCGGCGGTCTGCCTACGGTCTGCGCCATGCCAGACACCTTCTGCGCCATGCCGGACACCTTCTGCGCGCGTGACGAACGCTGGGCCGGCGAGGCGCGCAGTGCCGTGCTGTACGCGGCCGTGCTGTTCGTACTGCTGCTCGGGATCGACGCGCTCACCGGTCAACTCGCCCCGTGGCGGGTCGTGTTGTGGGCGTGGCTCGGGGCCGCGCTCGGGCTCGTGCTGCTGCCCGCGCGGGTCGGCGCGACGGCGGACCGGCTCACGGCGCGGGGGCTGTGGCGGGAGCGCAGCGTGCGGACGGACCGGCTCGTGGCGGTGCGCTGCGTGGACGGAGTCGCCCACCGGCTGGTGCTCAGGGACGATCTGGGCGGCCGGGTCGAGATCGATCCGGCGGTCCTGGTGGCCAATCCCCCGCTGTGGCGGCTGCTCGACGAGGCGGCCCGGGTGTCCGTGGAGCGCGGGCTGCTGCTGTGCGGCGGGGCCGCGCTGCGGCGGCTCGCGCGGCAGGTCGACGGGGAGCTGGCGCGGACCGTGTTCCAGGTGTCGGGGCTGCGCTGACGCCGCAGGCGGCGCCGGACGAGATCGACGACCTGGCTGCGGAGGGCCGCTCGGGCCGCCTAGGGTGCGGAACGTCCGTGCCCCGTGCACCCGTTCGCGGAGGAACCGCCCATGAAGGAACGCCGGTACCGCCTCCTGGTGACCGGTTACGCGATCTCGTCCTACGGCACGTACCTGAACCTCGTCGCGCTGAACCTGTACGTGTACGCGGTCACGGGCCGGGCCCTCGCGGTCGGCGTCTTCATGGCCGTGCGGCTCGCGGCGGGGTTCCTCGCGGGGCTCGGCGCCGCCGCACTGCTGTCCCGGTGGGCGGCGAAGCCCGTGCTGCTGTGGACCAACGTGGTGCAGGCCGGCGCGCTGCTGCTGCTCGTGTGCGCGCCCGACGGGCTCCGCACGGCGGCGCTGTTCCTCGTCTCCGCGGTGGCCGGCGCGGCCGGCACGTGCTTCCTGGTCGCGTTCCGCAGCTCGATCCCCGACATGGTGGACGAGGGGCGGCACACCTGGGCCAACTCCCTGATGGTGAGCGGCCGTTCGGTGGCGATGGTCGTCGGGTTCGCGTCGTCGGGCGTCGTCGTCTCGCTGCTCGGCTACACCGCGGCGTTCCTCGTCGACCTGGCGACGTTCCTGGTGTGCGCGGCCGCGGTGGCGCTGCTGCCGCTGTCGGCGCCCGCGGTGACCGGCCCGAAGGAGACCCCGGCGGACGGCTCCCGCGGGCGGCGCGTGCCGGGGGCCCTGGTCGCGCTCGGTGCCGCCCCGGTCGTCGCGCTCATGGTCGCCCTGCGCGGGGTCGACGCGCTCGGCTCGTCCTCGCACAACGCGGCGCTGCCGGTGTACTCGACGCAGCTGGACGCCGGCCGGCCCGCCGTGTTCGTCAGCGTCTTCTGGTGCACGTGGGCGCTGGGCAACGTGCTGGTGCAGCAGGTGCTCCAGCGGTACGTGAAGCGGTCGGGGCGGTCGGTGGGGGCGCTCGGGTTCGGCCTCGGCACCATCGCGATGTCGGCGGCCTTCGTCCTGGCGTTCGCCGGTCTGCCGTGGCCGGTGACCGTGTCCGTGGCGCTGCTGGCGGGTGCGGCCGACGGCGTCACCGAGGTGGCGTACAGCTCGCACCTGCAGACGCTCCCGGCCGGTCTGCGCACCCACGCCTTCGGACTCTCGGCGACCGTCGAGAACCTCGGCTTCGGCGTCGGCATGATCGTGGTCGCGGCCGCCCTCGACGCCTTCTCGCCGCTGTCGGTGGTCGGCGCGGCGCACGGTGCGGCGATCGTCGTCGCCGTGGTGTTCGTGGCGCGGGTGCTGCGGCAGCGGCGGGCGCGCCCGGCGCAGCGCGCGGACGGCCCGCCGCGGGGCGCGCGGGAGGCGGCCTAGGAGCTGTCTCCCAGGTCCCTCCGTCCGCCCGAAGGGCGGGCCCCGCGGCGTCCGGTGCGTGCTCTCGGCGTGCCGGGCTCAAGGTCTCGTACTGGATGTACTCGGCCTTGCGCCCGGTGCGGCGAGAGCGCGTGCCGGGCGTCGCGGGGCAGGAGGGATCCGGGAGGCAGGCCCTAGCTCCCCGGCTGGGGCCGCACCGTGAGGATCTGCTGGGCGTGTCCGACGGCCCCGTCCGTGTCGTGCAGCACCGTGCTGGTGACCCCGTGCCCGGCGGGCCCGAACGTCACCGTGGTGTCGAGCCCCGTCCAGCTGCCGCGCGGCTGCCGGTGGAGGTGCACGGTGAGGTCGACGTTGGGGAACATCCACTCGGCCGGCGACTGGCGGACCGCGATGCCGTTGGCGGTGTCGACCAGCGCGACGAACGACGCGAGCGGACTGCTCGGCTCGCCGGCGACGAGGTCCAGCGGGGTGGAGATCCACGCGGTCGTGCGGCCCGGTGTCGGCGGGGCGACGGGGCGGACGTCGATCGACGCGATGTATCCGCCGGGCCAGTGCTCGGCCATCGGCCACGGGTCGAGCCCGTCGGGCGCGGTGAGCGGCTCGGGGGCGCCGCCGGCGACGTCGGCGGTGTCCCCGGAGGCGAGCAGCCAGGCGCGGGCCCGCACGACGGCCCGTCCGGCTATCCGGACGACGGCTTCGAGGAGTTCGATCGTGCGGCCGGGCCGGAGGGTCTCCACCCGGATCTCGCACTCGTCGAGGGCGAGCCGCCCGAGGATGTCGAAGCTGATCCGGGAGAGCGCGGGGGCCGGCCCCCCGGCCGCCGGTGGGCGCTCGGCGAGGTGCCGGTCGATCGCGTGCACGACGAGGCCGCCGAGCGGACTGAAGTGGATCTCGTCGGTGGCCCAGGCGCCGCCCGCGTGCGCGGTGGGCTTGTAGCGGTGGGCGTCGATGCGCTCGAAGTAACTGCCGGTGGACAAGTGGTGCTTCCCCTTCGCTGGTGGACCGACGGCCGACGTCGCTGGTGGGCCGGTGACCAACGTAACCGAGCGCCGGACGGCGACGGCCCCGGCCGGGGGCCGGGGCCGCGGGTGCGGGTGCCGTGGGTGCGGTGCTGTCAGTCGCCGATCTCGATCCGCCCGTCGGCCGGGGCGGCGCCGGCCTGAGCGGCACTCTTCGGTGCGGTGCCCGTCGGGGCGGGTACGAGGCCCTCGAGACCCTTGCCGCCCGCGGTGACGTTCTTCAGCAGGGCCGCGAGGTCGACTCCGGCCGTGGAGTTGAGGAGTTCCACGCCCTGGGCCACGTTGTCGGCGACCGTACGCGTCAGCCGGCTCGCGCCGTCCGTGGAGATCACCGTCATCCTGTCGACGGCGGCCAGCGGCTCGGACGCCTTGGCGACGACCTGCGGCAGCACCTCGACGAGCATCTGCAGCACGGCCGCGTCGCCGTACTGCGCGAACGCGTCGGCCTTCTTCTGCATGGCCTCGGCCTCCGCGGCGCCCTTCGCGCCGATCGCGGCGGCCTCCGCCTCGCCCTCCAGGCGCACGGCGTCGGCGAGCGCGGCGCGCTGCGCCTTCTCGCCCTCACCGGTGAGGCGGGCCCGCTCGGCGTCCGCCTCGGCCTGCTTGACCAGGCCGATCCGGCGGGCCTCCGCCTCCTGCTCGGCCTGGTAGCGGGCGGCGTCGGCGGGCTTGCGCACCTGGGTGTCCAGCTCGCGGTCGGTCAGGGCGGCCTGGCGCTCGGCGACCTTCTCCTGCTCGGACAGCACCTCCTGGCGGCGGGCGGCCTCGGCGAGCGGTCCCGCCGCGTTCGCCTGCGCCGCGGCCCGGTCGGTCTCGGCCTTGATCTCGGCCTGCTTCAGCGCGAAGGTGCGCTGCGCGATCGCGATCTCCTCCTCGGCCTTCAGGCGTGCCTGCTCGGAGGCGCGGCGGGCGACGGCCTCGGCGATGTCGGCCTCCTGCCGGGCGCGGGCCGCCTCGGGCCGCCCCAGGTCCTCCAGGTAGGAGCCCTCGGTGGTGATGTCCTGGATCTGGAAGGCGTCGAGGACGAGTCCCTGCCCGGACAGCGACGCCTCGGCCTCCTCGGCGACCTGTCCGGCGAACGCGGCCCGGTCACGGATGACGTCCTCCACGGACATCCGGCCCACGATCGAGCGGAGCGCGCCGGAGAGCACTTCCTGGGTGAAGCCGACGATGCCGTCCTGCTGCATCAGGAAGCGCTGCGCGGCGGCGCGGATCGAGTCCTCGGTGCCGCCGACCTTGACGATGGCGACGCCCTCCAGGTGCGCCTTCACCCCGCGCAGGGTGACGGCGCCGCGCACCGCGACCGGGATGTGCCGCGAGGAGAGGTCGAGGGTGAACTTCTGCTGGACGAACGGGACGACGAAGACGCCGCCGCCGACCACGACCTTCTGGCCGCTGTTGTCGGTGAAGACCCGGCCGGTCTCGGGATCGGTGGACTTCTTGCCGCGCCGGCCGGTGACGATGAACGCCTCGCTGGGCCCGGCGACCTTGTACCGGGTGACGACGACGAGCGCCAGCAGGACCAGGAGTACGACGACTCCGGCGACGGCGATGGTGACAGGGCTCATGGTGGGTTTCCCCTCTGCCTCCCGGGAGACGGCAGTCGTTGGGCGGAGCGGACGGCCGGGGCCGCCCGGATCATGGGCGATGGGCACACGGGTGGGGCGCGGGTGCGGTCAGCGGTCCGCGGTCCGCAGTCAGCGGTCCGCGGTCAGCAGTTAGCGGTCAGCGGTCGACGGGGCGGACCTCGACCGAGGTCGCCGAGAGCAGGCCGGTCACCCACACCTCGGTGCCGCGGGCGACGGCGGCCTGACTCCTGGCCGCGAACTTGGCGGGCTGGCCCGCCAGTTGGAGCAGCACCTCGCCGTACCCGTCGGCCGGGACGGCCGTGACGACGGTGCCCGCGGTGCCGACGAGGTCGTCGCCGCGCGGGGTGCCGGCCGTGTCGTCCCGCATCAGGGCACGGGTCGCCTTCCAGGTCAGCCAGCCGGTGGCGACGCCCGCCCCGGCCCCGACGAGGGTGGCGGGTGCGGCGCCGAGTCCGGTGGTGCCGAGGACGATCGCGCCGCCGAAGCCGAGCATCGACAGGAAGCCCGCGATCACCGGCAGCGAGAGCAGCCCGTCGAAGAGTCCGTCGAGGACGCCTGCTCCGTCGAAGAGCCCTTCCAGAACGCCGTCGAGCACCAGCGACAGCACGAGCAGGACCACGCCGACGATGCCGAGACCGAGAAACCAGGTCATGTCGTCGACCCCCCTGCCAGCGCGTTGTCGTGTGCCTGCCGTGATGCTGTCACGGGCGACGGGCCGGGCGAACTGCCGGTTTCCGGCAATCTTTACGCGTTCTTAATGCCTGGCCGCGTCCCGGGTCCCCGGCCGGTGTCCGAGCAGTTCGGCCAGGCCCTGCCGGGTGGCGGCGACGACGACCCGGTCGGTGGGGCGCAGCACGTAGCCGGGGTGCAGCCGCCAGACGAGACCGGTCGGCGCCGCGCCGGTGCGCTCCTCGTCGGGGGCGGCGGTGAGGTCGGGCCGCCGTTCGTGCGGCGCGCTGGAGTCGATGGCCAGCACCCGCCACGCCCCTGGCCGGAACGATTCGGCGACGGTACGCCCCTCCAGCTGCGGCTGCCCGGCGACGTCGAAGGCCGCGAACAGCAGCACCCGGCGCTCGACGGGGACGGCGCCCAGCACCCGGCGGCCCATCATCGCCCCGGCGAAGGCGGGCGCGGCGAGCGAGGTGACGCTGCGGCTGCGGGTCAGGGCGCGGGGGTGGGCGGAGCGCAGCGTGCGGTAGACGGCGGTGGCGAACGCGTCGTCGTACAGCCGCAGCGAGACCCGCAGGTCGGCCTTGACGGAGCGGGCGTACAGGACGGCTTCGAGGTTGGTGGTGTCATGGCTGGTGAGGGCGAGCAGGGCGTGCGCGCGGTGGACCTTCGCGGCCTCCAGGACGCCTTCGTCGCGTACGTCGCCGAGGACGGTCGGCACGCGCAGCCTGCGGGCGAGCGGGATGCCGCGGGCGTCGGGGTTCTCCTCCACGCACACCACGGGGATGCCCAGTTCGTGCAGGCGGGCCAGGACGCGGGTGCCCACCTTGCCGAGGCCGAGCAGCACCACGTGACCGGACAGGCCGCGCGGCGGACGGCGCAGCGCGGACGCCGTGCGGAACGTGCCGAGCGCCTCCAGGACGGCGGCCAGCAGGACCGGCAGCAGCAACAACCCGGCCAGGCCGGTGAGCAGTTGGAGGATCTGCCGGGCGGCGGGCTCGCCGATCGCGGGGTCGTCGATGGCGAACAGGTCGAGGAGGGTGAGATAACCGGCGCGCAGCGGATGGTTCTCGGTGGTGGCCCAGGTGGCGAGGGCCAGTCCGAGGACGCAGATCACCAGTCCGGCGAGCGACCAGCGCAGCCGCCGGGAGAAGAGCGAGCCGAACGGCAGCGCCCGCCCCGACAGCCGGCGCGGCGGCAGCACGGGACCCGCCGGGGTCACGGTGTCGAGGACGACGGTGCCGCGCCCGGTGGAGGCGGCGACGGTCCGGTCGTCGGGCAGCAGCAGCGGCCCGTCCCGCCCCGACGCGTCCGAACCCTCCGCCCCCGCCGGGTCGTTGGTGGTGGACGACAGCAGCGCGAGCGTGCAGATCCCGGGGTCGGCGACCTCGCCACGGCCGGGCGGGTGGCGCTCGACGGCGCGCAGCAGCAGTCCGTCGGCCTGGACCACCTTGCTCGTACCGGCCACGGCGGTCGCGGCGAGCGCGGGCGCGGCGGTGTCGGCGTCCGACAGGACGGTCGTGGAGGTGTCCAGGGCGTCCGGGTCGAGTCCCGGCTGCGCCAGCACCGCGGCCTGGTCGAGGAGCTGGGCGAGGTGCTGGCCGAGGCGCCGGTCGTAGAGCCGGATCACCAGGCGCAGCCGGGGGTTGAGGCGCCGGGCGGCCAGGGCGGCGCGGATGTTCGTCTCGTCGTCGTCGTGCACGAGCGCCAGCGCGTCCGCGCGCAGCACGCCCGCCTCCAGCAGTGCGTCCTCGTCGAGCACCGGCGCCTCCAGGACTCGCGGCGCCCGGCCGGGCAGCGAGTCGTCGGCGGCGGGCGCGGCCCGGTTCATCGCGGCCTGCACCCGGCCGAGCAGCGCCGCCGCGCGCAGCCGGCCGGTCACGGCGGGCTCGGGCTCGGCGGCGGCGCCCGCGGCCGGGACGACGATGGTGACCTGCGAGCGGTACAGGTCCCGCAGTTCGGCGGCCAGCCGCTCGGCGAGCGCGTCGTCGCCACAGACGATCATGTGGCCGGGCAGGGAGGGCCGCTGGGGCTGATGAGGTAACGACACAGGGATCATGGTGCCCCCCGCCGGTGGGCGGCCGTGGCGCATCGGCTAAGAAGACGTCAGGACGACGGCAGACGACGGCGGACGACGGCGGACGACGTCGGGGCCAGGACGACGACAGGGGTGGAGATGGCGCCGCAGGAGGACGTCCCCGCGGAGTTCCTGGACGGGTTCGCCCGGGTGGTGGCGGACGCCTCGGCCACCGGCCGGCGGCTGACCCGGGACGAGCTCGACGGGCGCCGCGCGCTGGGCGAGCGGGCCGCGGAGAAGGGGCTCGGCCTGCGCGATCTGGTGGCCGCGCACCTGGCGCAGCTGCGTACGGACACGGTCGGCGCCCGCGCCGGGCTCGACAGCGTCGTCACGGTCGGCGCCCAGGCGCTCGACGCGTTCGCCGAGGGCTACGAGCGGGCGCAGCGGCTCACCATGCGGCAGGAGGAGGCGGCCCGCCGCGACTTCATCGACGATCTGCTCTACGGCCGCAGCGACCTGGGCCAACTCGCCGAGCGGGCCGAGCGGTTCGGGCTGCGGCTGTCGTCCGGGCACGCCGTCGCGGTGGCCCGTGGGCCGGTCGCGTACGAGGAGGGCGGCGCGGTGTCCCGCGAGGTCGAGCGGGCGGTGATCGCCCGCTTCGGCAACCGGCACATCCTGCTGACCGCCAAGGACGGCCGGCTGGTCTGCATCGCCCCCGGCGACCAGCAGAAGGTCCTCGCCCACTTCGCCGAGCAGGCGTGCGCCGCGGGCGAGGGCGTCCAGGTCGCCGTCGGCCGCCCGCAGTCGGGCCCAGGCGGCGTCGTCCAGTCGTACGAGGAGGCGCTCAACGCGCTGGACCTGGCCGCCCGCCTCGATCTGGACGCCCCGGTGCTGCGCGCCGCCGACCTGCTCGTCTACCCGGTGCTGACCCGCGACCGGCAGGCGATGGCCGACCTCGTCCAGCACACGCTCGGCCCGCTGCGCGGGGCGCGGGGCGGGGCGCAGCCGCTGCTCGACACGCTCACGGCCTACTTCGACTCCGGCTGCGTGTCCGCCGAGGCCGCCCGCCGGCTGACCCTGAGCGTGCGCGCGTTCACCTACCGCCTGGCCCGCATCCACCAGCTCACCGGCGCCGACCCGGCCGACCCGGTGCACCGCTACGCGCTGCAGACCGCGGTGATCGGCGCCCGGCTCCTCGACTGGCCGGGCCCCGCACCCGTCCACCCGCCCGCCCCGTCCCCGAGGAGTCCGTCGTGACCCGACGCGTCCTGTTCGTCTCCCCCGCCATGAACGCCTCGCTGCGCCAGGCCCGGTTCGACGACGGGGCCGCGCTCGACGCGTCGGGGCGGGACGCCGCGCGGGCGGCGGCCGGAGCGCTGGTGACGGGCGCGGGCGCGCCGGCCGTCACGTCGGGCAGCAGGCGCTGCCGCGAGACCGCCGAGGCCCTCGGTCTCGACGCGTCGGCCGCGCCGGACGGACTGGCCGCCCAGGACATGGGGCGCTGGCGGGGCAGGACGCTCGCGGAGGTGACCGGGGCCGAACCGCTGGACGTCGCGCGGTGGCTCGACGATCCGGAGTTCGCGCCCGGTGGCGGGGAGTCGGTGGCCGGTGTGTGCGCCCGGGTGGCGCGGTGGCTCGACGCGCTGGCGGACGACGCGCAGGTGGTCGCCGTCGTGGAGCCCGAGGTGGTGCGCGCGGCCGTGGTGCACGCGCTGGGCGCGCCCGTGTCGGCGTTCTGGCGCTGCGACGTCGCGCCGCTGACGGCCACCGGGCTGAGCGGCCGGGGCGCACGCTGGAACGTGCGCCTCGGAGGACCGCTCAGCCCCGCGGATCCGTCGGACTGATCACCGGCCGGCCGGTACCGCCGGTGCGGCCGGGACCGCGGCCGGCTTCGGCTGGAGCAGGCGCTGGGCCAACTCCCCGAAGATCAGGCCGAATCCGCTCCACAGGGTGACCTGGATGGCCAGCGCGGAGAGCCGGAAGCGCCACAGCAGGGTGGCGGGGAAGTGCTCGGGCACGTCGTTGACCACGGGCAGGACGGCGAAGGCGATGCCCGTCACGACGACGAAGCCCAGCACGCCGGCCAGCGTGGCGTAGTACGTCCCGATCCGCGGGGCGAGCCGCTTGCCGAGGACGGTGGCGCCGGTCGCGAGGAGCACGCTGAGCAGGATCATCAGGAAGTAGAGGGTGGTCCGCTTGCCGATGGTGTCGGGGTTGCCGACGGCGGGCGGAGTGGCCGGGTACTTCAGGTACGGCACGACGTACACGGCCAGCAGTGCGCAGCCGGACAGCAGCAGCGCGGTCGCCCGCGGACCGAACCGGCCGGCGCGGCCGAGGGCGAAGCAGTAGGCGAGGGCGGCGATGCCGCCGAAGGCGACGCCGTAGACGAGCATGCCGGTGGCGAGGCCGGCCGTGGACTGCAGGCTCCGGGAGACGAGTTCGGCCTCCTCGCCGCCGTGCGAGTGGGCCGCGTGGGCCTCCTCGAAGCCGATGGCGCCGTCGACGCTGGGCTCGCCGAGCCAGTAGGCGATGACCAGGGCGAGCACGCCGGCCGCCAGGCCGGCGAGCATGCCCCGAACGAGCAGGTTGCGTACGGTGGTTGAGTTCATGAGCGCGCGACGTCCCTCTGGATCAGTGGCAGGGGAAGCCGAGCAGGTGGCGTGCGTCGTGCACCCATTCATGGACCCCCGCGCCACTGAACACGGAGGTGGCGCCCTGTTCGGCGCCGACGAAGTACAGCAGGACCAGCATCAGGATGCCGAAGAAGGCGGCCCAGGGGGCGATGACCTTCAGCGGGAGTTTGGCCGGCAGGACCGGCGTGGTGGCGGTCGGCTGGGCGACAGGCTGCGCCATGGCAGTGCCTCCTTGGGAGTTCGCGTCCCGTTTCGTTGGTGCACATGACGACCGTCACGGGTCTGACTCACGAGGAGCCCGGGGGCTCGTCGTTCACAGTGGCGCGACCGTGCCGGACTCTCACCGGCTTCCGTCGACCGTCGTCGATAACGACATGACGCTACCGTGTGACGCGTCCATGGCCAAGACCGGGCGGACGGCGGGCCGGGGGCGCGCGGGGCCCGGGGACCGCTCATAGTCGCAACCGGCCGGGAAGCCAAGGCGAACAAGGTCACACGGGTCGGCTCTGCTGTCGCTGTAGTCATCTCCCCTAGCATCCGAGCATGACGGTCCTGCCAGACGACGGGCTTTCCTTGGCGGCCGAGTTCCCCGACGCGACGCACGAGCAGTGGCAGCACCTGGTCGCGGGTGTCCTGCGCAAGTCGGGCAAGGAACTCTCGGCGGCCGAGGCGGAAGACGCCTTGTCCACTCCGCTCGAGGACGGGCTGCGCGCCCGCCCGCTGTACACCTCCGGGGACGCGACCACGGTCGCCTCCGGCCTGCCCGGTTTCGCGCCGTTCGTGCGCGGCGGCCGGGCCGAGGGCAATGTCGTGGGCGGCTGGGACGTGCGCCAGCGGCACGCCGTCGCCGACGCCGCGGCGGTCCTCGCCGACCTGGAGAACGGGGTCACGTCGCTGTGGCTGACCGTGGGCGGCTCCGGCGGCATCCCCGTCGAGGCGCTGCCCACCGCGCTCGACGGCGTGCTGCTGGACCTCGCCCCGATCGTCCTGGACGCGGGCGCCGAGACCGCGGCCGCCGCCGACCGGCTGCTGCGGCTGTACGCGGACGCGGGCGTCGCCGACGACGCCGCGCGCGGCAACCTGGGCGCGGACCCGCTGGGCCACGAGGCGCGCACCGGCACCGGGTACGACGACGAGGCCGTCGTCGAGCTCGCCCGCCGGTGCACCGCACGCCACCCCGGCCTGCGG
Source organism: Streptomyces sp. KL116D (assembly GCF_030766975.1). Classification (NCBI taxonomy): domain Bacteria; kingdom Bacillati; phylum Actinomycetota; class Actinomycetes; order Kitasatosporales; family Streptomycetaceae; genus Streptomyces; species Streptomyces sp. KL116D. Next base: position 189,677 of record NZ_JASERH010000035.1, on the reverse strand, counting down.
GCGCTGACCGTGGACGCGCTGCCGTACCACGAGGCGGGCGGTTCGGCCGCGCAGGAGCTGGGTGCGTCGCTGGCGACCGGGGTCGCCTATCTGCGCCTGCTGACGGCGGCCGGGCTGACGGTCCGGCAGGCGCTGGCGCAGCTGGAGTTCCGGTACGCGGCGACCGCCGACCAGTTCCTGACCATCGCCAAGTTCCGGGCGGCGCGCCGGCTGTGGGCGCGCGTCGCCGAGGCCTGCGGGGCGGCCGACGCGGGTGCGCAGCGCCAGCACGCGGTGACCTCGTCGGTGATGACGACGCGCCGCGACCCGTGGGTGAACATGCTGCGGACCACCATCGCCACGCTGGCGGCGGGCGTCGGCGGCGCCGATTCCGTGACGGTGCTGCCCTTCGACGACGCGCTGGGGCTGCCGGACGCGTTCGCGCGGCGGATCGCCCGCAACACCTCGACGATCCTCATCGAGGAGTCGCACCTGGCGCGGGTCATCGACCCGGCCGGCGGCTCCGGGTACGTGGAGCGGCTCACCGACGAACTCGCCCACGCGGGCTGGGAGTTCTTCCAGCTGATCGAGCGGTCCGGCGGTCAGGCGGCCGCCCTGCGCTCCGGTCTGGTCCGCGACCGGCTCGCCGAGACCTGGGCGGCGCGCAGCGCCCGCCTGGCCCAGCGGCGTGAACCGATCACCGGTGTCAGCGAGTTCCCGCACCTGGGCGAGAAGCCGGTGCGGCGCGCCCCGGCGCCCGCGCCCCCGTCGGGCGGTCTGCCGCGGGTCCGCCGCGACGAGGCCTTCGAGGTGCTGCGGGCCCGCTCCGACGCCCATCTCGAAGCCACCGGGGCCCGCCCCCGGGTGTTCCTCGCCGCGCTCGGCCCGGCCGGCGCCCACACCGCCCGGCTCGCCTTCGCCGCCAACCTGTTCCAGGCGGGCGGCATCGAGCCCGTCAGCGACGGCACCTTCGAGGAGAGCGGGGCGCGCGAGGCGTGCCTGTGCTCCAGCGACGAGGTGTACGCGGAGCAGGCCGACGCCACCGTCCGGCAGTTGCGGGCGGCCGGTGCCGAGCACGTCCTCCTCGCGGGCCGGCCGGGCGCGGCGGGCCGGTCCGACGGCATCGACACCTACGTCTTCGCCGGCTGCGACGCCGTGGCCGTGCTCTCCGCCTCGCTCGACCGCATGGGAGTGTCCCGATGACCGTCCCCGACTTCTCGGCGATCGATCTCGGCGCCCCGGCGGGCGCCCCCGGCGCCGACGAGTGGCGCGCCGCGCTGAAGCGGGCCACGGACGGCAACGACCTCCGGTGGGAGACCCCCGAGGGCATCGCCGTCGAACCGCTGTACACCGGCCGGGATCTGGAGGGCCTCGACTTCCTGGACACGTATCCGGGCGTCGCGCCGTACCTGCGCGGCCCCTATCCGACGATGTACGTGAACCAGCCCTGGACGATCCGGCAGTACGCGGGCTTCTCCACGGCCGAGGAGTCGAACGCCTTCTACCGGCGCAATCTGGCGGCCGGTCAGAAGGGCCTGTCGGTCGCCTTCGACCTGCCGACCCACCGCGGCTACGACAGCGACCACCCGCGCGTCACCGGTGACGTCGGCATGGCGGGCGTGGCCATCGACTCGATCTACGACATGCGCCAGCTCTTCGACGGCATCCCGCTGGACAGGATGACGGTGTCGATGACGATGAACGGCGCGGTGCTGCCGATCCTCGCGCTCTACATCGTGGCGGCAGAGGAACAGGGCGTACCGCCCGAGAAGCTCGCGGGGACCATCCAGAACGACATCCTCAAGGAGTTCATGGTCCGCAACACCTACATCTATCCGCCCAAGCCCTCGATGCGGATCATCTCCGACATCTTCGCGTACACCTCGCAGCGGATGCCGCGCTACAACTCGATCTCCATCTCCGGCTACCACATCCAGGAGGCGGGCGCGACGGCCGACCTGGAGCTGGCGTACACCCTCGCGGACGGCGTGGAGTACATCAGGGCGGGCCGCGAGGCGGGCCTGGACGTGGACGCGTTCGCGCCGCGCCTCAGCTTCTTCTGGGCGATCGGCATGAACTTCTTCATGGAGGTCGCCAAGCTCCGCGCGGCGCGCCTGCTGTGGGCGAAGCTGGTGAAGCAGTTCGACCCGAAGAACGCCAAGTCCCTTTCGCTGCGCACCCATTCGCAGACGTCGGGCTGGTCGCTGACGGCGCAGGACGTGTTCAACAACGTGACGCGTACGTGCGTGGAGGCGATGGCGGCGACCCAGGGCCACACCCAGTCGCTGCACACGAACGCGCTCGACGAGGCGCTCGCGCTGCCCACCGACTTCTCCGCCCGCATCGCCCGCAACACCCAGCTGCTGCTCCAGCAGGAGTCGGGTACGACCCGGGTCATCGACCCGTGGGGCGGCAGCGCCTACGTCGAGAAGCTGACCCACGACCTCGCCCGGCGCGCCTGGCAGCACATCCAGGAGGTCGAGCAGGCGGGCGGCATGGCGCAGGCCATCGACGCGGGCATCCCCAAGCTGCGCGTGGAGGAGGCCGCGGCCCGCACCCAGGCCCGGATCGACTCCGGCCGGCAGCCGGTGATCGGGGTGAACAAGTACCGGGTCGACAGCGACGAGCAGATCGAGGTCCTCAAGGTCGACAACTCGTCGGTGCGCGCCCAGCAGATCGCCAAGCTGCGGCGGCTGCGCGAGGAGCGTGACGAGCGGGTCTGCCAGGACGCGCTCGACGCGCTCACCCGGGCGGCGGGCGGCGACGGCAACCTGCTGGAGCTCGCCGTGCACGCGGCGCGCGCGAAGGCGACCGTCGGCGAGATCTCCGACGCCCTGGAGAAGGTGTACGGGCGGCATGCCGGGCAGATCCGTACGATCGCCGGCGTGTACCGCAACGAAGCAGGCCAGTCGCCGTCGGTGGACCGCACCCGGGCCCAGGTGGACGCGTTCGCCGAGGCCGAGGGCCGCCGGCCGCGCATCCTCGTCGCCAAGATGGGCCAGGACGGTCACGACCGCGGCCAGAAGGTGATCGCGACCGCCTTCGCCGACCTCGGCTTCGACGTCGACGTCGGCCCGCTGTTCCAGACCCCGGGCGAGGTGGCGCGCCAGGCCGTCGAGGCGGACGTGCACATCGTGGGGGTGTCGTCGCTCGCGGCCGGACACCTCACCCTCGTGCCGGCGCTGCGCGAGGCACTGGCCGAGGAGGGGCGCGACGACATCATGGTCGTGGTCGGCGGAGTGATCCCGCCGGCCGACGTGCCGACGCTCCTGGAGATGGGCGCGGCCGCCGTCTTCCCGCCCGGCACGGTGATCCCGGACGCGGCCCACGACCTGGTGGCGCGGCTGGCCGCCGACCTCGGGCACGACGACCTGTGAGCCGGTGACCGCGACCATGGCCATCGATCTCGACACGTACGTCAAGGGCGTCCTCGACGGGAAGCGGGCGATCGTCGCCCGGGCGATCACCCTGGTCGAGTCCACGCGCCCGCAACACCGCGCGCTGGCCCAGGAGTTGCTCACCCGGCTGCTGCCCTACAGCGGCCGGGCGCGGCGCATCGGGATCAGCGGGGTGCCGGGGGTGGGCAAGTCGACGTTCATCGACGCCTTCGGCACGATGCTGACCGGTCTCGGGCACCGGGTCGCCGTCCTCGCGGTCGATCCGTCGTCCACCCGGACCGGCGGGTCGATCCTGGGCGACAAGACCCGGATGGAGCGGCTCGCGGTCGATCCCGCGGCGTTCGTCCGGCCCTCCCCCACGGCGGGCACGCTCGGCGGGGTCGCGAAGGCGACCCGCGAGTCGATCGTGGTCATGGAGGCGGCCGGCCACGACGTGGTGCTGGTCGAGACGGTCGGCGTGGGCCAGTCGGAGACGGCGGTCGCCGACATGGTCGACTCCTTCCTGCTGCTGACCCTGGCCAGGACCGGCGACCAGTTGCAGGGCATCAAGAAGGGCGTCCTGGAGCTGGCCGACGTGATCGCCGTGAACAAGGCCGACGGCCCGCACGAGCGGGACGCGCAGGCGGCCGCACGCGAACTGGCGGGCGCACTCCGGCTCATGCACGGCAAGGACGCCTTCTGGGCGCCGCCCGTGCTCAGTTGCAGCGCCCGCGAGTCGACCGGGCTCGACGTGGTCTGGCAGCGGCTGGAACAGCACCGCGCCCTCCTCGACTCCTCGGGCCGGCTCGACGCGCGGCGCCGCGATCAGCAGGTCGACTGGACCTGGACGATGGTCCGGGACGAACTGCTGGGCCGGCTGCGGGCCGACCCCGAGGTCCGCTCCCTCGCCCCCGGCCTCGAACAGCGGGTGAGGCAGGGCGAGTTGACGGCGACGCTGGCCGCGGAACGGATCCTGGAGGCCTTCAGGACTGATCGTTGACCGAAGCCCGTACATGCTGCCCCGCCGCGGGTGCGGCGGATCCTTCAGCCACCGGACGCGACGACCGGCGCCCCGCCCCCACGACGACGCCCGCGACGACGGCCATGGCCACGGACAGCGCGACGAATCCGGTGGAGAAGGTCGCGGTCCGGGCGGCGAGTCCGAGCAGCAGGGACCCGAGGCCGGTACCGGAGTCGTAGCCGATGTTCCAGGCGACGGAGGTGGTGTGCCGGTTCCCGGCTCCGGCCTGGCTGAAGGCGTGCACGAAGGTGATGCTCTGCAGTCCTCCGTACGCGGTCCCGAGCAGCAGGAGACCGGCCGCGAGCACGGCGATGGAGGGCTGCCCGGAACGGACGGCGACGGCGACGAGGGCGAGCCCGGCGCAGCCGGTGACCAGGAGGGCACAGGTCAACGGGCGGGGCGCGAACCGGTCCACGAGGACTCCGCAGCCCCACCGGCTGCCGGCGGCCGTGGCGGTGAAGAGGAGCAGCGCCGCCGCGGCCACGGCGGGCCGGCCGGCGAACTGGGGCGTGAAGGTCAGCACGGCCCCGCCGGCCGCGGTCACCAGCAACAGGGTGACCAGCGGCAGCCGGATGCGACGGAGCACGGTGGCCGTGGGCGAGACGTCCGCCCCGGCCTGCTCCGCCCCGGACTCCCGGGTACGGGCGTCGACGGCCCGCCCGAGCCCGCGGGCGAACGGCAGGGCGAGAACGGGCACCACTCCGCAGGCGATGATCACCGGAAGGCCGAGGGCCGCGGCGAGGGCCGGGGCGGCCGGGGTCAGCACCATCTGGGGCACGGCGAGCGCAAGCCCGTACAGCCCGATGGCCGCGCCCTGACGCCCGGCAGGTGCGAGGGTCGCGGCGGCGGTGGACCCGCACACGGTGACGATGCCGAAACCGAGCCCGCGCAGCCCGGTGCTGAGCAGGATCACCCACAGGCTGTCGCTGACCGCCTGCACCGGCGCGGGCAGTCCGAGCAACAACGCCCCCAGGGCAAGCGTCCGCGGCCAACCCACCCTGCGCAGAACGGCCCTGACGAGCAGTTGGGCCAGCACGGTGGTGGCCATGAGCGTGGCGGTGACGAGCCCGGCCCCGAACTCGTCGGCACCTCCGTGCACGGCCCACTCGGGCGAGACGGGCAACAGCAGCGCGAACCCGGCGAGGCAGAAGCCCGCGAGGAGGATCAGGTGGGGCATCCCGGGAGCGGTGATGACGGACGACTTCGCCTCGGAAGCCGCCTTCCCCTTCGACCTCGACGTCGCCTTCGACTTCGACTTCGACCTCGACCTCGTACGAATGTCGACCCGCCCCCTTCTCACCCCCGCCGCACGACGGACCCTACCCGCCTGCGGTCAGCGCCCCTTCTCGGCCTTGTCGCCCTTGTCGGCGGGCTCCAGGATCGCCACGCACTCCACGTGGTGCGTCATCGGAAACAGATCGAACGCCCGAAGCGTCCGCACCCGGTACCCGCCCTCCCGGAAGTACCCCAGGTCCCGCGCCAGTGCGGCGGGGTCGCAGGCCACGTAGGCGATGCGGCGGGCGCCCAGCGTGGTGAGGTGGGCGACCGTCTTCTTGCCGGCGCCCGCGCGCGGCGGGTCCAGGACGATCAGGTCGGCCTCGGTGATGCCCGTGCGCGGCAGCACCGCCTCGACCTTGCCCTGCTCGATCCGGACGCGGTCGAAGGAGGCCAGGTTGTGGCGGGCGTCCTCCACCGCGCGCTTGCCGGACTCGATGCCGAGGACCGCGCCCTTCTCGCCGATGCGGTCCGCGAGCGCGCCCGCGAAGAGGCCGACGCCGCAGTACAGGTCGAGGGCCGTGTCGCCCTTGCGGGGCAGCAGGCCCTGCATGACGGCGCGCATGAGCGTGTCCGCCGCCTTCGGGTGGACCTGCCAGAAGCCGCCGCTGCCGACGCGGTACGTGCGGTCGTCGGCGCGCTCGCGCACGAACGGCCGGCCGTGCACGCGGTGCACGCCGCCGTCCTTCTCGCCCACCCGCATCACGGACACCGGCTTGTCGAGCTCCACGATGGGCAGCCGCGCGCCCGGCTTCGGGGTCAGGATCACCTGGCGGTCCTGGGAGCCGCTCGCCGCGATCGCCTCGACCGACTCCATGCCGGACCAGTCGCGCTTCTCGATGCCCAGCTCGGACACGCCCTCGGCCGCGATCATGCAGTGCTCGACGGGCTCGACCTCGTGGGAGCGGTGGCGGCGCAGACCCGCGTTGCCGTCGGCGTCGACCGCGTACTGGACGCGGGTGCGCCACTGCGGCACCTCGCCCGCCGGGAGCTTGTCGCCGTCGGCCGGCATGACCGTGCCGTCCCAGCCGGCCTCCTCGGGCGTGAGGCCCGCGAGGCGCTGCAGCTGCTCGGCGATGACCTCGCCCTTGAGGCGGCGCTGGGCGCCGGGCTTGGCGTGCTGCCAGTCGCAGCCGCCGCAGCGGCCGGGACCGGCGTACGGGCACGGGGCCTCGACGCGGTCCTTGGACGCGTCGAGGATCTGCACGGCGTCGGCCCGCAGGAAGCGCGCGCCCTCCTCGCCCTCGGTCACCCGGGCCACGACCCGCTCGCCGGGCAGCGTGTGCCGGACGAACAGAACCTGGCCCTCCGACGTCCGCGCGATGCAGTGGCCGCCGTGCGCGACGGGGCCGACCTCGACCTCGTACTCCTGCCCCACCAGTGACGTCTTCGGTTCTGCCTGCATGGCGGGGGCTCCACTACCTCAAGGGGAAAACGGCCGGAAAGCTGAGAGCGGCCGGACAACAGCCCACCAGTCTACGTGGCTGTCGCCCGGCCGCTCACCAGGGCCGTGTCGCTCATCAGGACCGCGCCCCTCACCGGGACCGCGTCGCGGCTACTTGCTGCTGGGCTCCTTGGAGCGCTTCTCCACCGGACCCCGGCGCACCGCACCCGGCGCGCTCCACTCGGAGCGCCTGCGGGCCCGCTTCTTGGCGGCCTCGGAGGACTCCAGCTGGTACGGCACGGAGGTGACCATGATCCCGGGCGTGAAGAGCAGACGGCCCTTCAGGCGCAGCGCGCTCTGGTTGTGCAGCAGGTGCTCGTACCAGTGGCCGACCACGTACTCGGGGATGATCACGCTGACCGCGTCGCGCGGGGACTCGCGGCGCAGGCCCTTCACGTACTCGATGATCGGCCGGGTGATCTCGCGGTAGGGCGAGTCGAGGACCTTGAGCGGCACGTCGATGCCGCGGCGCTCCCACTCCTCCCGCAGGGCCTTCGTCTCGGCCGGGTCGACGTTGACGCTCAGCGCTTCGAGCGTGTCCGTGCGCATGAGCTTCGCGTAGGCGAGGGCGCGCAGCGTCGGCCGGTGGATCTTCGAGACGAGGACGATCGAGTGGACGCGGGACGGGCGGACGCTGTCGTCGGACGGCGTCTCCGGCGCGGCGATCTCCTCGGCGACCCGGTCGTAGTGCTTACGGATCGCGGTCATCGTCGCGTAGAAGATGCACATGCCGAGCAGCGCGACCCAGGCGCCGTGGGTGAACTTCGTGACGAGGACGACCACGAGGACCAGGCCGGTCAGGAAGCCGCCGAAGGCGTTGATCGCGCGGGAGCGGATCATGTGGCGGCGCTTGTCCGCGTTCTTCTCGGTGCGCAGGTGGCGGTTCCAGTGGCGGACCATGCCGGTCTGGCTGAGCGTGAAGGACACGAACACGCCGACGATGTAGAGCTGGATCAGCCGGGTGGAGTCGGCGCCGTAGATGACGACGAGCATCGCGGCGGCGCCGGCGAGCAGGACGATGCCGTTGGAGAAGGCCAGGCGGTCGCCGCGGGTGTGCAGCTGGCGCGGCAGGTAGCGGTCCTGGGCGAGGATCGAGCCGAGCACCGGGAAGCCGTTGTACGCGGTGTTCGCCGCGAGGAACAGCACCAGGGCGGTGGCCGCGGCGAGCACGATGAACAGGAAGCTGCCGTTGCCGAAGACGGCCTCGGCGACCTGTGTGATGACCGGGTCCTGCACGTAGCCGGAGCCGACCGGCACGCCGCCCTTCAGCAGGTCGTGTCCCGGGTTCTCGGCCATCCGGACCTTGGTGACCAGGGCGAGGGCGATGATGCCGACGAGCATGGTGATGGCGAGCACGCCCATCATCGCCAGCGTGGTCGCCGCGTTCTTGGACTTGGGCTTGCGGAAGGCCGGGACGCCGTTGGAGACGGCCTCGACGCCGGTGAGCGCGGCACAGCCGGAGGAGAAGGCGCGCAGCAGCAGGAAGACGAGGGCGAAGCCCGCGAGACCCTGGTGCTCGGCCTCGATGTGGAAGTCCGCGGTGGGCGCGCGCATGGTGTCGCCGAGCACGAGGGCGCGGAAGGCACCCCACGCGATCATGATGAAGACGCCCACGACGAACACGTACGTCGGGATCGCGAAGAGCGATCCGGACTCCTTGACGCCGCGCAGGTTCATCAGCGTCAGCAGCAGGATCACCGCGACGGCGCACAGCACCTTGTGCTCGACCACGAACGGGATCGCCGAGCCCAGGTTCTCGATGCCGGAGGTGATGGAGACGGCGACGGTGAGGACGTAGTCGACGAGCAGCGCGCTGGCGACCGTCAGGCCCGCCTTGGGGCCGAGGTTGGTGTTGGCGACCTCGTAGTCGCCGCCGCCGCTGGGGTAGGCGTGCACGTTCTGCCGGTACGACGCCACGACGGTGAACATGACCACCACGACGGCCAGGGCGATCCACGGGCTGAAGTGGTAGGCCGACACACCCGCGACGGACAGGACGAGCAGGACCTCACCGGGCGCGTAGGCGACGGAGGACAGGGCGTCGGAGGCGAAAACGGGGAGTGCGATGCGCTTCGGCAGGAGCGTTTCTCCGAGCCGATCACTGCGCAGAGCGCGCCCGATCAAGATCCGTTTGGGCACGTCGGTCAGTTTGGACACGCAGAGGATCGTAAGCGTTCGAACGAGGGGCCGCCCACCCGCCACCCCCATTCGTCCTCAGGCCTCCCCCCGAGTCTCCTCGAACCCCTCCTTCCGGCCGGTGCCGGCCTCGCTCGGCGCGGCCGTCGGACCGCTCTTCGCGACCTCGGTCTCACTCTTCATGGCCGCGGTCTCGCTCTTGAGGATCCGCAGCGACTTGCCGACCGACCTGGCGGTGTCCGGCAGCCGCTTGGCCCCGAAGAGCAGGATGAAGATCACCGCCACGATCAGCAGGTGCCAGGGCTCCAGCCCGTTGCGGAGCATGCCGCCTCCTTGCAGTGCGCTCACGAAAGGTTGCTACATTGCGCAACTGTACAACCCAATGCACGCCACTTCACAGGAGGCTCCATGTCCGGCCGACGGCGCAGACGGTCGCGTCCGCTCCGGATCGCCCTCGCCCTGACCGCCTCCTTCGTGGTCCTCGTCACGGCGGGGGCCGGCTGGCTCTACCTCCGGCTCGGCGGCAGCATCCACACCTTCAGCTCCGACGGCGTCTCCGGCGACCGCCCGGACGCCGACGCGTCGAAGGGCGAGAACGTCCTCGTCATCGGCTCGGACGCGCGCACCGGCGGCAACAGCGCGCTCGGCGGCGGCGACAAGGGCGACATCGGCCGCTCCGACACCACGCTCCTGCTGCACATATACGCGGGCCACCGGCGCGCCGTCGCCGTCTCGATCCCGCGCGACAGCCTGGTCACGATCCCCTCGTGCAAGCTCCCGGACGGCACGTGGACGAAGGAGCGGCCGGACACCATGTTCAACGCGGCGTACTCCGTGGGCTCCACCGCGCAGGGCAACCCGGCCTGCACCCAGAACACCGTCGAGAAGCTGACCGGCCTGCGCGTCGACCACACGGTCGTCGTCGACTTCAAGGGCTTCGCCGCGCTGACGGACGTCGTGGGCGGCGTCCGGGTCTGCCTGCCGCAGAACGTCTACGCGCGCGACCTCGACCCGAACCGCACCACCCGCGGCGCCCTCCTCTTCCCCCAGGGCGAGCAGACGGTGTCCGGGCAGCGGGCCCTGGACTACGTCCGGATCCGCCACGGCTCGGACATCGGCCGCATCAAGCGCCAGCAGGCCTTCATGGCCGGCCTGCTGAAGAAGATCCGCGCAGACGGCCTGACCCCGACCCGGCTGCTGCCGCTGGCGAACGCGGCCACCGAGTCGCTGACGGTCGACCCCGGCCTGGGCTCCGCGGACAAGCTGATCGCGTTCGCGATGTCGCTCAAGGACGTCGATCCGGGGCACCTGAAGTTCGTGACGGTGCCCTGGCGCTACGAGGGGTCGCGCGTCGCCCTCGTCCAGCCGGACGCGGACCGCCTGTGGGCGTCCCTGAAGGACGACCGCGCGGTGCACGGCAGGAGCGCGTCACCCACGCCGTCGCCCGCACCCTCCTCGGGGGACGGCATCGCGGTCTCCGTCCACAACGGCACGACCGTCCCGGGACTCGCCGCCCGCGCCGCGGCCGAGCTGGAGGCGGACGGCTTCACGGTCACGGGTACGGCGACCGCGGCGGGGCAGGGCCGCACGACGACGGTGGTCGAGTACGGCCCCGGTCTGCGCGCCCGCGCCGCGACCGTCGCCGCCCGCTTCCCCGGCGCCACGCTCGCCCCGGCCGCCGGAACCGGCATCGACGTGATCCTCGGCACCGACTACCCGACCGCCAAGGCCCCCGCGGACGCCACGAGTACCACCGGCACCACCAGTACCGAAGACCCGACCGAGAACGCGCGCTCCGCCGACGCCGACCCCTGCGACGACCTCTCCTACGGCTGACGGGCCACCGCGCGGCCGGCCTTCTCCCAGTTCTCGTGCAGCCGGTCGAGATAGGACCGGGCCTGGCTGCCGGGCGACGCCCCGCGCGCGAAGGCGAGCATGTTGGCGGACCCGGTGTTGTAGCCGAGCGCGAGCAGTTCGTCGCGGGTGTACGGGCCCGTCCAGCGGGCCGGCAGCCGTGCGGCGAGGTCGTGCAGGTGCCACGCCGCGGCCTCGATGGCCAGGTCCCGGTCGTCGGGCAGCTCGTCCCAGCGCCGGCCGGCGAAGTCCCGGCCCCGCTTGGTGTCGTCGAAGGCGGCCCGGTGCATGTTCGCGATGCCGAAGGCGGCGTCGGGCTTGTACCGCTGCCAGGCCCGCTCCAGCGCCGGATCGTGCGGCTTGTACGCCTCGTTGTAGAGGATCGCCATGACCAGCCGCGCACCGACACCGGCCTGCCCGGCGCGGGCCCGCACCTCCGCCGCGTAGTCCGCGGGGTCGTAGCGGGCACCGGCCGTCCTGGACGGGGAGGGCTCCGCGGCATCACGACCGGGCGAGGACGAGGGCGAGGACGAGGGCGAAGGGGACGGCGACGGGGACCGCGCCGGAGCGGGTGACGGGGACCCTGCCCGGGGCTGCGACGGCTGGTTCCCACCGCGCGCCACGAGCCCCCACACCACCACCGCGGCCACGACGAGCGCGAGCCACCCCCACCGCGTACGACGCCCGGCCATGCCGGTCTCCTCTCGCCCGCAAGGTCCGCACCGGCCAGTGTAGGAACCGTCGGCGATCTAGGCGTCGACGCGAGGGAGGAGTTCGAGCACATTGCCGATACGGTGGTCCAGAGCGCGAGCCGCAAAAAGCCCGCACCGTGCCCGAGATCGAGCCGCACCGGCTGGACCGAGCCGCGAGAGAGAGACATGAGCAGGACGTTTACGCAGGTCAGAAGGCCTATGAGGAGTGCGGGGTAGGGCCGTGCATATCGTGATCATGGGCTGTGGCCGAGTAGGGTCCCAACTTGCCCAGACCCTGGAACAGCAGGGCCACACGGTCGCCGTGGTCGATCAGGACCCCACGGCCTTCCGCCGACTGGGCTCCGGTTTCGGCGGCCGTCGCGTCACCGGTGTCGGTTTCGACCAGGACACCCTGCGCGAGGCCGGCATCGAGGAGGCGGGCGCGTTCGCCGCGGTCTCCAGCGGTGACAACTCCAACATCATCGCCGCCCGCGTGGCCCGCGAGATGTTCGGCATCGAGAACGTGGCGGCGCGGATCTACGACCCCCGCCGCGCCGAGGTCTACCAGCGCCTGGGCATCCCGACGGTCGCCACGGTCCGCTGGACCGCCGACCAGATGCTGCGCCGCCTCCTGCCGTCCGGCGCGGAGCCGCTGTGGCGGGATCCCACCGGCGGCGTCCAGCTCGCCGAGGTGCACACGTCGGCGTCCTGGGTCGGCCACAAGATCAGCCGCCTCCAGGAGGAGACGGGCGTGCGCGTCGCGTTCCTGACCCGGCTCGGCGAGGCGATCCTGCCGACGTCGCAGACGGTGCTGCAGGAGGGCGACCTCGTCCACGTGATGATGCGCACGGACGACGTCGAGAAGGTCGAGGCGGCGTTCGCCGGGGGTCCTGAAGAGGAGGGCGGTCACTGATGAGGGTCGCCATTGCCGGAGCCGGAGCGGTCGGCCGCTCGATCGCGGGCGAGCTGCTCGAGAACGGCCACGAGGTCCTCCTCGTCGACAAGGCGCCGACCGCCATCTCGGTCGAGCGCGTCCCGCAGGCGGAGTGGCTGCTCGCCGACGCCTGCGAGATCACGTCCCTGGACGAGGCGGCGCTGCAGCGCTGCAACGTGGTCATCGCGGCCACCGGCGACGACAAGGTCAACCTGGTCGTCTCGCTGCTCGCGAAGACCGAGTACGGGGTCCCGCGGGTCGTCGCCCGCGTCAACAACCCCAAGAACGAATGGCTGTTCAACGAGTCGTGGGGCGTCGACGTCGCCGTCTCCACCCCGCGCCTCATGTCGGCCCTGGTCGAAGAGGCCGTCAGCGTGGGCGACCTGGTGCGCCTGCTGCGCTTCAGCCACGGTGACGCGAACCTGGTCGAGCTGACGCTCCCGCCGGAGTCGGCCCTGGCCGGCACCCGGGTCGGCGACGTCCAGTGGCCGGAGGACACGTCCCTGGTCACGATCATCCGCGGCACCCGCGTGCTGGCCCCCAGCCAGGAGGACTCCCTGGAGGCGGGCGACGAGCTGCTGTTCGTCGCGGCGCAGGCCCGGGAGGAACAGCTGGAGGACCTGCTGTCGGTCCGGCGCGAGGACGCGTAGAAGAAGTCGGAAAAGGGCGGTGGCCCCGAGCTCTGCTCGGGGCCACCGCCCTTTTCCGACTTCAGGAGCGCGGGGAACTGCGCGCCCAGCCCCCCACGACCCGCACCCGCGAACCGGGCTCAGGCCTCCCGGCGATGCCGCGCCCCACCTTCGGAACGCCCGGCCTCGGCCCCGGCCCCGGCCTTCTCGGCCTTCGCCGCCTTCTCGGCCTGCTCGGCGGCTTCCATCTCCGCGAACACGTCGATCGGCGCGGGCGCCTTCGCCAGGAACACCCACGTCAGCCACACCGCCAGCAGGAACGGCGGGATCTTCAGCGCGATGAGCACCCAGCCGAACTGCGTCGTGTCCGCCCACCAGTACAGCGGGAACAGGACCGCGCACTTGGCGAGCAGGATGAGCCCCCAGGCCCAACTCGCCTTCGCGTAGGCCTTCTTGCGACCGGGGTTGCGCGTCCGCCAGGAGAGGTTCTCCTTGAACACCGGCCCGAGGATGAGGCCGATGAGCGGAACCCCGCACAGCGTCGTCACGATGTACGCGAGGGCGAGCCCCAGCGTGTAGAGCATGCCGGGCAGGTAGAAGTCCTTGGCATTGCCGGTCATCATCGCGAAGACGACACCGAAGGCGACGCCGAAGACACCGCTGAAGGCGTGCTTGACGGTGTCCTTCATGACCAGTCGTACGACGACCAGGACCAGGGACACCGCGAGGGCCGCGATGGCCGACATGTGCAGGTCCTTGTTGATCGTGAAGATGGTCACGAAGAGGAGACCGGGCACGACGGTCTCCACCATGCCCCGCACACCACCGAAGGCCTCGAAGAGTGCGGCCTCGGTCACCGCCCTGTCTGCGGTTGCGGGGTCGTCGACTCCGGGTTCGCGGTCGGTCGGCTTGTCGAGGGACGTCACCGGCTACTCCCGTCCGAGCGGTCTGAGTTCGTATTTCGGGTTGAAGAGCACCCTACGGCCCCGGCTCATCGAGATCCGACCCGATGCGATCAACTTACGGCCCGGTTCTATGCCCAGGATCGAGCGGCGGCCGAGCCACACGACGTCCAGGGCCGCCGAGCCGTCGAACAACTCCGCCTCCAGCGCCGGGACTCCGGCGCGTGGCCGCAGGGTGACCGTGCGCAACGTACCAGTAACCGTGACGATCTGTCGGTCCTGGCAGTCGCCGATGCGTGTGCAGCCCGTGGTCTCCGAGTCCTCGCGCAGCTCCTCCGACTCCAGGTCCTCCTGCGAGGTGGACAGTCGGTCGAGCATGCGCCGGAATCGGCCCGCCGGCTTCTCGGACGCCCTGTCGGAACGAGGAACAGCACTCATACAGGAAGCGTACCCGGGGCCGGTGACACGGTCGTACTCGCTGGTGTACCCCGGTTCCCGGGGCCCTACCCGACCGGTTTCGGCTACTTCTCGAACCGGTATCCCATTCCGGGCTCGGTGACGAAGTGCCGCGGGTGCGAGGGGTCGGTCTCCAGCTTGCGGCGCAGCTGGGCCATGTACACCCGCAGATAGTTCGTCTCCGTGCCGTACGACGGCCCCCACACCTCCTGGAGCAGCTGTTTCTGGCTGACCAGGCGCCCCGTGTTGCGCACCAGCACCTCCAGCAGGTGCCACTCCGTGGGCGTGAGGCGTACGTCGCGGCCACCGCGGTTGACCTTCTTGGCCGCCATGTCGACCGTGAAGTCCGCGGTCTCGACGATGCCCTCGTCCTCACCGCCGCCGGTGGGCTCGGCCCGCCGCACGGCCGCCCGCAGCCGGGCGAGCAGCTCGTCCATGCCGAACGGCTTGGTGACGTAGTCGTCGGCCCCGGCGTCGAGCGCCTCGACCTTCTCGTCCGACGAGTGCCGGGCGGACAGGACGAGGATCGGCACCCTGGTCCAGCCGCGCAGCCCCTTGATGACCTCGACGCCGTCCATGTCGGGCAGTCCCAGGTCGAGGACGATCACGTCGGGGTGGCGGGCGGCGGCGAGCTGCAGCGCCTGCGCGCCGTCGGCGGCGGCGTCCACCTCGTACTTGCGCGCCTTCAGGTTGATGACGAGGGCGCGGACGATCTGCGGTTCGTCGTCGACCACGAGCACCCGGGTCATGCGTGCCTGCCTCTCTGCGTTCCAGCAGTCGGTGCGGGGGCCTGGACGGCCGCCGCGGAGGGGGTGCGGGCCGCGGCCCGCAGGGTGAGGACCATGGTGAGGCCGCCACCGGGGGTGTCCTCGGCGCTGAGCGTGCCGCCCATCGCCTCGACGAAGCCTCGCGCCACGGCGAGCCCGAGTCCCACTCCGGCGCCGCGTGGAGCGTCACCGTAGCGCTGGAAGGGCGCGAAGATGCGGTCCTTCGCCTCGTCCGGGACGCCGGGTCCGCGGTCCACCACGCGGAGTTCGACGCGGTCGCCGAGCGTGCTCGCGGCGACGAGCACGGGCTCGTCGGGCGGGCTGTACTTGACGGCGTTCTCCACGATGTTCGCGACGGCCCGCTCCAGCAGGCCCTTGTCGACGGTGACCATGGGCAGCGACTCCGGGATCTCCAGGTCGACGCTGAGCTCCGGGTCCGGTACGCCGACCAGCGCCATCGGCACCACCTCGTCGAGGTCGATCTCCCGGATGAGCGGGGTCACGGTGCCGGTCTGGAGGCGGGACATGTCGAGGAGGTTGCCGACGAGGTGGTCGAGCCGGTCGGCGCCCTCCTCGATCCCGGCGAGCAGTTCCGCCTGGTCCTCGTCGGACCACTCGACGTCCTCGGAGCGCAGGGACGACACGGAGGCCTTGATGCCGGCCAGCGGGGTGCGCAGGTCGTGCGAGACGGCGGCGAGCAGCGCGGTGCGGATCCGGTTGCCCTCGGCGAGGGTGCGGGCCTGGTCGGCGGCGTCCTGGAGGCGCTGGCGGTCGAGCACGACGGCGGCCTGCGCGGCGAACGCGGCGAGCACGCGCCGGTCCTCGGCGGGCAGCACGCGCCCGGACAGGGCGAGCGCCATGTGGCCGCCGACGGGGACGTCGACGTCGGCGTCCTCGGGGCGTACGAGCGGGCGCGGTCCGACGCTGCCCGCGCAGGTCCACGGCTCGGTGTCGCCCGCCCGCTCCAGCAGCGCCACCGACTCCATCGCGAACGTCTCCCGGACCCGCTCCAACAGGGCCTCCAGGCTGGTCTCGCCGCGCAGCACGCTGCCCGCCAGGAACGACAGGATCTCCGACTCGGCCCGCAGCCGGGCCGCCTGGTGCGTGCGCCGCGCCGCCAGATCCACCACGGACGCCACCGACACCGCGACGCCGACGAAGATCACGATGGCGACGATGTTCTTCGGGTCGGCGATCGTGAACAGGTGCAGCGGGGGTGTGAAGTAGTAGTTCAGGAGCAGGGAGCCGAACGCCGCCGAGGCGAGCGCCGGGAGCAGCCCGCCGACCAGCGCCGCCGCCACGGTCAGCGACAGGAACAGCAGCATGTCGTTGGCGAGGCCGAGGTCGGAGTCGACGTGCGTGAGGAGCAGCGCGAGCAGCGCGGGTCCGCCGACGCCGATGAACCAGCCCCACGCGATCCTGGACCGCCCGAGCCGGGCACCGCGGGCGACGGGCAGCCCGCGCCCCTTGGCGACCTCCTCGTGCGTGACGATGTGGACGTCGAGGTCGGGCCCGGACTCCCGGGCGACGGTGGCGCCGACGCCGGGCCCGAACATGTACTGCCAGGTCTTGCGGCGCGAGGAGCCGAGGACGATCTGGGTGGCGTTGACCCCGCGGGCGAACTCCAGGAGCGCGGAGGGGATGTCGTCGCCGATGACGTGGTGGAACGTTCCGCCGAGGTCTTCGACCAGGGTGCGCTGGACGGCCAGTTCCTTGGGGGACGCGGCGGTGAGGCCGTCGCTGCGGGCGATGTACACCGCGAGGACCTCGCCGCCGGCACCCTTCTCGGCGAGCCGGGCCGCGCGCCTGATCAACGTACGGCCTTCGGGACCGCCGGTCAGTCCGACGACGATGCGCTCGCGGGCCTGCCAGGTGGAGCGGATGTTGTGCTCGCCCCGGTACTGCTGGAGGTACTCGTCGGCGCGGTCGGCGACCCAGAGCAGGGCCAGCTCGCGCAGCGCGGTGAGGTTGCCCGGGCGGAAGTAGTTCGACAGCGCCGCGTCGACCTTGTCGGACTTGTAGATGTTCCCGTGGGCCATCCGGCGGCGCAGCGCCTGGGGCGACATGTCGACCAGCTCGATCTGGTCCGCGCGGCGCACCACCTCGTCGGGCACGGTCTCGCGCTGACGCACCCCGGTGATCGCCTCGACGACGTCGCCCAGCGACTCCAGGTGCTGGATGTTGACCGTCGATATGACGTCGATGCCCGCCGCGAGCAGCTCCTCGACGTCCTGCCAGCGCTTGGCGTTGCGGGAGCCGGGCACGTTCGTGTGGGCGAGTTCGTCGACGAGGGCGACGGCGGGCGCACGGCCCAGGACGGCGTCGACGTCCATCTCGCGGAAGACGGAGCCCCGGTACTCGATCTCCTTGCGCTCGACCTGCTCCAGGCCGTGCAGCATCACCTCGGTGCGCGGCCTGCCGTGGTGCTCGACGAACGCCACCACGCAGTCCGTGCCGCGCTCGACGCGGCGGTGCGCCTCGGAGAGCATCGCGTACGTCTTGCCGACGCCCGGTGCGCTGCCGAGATAGATCCGAAGCTTGCCGCGTCCCATGGCCCCATTGTCTTTCAGTCGCTGCATCACGCAGCGTCGACCTTACGGCCAGCAATTCTGGCAAATGGGACAGATGCCTGGTGGGTGGGCGGCTTTGACGCAACCCTGATGCGCGCCCGCGCGGTCAGTGCTGGACGATCTCGCCGTCGCTCAGCTCCAGGACCCGGTCGGCGAGGTCGAGCAGCGTCGCGTCGTGCGTGGCGACCAGTGCGGTGACGCGCTCGCTGCGCACGACGGCCCGCAGCAGCTCCATCACGGCGAGCCCGGTCTCCGCGTCGAGCTGCCCGGTGGGCTCGTCGGCGATGAGGAGGGCCGGCTTGTTGGCCAGCGCCCGGGCGATGGCGACGCGCTGCTGCTGGCCGCCGGAGAGCTCGCCGGGCCGCTGCTTGGCGTGCCCGTCGAGGCCGACGAGGGAGAGCAGCAGCTCGACCCGCTCCTCGCGCTCGCGCGGGTCCGCCTTGCGCAGCCGCATCGGCACGCCGACGTTCTCGGCGGCGGTGAGGATCGGGATCAGCCCGAAGGACTGGAAGATGAAGCCGATCCGGTCCCGGCGCAGTTCAAGGAGGCCGTTCTCGCCGAGCTCGGCGAGGTCGAGGCCGTCCACGGTGATCCGCCCCCGGTCGGGCTCGTCGAGCCCGCCCACGAGGTTGAGCAGCGTCGTCTTGCCGGATCCGGAGCGCCCCTTGAGGGCGACGAGCTCGCCGCGCGGCACCTCGAAGGACACCCCGCGCAGGGCGTGGACGGCGGCGGCCCCGGACCCGTACGAACGGTGCAGCCCGTCCACCACGACCATCGGTCCCCGGCCGTCCTGCTCCAGGACGGCGGTCCCCGCCTCTGCCTTCTCGGTCATCCGCGCCGCTCCCCCGTACGTACGTTCCCGGCCGGGCGCCAGTATGGGCATGCGGCGCCCGGCCGGGCAATGGTCGAGACCGGTTACGGGCCCGCTAGCTCGGGTTCTCGGCGTGGGTCAGCGTCTCCCAGGCCACGAACAGGTTGTTGGACCCGGCGGGCCGCTGCTGCTCGGTGAGCTTCTGGGTGTTGGTCATGGCCGTGCCCAGGCGGGTGTGCAGGGCGTTGTAGCCGACCTCGGTGACCGGTCCGAGGCCGCGCTTGACGGTGCCGCCGCACAGCGAGCTCGGCGGCGCCTCACCGAGCTCGTACTT
The DNA here is from genome assembly GCF_030766975.1 of Streptomyces sp. KL116D. Taxonomy (NCBI): domain Bacteria; kingdom Bacillati; phylum Actinomycetota; class Actinomycetes; order Kitasatosporales; family Streptomycetaceae; genus Streptomyces; species Streptomyces sp. KL116D. Next base: position 170,496 of record NZ_JASERH010000035.1, on the reverse strand, counting down.
GGACTGGAAGCCGAGCGCCTGCCGCAGCCGCTCGCCGACGTCGGTGCCGTACAGGTCCTGCCCCTGGATGCGGCTGGTCTCGGCGATGTGCGAGATGGCCGAGATGCCGTATCCGGTGTGCGTGAAGTCGCGGCAGGTCTCCTGGGTCAGTCCCGTCACGAAGGTCGACTGGCCCTGCCAGTAGTTGACGATCTTCTCCTTCGTGTCCAGGTTCTGGCTGGGCACGGTCTTGGGCAGCGCGCCGTCCGAGGACAGGTACACGTACGCGGCCGTGCGCGTCCGGAACTTGGCCATGGCCTTGTCGTAGGACGTCTTGTCCTCCAGGAAGACGGAGATGCCGACGGCGGCCTCCATCATCGACAGCTCCCAGTTGCCGTTGGAGTTCGAGCCGTTGATGACCTTCGGCAGGTAGACGTCGCGCAGCATCGTCCGGAGGCGGCTCTCGTTCGCCCAGCCGCCGGAGTACGTGTACTTGATGATCTCGGCGGCCTTGGGCCAGGAGGAGCCGGCCCAGCCGGTCTGCAGAGGCGCGTTGCTGTTGGTGTGCTCCTTGATCGTGCCGGACCAGGCGTCCATCAGCGCGATCGACTTCTTCGCGTACCGCTCGTCGCGGGTGAAGTACCAGGCGAGCGCGTCGGTGTACGCGGCTATCGCGTCCTCGCGCTCGTCGGTGCAGCCGTAGTTGGGGTTGGAGTACGAGCCGCACTCGACGGTGGCACGGGGCTTGGGCGTGCGGTTCAGGTCGGCGTACTTGCTCGCCAGCATCTGGTCGAGGGCGCCCTTCCAGGGCTGCGCCCCGGCGTCGGCCTTGGCCTTGGCGAAGTCCAACTGCCCCTTGGAGACGGTGACTCCGGGGTGGGCGAAGGTCGCGGGCGCCGCGTCGGCGCGGTCCGCTCCCGGCCAGGCGACGACGCCGGCGACCAGGGCGGTGACGGCGGTGGCGAGGGTGGCAAGCAGGGTGGTGCGCGATCGTCGGTGACGAGCCTGCATGGTGGGGGCCATCCGTTCTCGTATGTGAACGCGGGGCGCCGATGTGAACCACGGCGCTGGCCGGTGACCCTAGGTACGGACCAGCCTTCCGTCAAGTACTGAGAAAAGAACGGCAGTTGAGGGACCACGGGGAACACCGGGAGCACGGGCAACGAAAAGCCGGGGGCCGCGCACCCCTGAAGGATGCGCGGCCCCCGGCCACGTACGAACGAGCTGTGTCAGCGGACCTCGGTGATCTCCGGGCCGCGCTGGAGCTGCCCCATGCCGCCGGAGAAGCGCGAGCTCTCGTCGGAGGCCTGCGTGGTGCCCTCGGCGACCATCTGCGCGTCGTCCGGGAGCTTCAGGACGATCGGGTCGCGCGGGGCCATCGGACCCTCGCCGCGCACGACGACCGTGTCCCGGAAGATCTGCTCGAGCAGGCCGGCCGCCTGCGGCTGCACGGCGCCCTGCCCGGAGATCACACCGCGCAGGAACCAGCGGGGGCCGTCCACGCCGATGAAGCGCACCACCTGGAAGCCGCCGGTGCCGTCCGGCAGCTGCACCGGCACCTGGGCCCGCAGCTCCCAGCCGAGCGAACCCTCGACCTCGTCGATCACACCACCCTGCTGGGTGATGCCCGTGGCGATCTCCTCGCGGACCTCGCCCCAGATGCCCTCCTTCTTGGGGGCGGCGAAGGCCTGCAGCTGGACCGCGCTGTCCTGGAGGACGACGGTCGCCGCGACGATCGCGTCACCCGCGACCTCCACCCGCAGCTCCATGCCCTCCACGCCGGGGACGAAGAGTCCGCCCAGGTCGACCCGGCCCTCGCCGGGCTCACGGACCTCAGAGGCGTCCCAGGGACCGTCGGGACGCGGCTCGGGCTCGAGCCGCACGCGCTCCGGCTCACCCTCAGCGTCCGCGTCGGCACTGTCGACGACCTGCTCGGCCTCGCCCGCCGCGTCCACTGCGTCCTCAGCGGAGCTGTTCTTCTTGCGACGTCCGAACACGTCACTGTCCTTCCCGGTCGGATACGACCGAAGCGTATCGATTCCCACCCTTTTGACCGTCCGCGCCCACGGCGGCATGCCCGCCGGTGGACCCGAAGCCCCCCTCGGCCCGCACCGAATCGGGAAGCTCCGCGACCTCCTGGAAGCGGACCCTCTCGACCTGCTGGACGACCAGTTGGGCAATCCGGTCGAAGCGCTCGAACCGCACGCTCTCGCGCGGGTCGAGATTCACCACGATCACCTTGATCTCCCCACGGTACCCGGCATCCACCGTCCCTGGGGCATTCACCAGAGCGACACCGCAGCGTGCGGCGAGACCGGATCGTGGGTGCACGAAGGCCGCGTACCCCTCGGGCAGCGCGACAGACACTCCGGTGGGCAGCACGACGCGCTCCCCCGGAGCGAGTTCGCACGCCTCCGTGGTGCGCAGATCGGCCCCCGCGTCGCCCGGGTGCGCATACGCGGGAAGCGGTACGTCGGGGTCGACGCGGCGGATCAGCACGTCAAGCGTCACGGGTTCACCTCGAAGGCACGCGCACGCCGGACCTGGTCCGGGTCGCTCATGGCCGCCTGGATCTCCTCCGGGCGTCCGTTGTCGATGAAGTGGTCGACCTTCACCTCGATGAAGAGGGCGTCGGCACGGACGGCGACGGGCCCGTCGGGGCCGCCGATCCGGCCGGTCGCGGTCGAGTAGATCTTGCGTCCGGCGACGGCGGTGACCTCGGCGGACAGGTGCAGAACGGTGTCCACCGGCACCGGCCGCACGTAGTCCGTCTCCAGCCGCCCGGTCACGGCGATGGTCTGGATCAGCCAGTTCAGGGAGCCGAGCGTCTCGTCCAGCGCCGTGGCGAGCAGACCGCCGTGCGCCAGGCCCGGTGCGCCCTGATGAGCGGCCCGGACGGTGAACTCGGCGGTGACGCTGACACCCTCGCCGGCCCGCGCCTCCAGATGCAGCCCGTGCGGCTGCTCGCCGCCACAGCCGAAACAGTGTCCGTAGTGCGCGCCGAGGAGCTCACCGGGAGCGGGCGCGTCGGGGTGCCGTACGGGCGCTATGGCGTCGGCCGGGGGCGTCAGAGCTGCTGAAGTACCACTCACAGGCGCAGACCTTACCCGCGCGTCCTGAGGGTTCACGCATCGTGCCAAGCTTGAGCCCATGGAGCACTCGACGACGCCTTACGAAGAACGCCTCACCGCACCGCGCGCGTGGTGGCTCATCACGTTCCTGGTGGGCGTCGCGTGCGGCATCATCCTGCTGCCCTTCGGCACGCTGCCGATGCTCGGGGGCTTCGTCGGCGGTCTCCTCGTGGCGGCCGTGATCACCAGCTCGTACGGCTCGATCCGGATCCGCGTCGTGGCGGACTCGCTGGTCGCGGGCGATGCGAAGATCCCGCTCTCCGCCCTGGGCGACGTCGAGGTCCTGGACCCGGAGGAGGCGCGCGCCTGGCGCACGTACAAGGCCGATCCGCGCGCCTTCATGCTGCTGCGCAGCTACGTGCCCACGGCGGTCCGGGCGAAGATCACGGACCCGGCGGACCCGACGCCGTACGTCTACCTCTCGACGCGCGAACCTGAAGCTTTGGCAAAGGCTCTGAGCCGGGCCTGAGAGCCGGCCGCCCGGAAGCCCGGAACTCAGCCCTCGATCTCCAGGGCGTCCTTCGGCGTGGGCAGGGCCGGCAGCTCGCCGAGCGCGTCCCACGAGACCTGCAGGTGCCGGAGGTCCTTGCGGACCCGGTCGGCCAGCTTCTTCGTGTCGCGCCGGTTCATGACCGCGCCCACGGCCGCGCCGACCATGAACGGCGTCAGGCTCGGCAGGTTGCGCACCGTGCGCTTCATGATCTGCTGCCGCAGCTCGCGCTTCATCTGTCCGCCGAGCGCGACGTTGACGGACATCGGCTTGGTGACCTCGATGCCGCGCTCCTGCGTCCACGAGGTCAGATAGGCGCTGCTGCGGTCCTTCAGATTGCCGGCGGGCCGCACTCCGTAGACCTCGTGCAGCTCGGCGATCAGCTTCAGCTCGATCGCCGCGACACCCGTGATCTCGGCGGCCAGTTCGGTCGGCATCGCGGGCGGTACGGGCAGCATCGCGGCTGCTCCGACTCCCGCGCCCACCGTGGACGAGGCCATCGCCGCACCGGCGACGAGCTTGTCCGCGATCTCCTCGGGGCCGAGCCCGGGGAACTGCTTGCGCAGGGTCGCGAGGTCCCGGACGGGAACCCGCGGCGCGTTGTCGATGATCCGGTCGGCGAGGTAGCCGATGCCGGCCTTGGCGGCGGCGCCGCTCTTGACCATCCCCGTTCTCGCGACGGTGCCGCTCTTGCGCACACCGTCCCTGACGGCGGTCACCCGCCGTCTCGTCGTCTGCGCCCTGGTCTCCACGGCGGCGCTGTCGGCGTCGTGCGGGAGCACGATGCCGGCCGCCTCCAGGTCGCCCGTCACCTCGCGGTCGTCCGCCGATTCGAGCGAGGCGTCTTCACGACCGGAAGAGCCTCGCTCGTCGTCACGCACGGCCTCTGACGGGCCTTCTGCCGTCCCTCGGAGCTTCTTGAGGGAACGGCGCTTCCAGGGCGGGGTCGAGCCAGTCATGCCCGACCCTGCCTCAGTCGCAGTCGCGGCAGATCGGCTGCCCGTTCTTCTCCCGCGCAAGCTGGCTGCGGTGGTGCACCAGGAAGCAGCTCATGCAGGTGAACTCGTCCTGCTGCTTGGGCAGGACGCGGACGGCCAGTTCCTCGTTCGAGAGGTCTGCGCCCGGGAGCTCGAGGCCCTCGGCCGCCTCGAACTCGTCCACGTCGACGTTCGACGCGGACTTGTCGTTACGCCGTGACTTCAGTTCCTCAATGCTGTCTTCGTTGAGGTCGTCATCGGTCTTGCGTGGGGTGTCGTAATCCGTTGCCATGTCGCTCTCCCCCTCTGGGTGTCTGCGGTGTCTCAGCGCACGTAACGCATGAGAGGCCGGACTTGTGCCCGACCTGAGGCGGAGATTTTGCCTCACATCAAGGTCTGTTACTCAATCGACACCCAACCGGACCCCTCATGAGTGATCGGCTTGGGTGGCGAACGGGACCGTACACGGTCCGATTGACGCACTGCACGGGCGCCACCCCGTGTACTTCCCGTGATCAAGCTGCCCGAAAACCCGGATTTTCCCGGCTTTCCGGCGACTTTGGCGATCACGGAGAGTAGATGGCCGGAAATTCGCCCATGTGATCGATCACACACGGCCTTCCCGGGCGCAGGTCCCGAAAATTCCGCTAAAAGCGAACTCCTCAGCGCGTCGGCGGAAGCATGTCAGATCCGCACGCGGCGTGCACCTTGAACCGACCTAGATCGGCAGGGTGACGCGCATCACGAGCCCACCCCCCTCGCGCGGCTCGGCGCTGATCCGGCCGCCGTGGGCGCGCGCGACGGACCGGGCGATGGACAGACCGAGGCCCACGCCCTTGTCGCTGCCGGTGCGCTCCGTGCGCAGCCGCCGGAACGGCTCGAAGAGGTTGTCGATCTCGTACGCGGGGACCACGGGGCCCGTATTGGCGACCACCAGGACCGCCTGGCCGTGCTGCGCCTCGGTGTCGACCTGGACCCAGCCCCCTTCGGGGACGTTGTACCGGATCGCGTTCTGTACGAGGTTCAGCGCGATGCGCTCCAGGAGGACGCCGTTGCCCTGGACGACCGCTTCCTTGCGCTCGCCGCGGATCTCCACGCCCTTCTGCTCGGCCTCGGCCCGGGCCTGGTCGAGCGCCTGGGAGGCGACCTCGGCCAGGTCCACGGGCTTGCGCTCGACGATCTGGTTGTCGCTGCGGGCGAGCAGCAGCAGGCCCTCCACGAGCTGCTCGCTGCGCTCGTTCGTGGCGAGCAGCGTCTTGCCGAGCTGCTGGAGCTCCACGGGGGCGCCGGGGTCGGAGAGGTGGACCTCCAGGAGCGTGCGGTTGATCGCGAGGGGGGTGCGCAGCTCGTGCGACGCGTTGCCCACGAAGCGCTGCTGCGCCGTGAACGCCCGCTCCAGGCGGTCCAGCATCTCGTCGAAGGTGTCCGACAGCTCCTTCAGCTCGTCGTCCGGGCCGTCCAGCTCGATCCGGCGGGAGAGGTCCGTGCCGGCGACGCGGCGCGCGGTGCGGGTGATCCGGCCGAGCGGCGACAGGACGCGGCCCGCCATCGCGTAGCCGAAGGCGAAGGCGATGATCGCGAGGCCGAGCAGTGCCATCAGGGAGCGGCTCAGCAGCACGTCCAGGGCGTGCTGGCGCTGCTGGTTGACGCAGTCGCTCAGCGCGCTGTTCAGCTCGCTGGCGGGGATCCTCGTGCCGTCCGGGATGTTGCAGACGTTGCTGGAGACGGTGCCTTCGACGATCTTGAACGGGAGCTCGCTGCCCACGTTCAGGGCCTGGGCCGCCAGCAGGTAGATGATCGAGAGCAGCAGGATGCCCGCGATCAGGAACATGCCGCCGTACAGCAGCGTGAGCCTTATGCGAATGGTGGGGCGGAGCCAGGGGAAGGGGGGTTCGACCCCGGCTCCCGGCTTCCAGGTCGGCTTCGGTGGCGCCTTGGGCGGCGCGGGGGTGGTGGCCATGGAGCGATCAGATCCGGTATCCGGAGCCCGGCACGGTGACGATGACGGCGGGCTCGCCGAGCTTGCGGCGCAGCGTCATGACGGTGACGCGGACGACGTTCGTGAACGGGTCCGTGTTCTCGTCCCAGGCCTTCTCCAGGAGCTGCTCGGCGGAGACGACGGCGCCCTCGCTGCGCAGCAGCACCTCCAGGACGGCGAACTCCTTGGGGGCGAGCTGGATCTCCTTGCCGTCGCGGAACACCTCGCGCCGGTTCGGGTCGAGCTTGATCCCGGCGCGCTCCAGGACGGGCGGCAGGGGCATGCTCGTACGCCGCCCGAGGGCCCGGACGCGGGCCGTCAGCTCGCTGAACGCGAAGGGCTTGGGGAGGTAGTCGTCGGCGCCCAGCTCCAGGCCCTCCACGCGGTCGCTGACGTCGCCGGAGGCGGTCAGCATGAGGATGCGGGTGGGCATGCCCAGCTCGACGATCTTGCGGGCGACGTCGTCGCCGTGGACGACCGGGAGGTCGCGGTCGAGGACGACCACGTCGTAGTCGTTGACGCCGATGCGCTCCAGGGCGGCCGCACCGTCGTACACGACGTCGACGGCCATGGCCTCCCGGCGCAGTCCGGTGGCCACCGCATCGGCGAGCAGCTGCTCGTCCTCGACGACGAGTACGCGCACGTCGCTAGTCCTTCCTCTGGTCACCCGCGGGCATCGTTCGGGCGCACGCGAGCAGGTCCTGTCATGGGTGTGAGTCACCATCCTGCCCCTTTCGGCCATAAACCGGCTGTAAGGCGGTCAGGCGTCCGGGGAATACCGGGATTTTCTCGGGGGGTTGAGGTTTCCGCGGAACGGAGCGGGGGGAGGACGGCCTTACACCCGCGATCACGCTTTGTATGTGGCGTGCCACGAACCGCTTACCGCAGGGCGGCTCGAGACGTGATCGCCCCTTCCACAGGGCACACCCCCGTGCCACGACCCACGACCCAGGACGAGGGGGCGCAACCATGGACGCATTCACCGCAGGACTTCTGCAGCGCATAAAGGCGGCCGAGTCCGACCTGACGCGGGCGCGCGAGAGCGGCGACGACTTCCTTGCCGAGGTCGAGCAGGGCGAGCTGGACGACCTCCACCGCCTTGCCGCCGAGCACGGCGTGGAGATCCACGCCTCGAGCGTCTGACACGCACCACGAAGGGCCCCGGCACCTGTTCGATCCAGGCAGGTGCCGGGGCCCTTTCGCGTGCGCGGGTCCCGCGCGGGCGGTGCGGGGTGCCGCTCAGTCGTGCCAGGCGCCGAGCTCTTCCAGCCACTTCTGGAGCGGCTCGAAGAGGCCGGGCGGTGCGGCGATGGTCAGCTCGGGCGACACGGGCTCGCCGGGACGGCCGCCGGTGAGCGCGCCCGCTTCGCGCGCGATGAGGTCGCCGGCCGCGAAGTCCCAGGGGTTCAGGCCGCGTTCGTAGTAGGCGTCCATGCGGCCCACCGCGATGTCGCACAGGTCGATCGCGGCCGAACCGCCGCGCCGGATGTCGCGCACCTTGGGGATCAACTGCCGTACGACATCGGCCTGGTGGACGCGGCGCGCCTCCAGGTAGCCGAAGCCGGTGCCGACCAGGGCCTGCTCGAAGGGGGGTGCCACGCGCGCGTGGGCGGGCCGGTCGTTCACGAAGGCGCCCTGGCCGAGGACGGCCCGGTAGGTCTCGGCGCGCATCGGCGCCGCGACGACGCCGACGATCGTCTCGCCGTCCTTGCGGGCCGCGATGGAGACGGACCAGTCGGGGCGCCCGTAGAGGTAGTTGACCGTGCCGTCGATGGGGTCGATCACCCACTGGACGCCGCTGGTCCCCTCGCGGCTCGCCCCCTCCTCGCCGAGCACCCCGTCGTCGGGGCGGCGCTCGGCCAGGAAGTCCGTGATCAGCTTCTCCGAGGCGATATCCATCTCGGTGACCACGTCGACGGCGCTGGTCTTGGTGGCGGCGACACCGAGGTCGTCCGGGCGGCCGTCGCGCAGGAACGCGCCCGCCCGGGCGGCCGCCTCCAGGGCGACGTCGAGCAGTTCGGCCTTGAGGGCGTCGAGGGTCTGGGGGTCGGTCACGTGGCGTCCTTACGCGTACGGGCTGTCGGCGCCCGCGGCGGCGGGCTTGGCGGCGCGGGCCGGGCAGCAGCCCACCGGGCACAGGTCGTGGCTCGCGCCGAGCGTGCCCAACGCGCACGGCGTGACGTTCCTGCCGCTCTCGCTCGCGGCGCGCTCCAGGATGAGCTCCCGTACGGCGGCGGCGAAGCGGGGGTCGGCGCCCACGGTGGCGGAGCGGCGCACCGGAAGGCCGAGCTCCGCCGCCTTCTCCGTGGCCTCGGTGTCGAGGTCGTAGAGGACCTCCATGTGGTCGGAGACGAAGCCGATGGGCGCCATCACGACCGCGGGGACGCCGGCGGCGTGCCGCTCCTCCAGGTGGTCGCAGATGTCGGGCTCCAGCCACGGGATGTGCGGGGCGCCGGAACGCGACTGGTAGACGAGCTGCCAGGGGTGCTCGACGCCGGTCTCCTCGCTCACGGCGTCGGCGATCAGCCGCGCGACGTCCAGGTGCTGCTTCACGTACGCCCCGCCGTCCCCGTGGTCCGCCACGGGGCCCGAGGTGTCGGCCGCCGCGTCCGGGATGGAGTGCGTGGTGAACGCGATGTGGGCGCCGGCCCGCACGTCGTCGGGCAGGTCCGCGAGGGACGCCAGGACGCCGTCGATCATCGGCCGGACGAAGCCCGGGTGGTTGAAGTAGTGCCGCAGCTTGTCGATCGTCGGCAGCTCCAGGCCCTCGGCCTCCAGGGCGGCCAGCGACTCCGCGAGGTTCTCCCGGTACTGGCGGCAGCCCGAGTACGACGCGTACGCGCTGGTCGCGAGGACGAGGATGCGGCGGTGGCCCTCGGTCACCATCTCGCGCAGGGTGTCGGTCAGGTACGGCGCCCAGTTCCGGTTGCCCCAGAAGACCGGCAGGTCCAGGCCGTGGTCCGCGAAGTCCTTGCGCAGGGCGTCGAGCAGCGCCCTGTTCTGCTCGTTGATGGGGCTGACCCCGCCGAACAGGAAGTAGTGCTGTCCCACTTCCTTGAGCCGCTCCTTGGGGATGCCCCGCCCCCGCGTCACGTTCTCCAGGAACGGGACCACGTCGTCGGGGCCCTCCGGCCCTCCGAACGAGAGCAGCAGCAGGGCGTCGTAGGGGCGGGCGGTGGACGTGGCAGCGTGCGCTTCTGGCATGTGTTCGATCCTGCCACCCGTCACTGACAGGCGGAAAACTGCCATGCCGCCCACTTCTGACACGCGTAAGCTGTATCAGCCACGTTTACGCCTTACCCCGTGTGCCGCTTCCCCCACGCCAGACCTCTTGCGCCTGACCGCCCTCCGGAGTCCCGTTGCCCAGCCCCTACCGCGCCATATTCGCCCTGCCCGGCACCAAGAGCTTCTCCGTGGCCGGGTTCCTGGGCCGGATGCCCCTGTCGATGATGGGCATCGGGATCGTCACGATGGTCTCGCAGCTGACCGGGCGGTACGGCCTGGCCGGTGCCCTGTCGGCGACGGTGGCCCTGTCCGCCGCGGCCATCGGGCCGCAGATCTCCCGGCTCGTCGACCGGCACGGTCAGCGGCGGGTGCTGCGCCCGGCCACCCTGGTCTCGCTCGTCGCGGTCTCGGCGATGCTGCTGTGCGCGAAGTACGAGGCGCCGGACTGGACGCTCTTCCTGAGTGCCGCGTTCATCGGCTGCGTGCCGAGCGTCGGCTCGATGATCCGCGCGCGCTGGGCGGTCCTGTACGGCGACGCCCCGCGGCAGCTGCACACCGCGTACTCCTTCGAGTCCGTGATCGACGAGGTCTGCTTCATCTTCGGGCCGATCATCTCGATCGGCCTGTCCACGGCGTGGTTCCCCGAGGCGGGCCCCCTCCTGGCCGGCTGTTTCCTCGCGGCCGGTGTCTTCTGGCTGACCGGGCAGCGCGCCACCGAACCGGCGCCGCACCCGCGCGAGCAGCACGGTGGCGGATCCGCGCTCCGCGCGCGCGGGTTGCAGGTCCTGGTGGCCACGTTCGTCGCGACGGGCGCGATCTTCGGGGCGGTCGACGTGGTCACGGTGGCCTTCGCCGAGGAGCAGGGGCACAAGTCGATGGCGAGCGTGGTGCTCGCCGTGTACGCGGCCGGGTCGTGCGTCGCCGGTGCCGTGTTCGGGCTGCTGCACTTCAAGGGGGCGCCCGCGCGCAGGTGGCTGGTGGGGGTCGTCGCGATGGCCGTGAGTATGATCCCCCTCCAACTGGTCGGGAACCTGCCGTTTCTGGCCGTGGCGCTCTTCGTTGCGGGCCTGTCCATCGCGCCGACGATGATCACGACGATGGCCCTCGTCGAGCAGCACGTACCACGCGCGAAACTGACCGAGGGCATGACCTGGGTGAGCACCGGACTCGCGGTCGGTGTCGCGCTCGGTTCCTCCGTGGCCGGCTGGGTGATCGACGCCGCCGGCGCGAAGGCGGGGTACGGGGTGCCGGGGGTCTCCGGCGCCGTCGCGGTCCTGGTCGCGTTCCTGGGGTACCGCCGGCTGAAGCAGCCGGTTCCGCAGCGGGGAGGAACTACCGATGAGCACGGCGCACACGGGCAGCACGAAGAGCGGCGAAGCGTGGCGTAACTGGGCGGGGAACGTCACCTCCCGCCCCGTACGCGAGGTGACACCCGCATCGGTCGAGGAGCTGACCGCGGCCGTGCGCCGGGCCGCGGAGGACGGGCTGAAGGTGAAGGCCGTCGGCACGGGCCACTCCTTCACGGCGGCCGCCGCGACCGACGGGGTGTTGATACGCCCTCAACTGTTGACCGGCATCCGCACCGTCGACCGGGAGAACGGCACGGTCACGGTCGAGGCCGGCACCCCGCTCAAGCGGCTCAACCTGGCCCTGGCCCGTGAGGGTCTGTCGCTCACGAACATGGGCGACATCATGGAGCAGACGGTCTCCGGCGCCACCAGCACCGGCACCCACGGCACCGGCCGCGACTCGGCCTCCATCGCCGCGCAGATCAAGGGTCTTGAACTGGTCACGGCGAGCGGTGAGGTGCTCACCTGCTCCGAGAAGGAGAACCCGGACGTCTTCGCGGCGGCCCGCATCGGCATCGGCGCGCTCGGCATCGTCACGGCCATCACCTTCGCCGTGGAGCCGATCTTCCTGCTCACCGCGCGCGAGGAGCCGATGGCCTTCGACCGGGTGCTCGCGGACTTCGACGAACTGCACGCCGAGAACGAGCACTTCGAGTTCTACTGGTTCCCGCACACCGGCAACTGCAACACCAAGCGCAACAACCGCAGCGCGGGCCCCGAGGCCCCGGTGTCCAGGATCAGCGGCTTCGTCGAGGACGAGCTGCTGTCCAACGGCCTCTTCCAGGTGGTCAACTCGATCGGCCGGGCCGCGCCCGCCACCATCCCGGCCATCGCCAAGATCTCCAGCAAGGCGCTGTCCGCCCGCACGTACACCGACATCCCCTACAAGGTCTTCACATCTCCGCGCCGGGTGCGCTTCGTGGAGATGGAGTACGCGGTTCCGCGTGCGGCCCTGGTGGAGACGCTGCGCGAGCTGAAGACCATGGTGGACCGCTCGAACCTGCGGATCAGCTTCCCCGTGGAGGTCCGCACGGCCCCGGCCGACGACATCGCGCTGTCCACGGCCTCCGACCGCGACACGGCCTACGTCGCGGTGCACATGTACAAGGGCACGCCGTACCAGCGGTACTTCACGGCCGCCGAGCGGATCTTCACCGCTCACGAGGGGCGCCCCCACTGGGGCAAGGTGCACACGCGCGAGGCCGCGTACTTCGCGGAGGTGTACCCGCGCTTCGCCGAGTTCACGGCGCTGCGCGACCGCCTGGACCCGGACCGGCTGTTCGGCAACGCCTACTTGCGCCGGGTCCTCGGCGACTGATTCCTGCCCGGCTTCCTGCCCGGCTTCCTACTCGGCCGGGGTCTGCTGCTGCCCCGCCCCCGTGTCCGCGCCCGCCCCGCCCGCGCTCTGCGACGGGGTCGGCGTGGGCGTCGGGGTCGGCGACGTACCGCTGTCCCCCGAGCCGGAACCGGAGCCGCTGTCCGCACCGCTGTCGGACCCGGAGTCCGAGTCCGAGCCGGTCCCGGTGCCGGTGCTGCCGCTCGGCGTCGGGGTGGGCGTCGCGTTCCCGTCCGTGGACGAGCCGTCGCCGTCCTGCCGGGTGCCGCTGTCCGAGCCGGTGCCGCTGTCGTCGGAGGGCTGCTGCGAGGTACTGGGGGCGGGGTCGCTGTCACCGGAGGACCTGTGGCCGGTGAAGGCCTCCCGGAACGAGGTCGTGCCGCTGTCCCCGCTGAAGCTGTGACCGGAGACGAGCTCGTAGGTGGTGATGCCGCCCATCGTCACGCCGAACACGACGGCCGCGGCGATCAGGGGCCGCTTCCAGCTCTTGACACGGGACCGGTGCACGGTCCCGTCCGTGAACTCTTCGGTGAACTCGTCGGACGGGAGCGGGGGTTGCCGCGGCTCACCGACCGGGCGCAGCACGCGCGTGGCCTCGTCGACCGCCTCGGCCCTGAGGAGTTGCGTCTTCTCCGGATCAGCCGTGCCCGGCGCGCCCAGCACGTGGGTCTTCTCCGGGTCGTCGGGCAGGAGATCGGCCACGGCGCCGGTGTCGAGGAGCTGGGTGCCGTCGTCGGCGCCGGATATGTGGCCGGGTACGTGCTCGGCGACGGACAGTTGCGGCAGCGCCGTCGTCGCCTCGGCGTCCGCGGTGGCCGGCGTCCCCCAGGTGATGGTCGTCGGCAGGGCGCCGGTGGCGGGGCGGGCGGTGGGCGGCTCGGCGCCCGTGACCATGGCCTTCGTCGCGTCCATCGAGGTGTCCGAGCGGAACGTGCGCGGCACCGGGCGGCCCTCGGCCGTGACCGGCACCTGACGTCCCTTCGGCTTCGTCTGCACCGCGACGTCGCGTATCTGCTCGCCCGTGCGCTTGAAGAAGTGCTGGAAGAGGGTGCCGCCGCTGGTCGCGAGGGCGCTGACCACGCCCGCGCCCAGGATCGTCCCGTAGACGCCGAAGCTGGAGGCGAGTTTCGCGGCCACGACGGCGGCGACGGCACTGCCCGCCACCTGAGGCACGCTCAGATCCAGCCGCTTCTTCTCCTTGGGCCTGCCCTGATCGTCCTTGGAGTTGTCCGGCTTCTCGCCCATTTCCGGCCCTTGCCTGCCTTTCTCGACATCTGCATGCATTTCACAGCGAAGCTCACGAGGGTACGTGAACCTCCTGTGTCACACGAGAAAGGGACGTATGACCGAAGCCCTTGGTTCCGCTTCTGCAGATTTCGTGAAGCACGCCACGTGGATCCCTCACGAATCGGGCGCCGCGCGACGACGCCCCGTACCCAACTCCCGTCCCCTGTGAGAAGTTCGGCGGCGTGCCGATCCACGCAAGTGGCCCGAATGGAGTACTGTTGCGAGCCCTGGGTCCGGTCTCCCGCCAGGGTGTCCGGGGCCTTCCAGGACCGCCGGGAGGGGGCTCGTTGCACAGGGTGACGACTTCGGTCACTTAGCGTTGCGAACAGGTAACCGTGCCATAACGGCGCTCTCGGGTCGATGCCCGACACGCCGGGCAACTCGGCAAGGTTGTGGCAGGCTGCACCCGGGCAGGCCACACTCGACTAGCGGAAGCAGCGACGCACGTGACGTCGGCAGGCACCACCCGGGAGGTCCCCATGCCCGAACTGCGTGTCGTGGCCGTCTCTAACGACGGCACACGGCTGGTGCTGAAGGCTGCGGACAGCACGGAGTACACGCTTCCGATCGACGAGCGCCTCCGGGCCGCCGTGCGCGGCGACCGTCCGCGTCTCGGCCAGATCGAGATCGAGGTGGAGAGCCACCTCCGCCCGCGCGACATTCAGGCGCGCATACGGGCAGGCGCCTCCGCCGAGGAGGTCGCCCAGCTCGCGGGCATCCCGGTCGATCGTGTACGCCGCTTCGAGGGCCCCGTGCTCGCGGAGCGTGCCTTCATGGCCGAGCGGGCCAGGAAGACCCCCGTGCGCCGTCCCGGCGAGACCACCGGCCCCCAGCTCGGCGAGGCGGTGCAGGAGCGACTCCTGTTGCGCGGCGCCGACAAGGAAACCGTCCAGTGGGACTCCTGGCGCCGCGACGACGGCACCTGGGAAGTCCTGCTCGTCTACCGGGTCGCGGGCGAACCGCACTCGGCGAGCTGGACCTACGACCCGCCCCGCAGGCTCGTCCAGGCCGTGGACGACGAGGCGCGCTCGCTGATCGGCGAGTCCGACGACATCGGTGCGCCCGAGCCCACGTTCCCCTTCGTGCCGCGGATCGCCCGGCTGCCCAGGGACCGGCCGCTGGACCGCGCCCTGGACCGGCAGTTGGAGCGCCCCGCGCCGCCGCCCGAGCCACCGGCGGAGGACAACCTGCCGGCGATCGCCTCCTCATCGGAGCGCGACTCGCTGACCAGCCTCCTGGAGGCGGTGCCCAGCTACCGCGGCGACATCGTGGTGCCCGACCGTCCGACGACGGCTCCCGAGCCGCCGCAGGAGGAGCCGGAGCCGCCCGCTGCCGCCGAGGTGGAGGAGCCGCCCGCGCCCGCCGCGTCGGCCGGGGCCGGATCCGCGTACGCGGACGTCCTGATGCCGCGTGCCGTCGCGGGCCACCGTGACCGCCTCACCGGCACCACGGACCGCCAGGCCGAGGCCGACGGAGTACGTCCCGGGCGCCGGGCAGCGGTGCCGAGCTGGGACGAGATCGTGTTCGGCACGCGCCGCAAGAAGCAGGAGTAGCGCGCCAGTCCTCGTCGGCATACGTACGGGTACACGTGCCGGTACGTGCTGGCCTACGTGTCGGCATACGTAGACGTGGATCGTGGTTTCTCACCGCATACGGAGACGGGGCCCGCGCCGGACGACGGCGAGGGCCCCGTTCCCGTAGGCACCCCTACTGCGGGTCCGCCCCCGTCGCCACGGGACGGGACTCGTCCGCGGACCACTCCGACCACGAGCCGACGTACAACTGCGCGTCGATGCCCGCGACCGCGAGCGCCAGGACCTCGTGGGCGCCCGAGACGCCGGAGCCGCAGTACACGCCGACCTGCCCCGGATCGCCGGTCGCGCCAAGGGACTTGAAGCGGTCGGCGAGTTCGGCCGCGGGGCGCAACCGGCCGTCCTCCGCGACGTTCTCCGTGGTGGGCGCCGACACGGCGCCCGGGATGTGGCCGCCGACCCGGTCGACGGGCTCGGTGTCACCCCGGTAGCGCTCGGCCGCGCGGGCGTCCAGGAGGAGACCGGAGCGGGCCAGGGCCGCGGCCCCGTCCGCGTCGAGCAGACCGGTGGCACCGGGTGCAGGTTCGAAGGTGCCCGGCTGCGGCGACGGGACCTCGGTCTCCAGCGGCCCGTCCCACGCGGCGAGACCGCCGTCGAGGACCCGCACGGACGGGTGACCCGTCCAGCGCAGCAGCCACCAGGCGCGGGCCGCCGCCCAGCCCTGACCGCCGTCGTACACCACGACGTCGCGGTCCGCCGAGACCCCTGCCGCCCGCAGCGAAGCACCGAGGTCTGCCAGCTCGGGAAGCGGGTGACGCCCCCGGCCCTCACCCGCGTGACCTGCGAGTTCCGTGTCGAGGTCGATATAGACGGCACCCGGGACATGACCCGCCTCATAGGCCGCCCGGCCATCGAAAGCCGGTGCCCCCGCGGCCTTCGCGAGGCTGAGCTGCCAGCGGATGTCGAGCACGACGGGGGGATTCTCCCCCGCCGACTCGCTCGCCAGTTGGGATGCGGTGATGATGGCATTCATGAGGGTCATCCTTGCTCATGGTCTGGCCCGAGAGGCCCCGTTCGGATAGCGTGCTCGATCGACTACCGAGCGTGCAACGGCCGGGTCATGGCGCTGCAATGAGTGCGAAACATCGTTTCGGGCATCCTCTGCGAGGAGTCCGGCGGTTTCGGCGCGGTCAGGAAGCGCCGCGCGGCACGGAGTGCCACCATCAGCACGGGCGTGATGCGGCACCGCGGGTTCCCGAGTGAGGAACCCCCGAGGGTTCGTTCCGAGGAGAGAGTGACGATGACCGAGGCAGCAGCCCGGCGCGCACCGGGCACCCCGTGCTGGGTGAGCCTGATGGTGCACGACATGGACGCGACCCAGGAGTTCTACGGGGCGCTGTTCGGCTGGGACTTCCGGCCGGGCCCGCAGCAGCTCGGCCCGTACGTCCGGGCGCTCCTCGACGGCAGGGAGGTGGCCGGCATCGGTCAGCTGCCGCCCGACCGTCATCTGCCGGTCGCCTGGACCCCCTACCTGGCCTCGGACGACGTGGACGCGACCGCCGAGACGGTGCGGCACTGCGGCGGCACCGTGGGCGTCGGACCGCTGGACGCCGGCGAGGCGGGCCGGATGGCGATCGGGTCCGACCCGGCGGGCGCGGTGTTCGGCATCTGGCAGGCGGCCGCGCACCTGGGCACGGCGGTGACCCGGGTGCCGGGCGCGGTGGCCTGGAACGAGCTGGTGACCCGGGAGACGGCGACGGTCGCCAAGTTCTACCAGGCGGTCTTCGGCTATGCGGAAGAGGCCGTGGTCTCGGCCGACTTCGACTATCTGACGCTCCAGCTGGAGAGCCGCCCGGTGGCCTCCGTGCACGGCGTCGGACACTCCCTGCCGCGCGACCGGGGCGCGCACTGGGAGACGTACTTCGAGGTCGCGGACGTGGACGAGGCGGTGGAGCGGGTCGCCGACCTGGGCGGGCACGTGGTCAAGCCGGCCCGGGACGGCTCGCACGGCCGGGTGGCGACGGTGGCGGACCCGGAGGGCGCACACTTCGCGCTGGTGACATCCCGGACCCAGTAGTCGCCACGCCGGCCCAACACCCCCGCTGAACAGCGGACTTGTGACCGGGCGCCCCGGAACCGACCGCGGCGCGCGTCGCTCGGCGCAGGCCCTGACCGGCCCGTCCGAGCCCGAGGCGTGATCGACCCCGCCGATAGACTGCGGCCGTGAACGATCAGCAGGCAGCCACCAAGTCCGCGCGGGCCGCCGGGTCCCAGACCCTGGCGCGGGGCCTGACGGCGCTCGGGGTCGTCGCCGACGCACCGCAGGGCCTCACCGTGCAGGAGGTCGCCGAGCGACTCGGCGTGCACCGCACGATCGTGTCCCGGATCCTGACCACGCTGGCCGACTTCCACCTGGTCACCCGGGCCGGGGACGGGCGGTACCGGGCCGGGGCGGGCACCGTCGTGCTCGCCCGGGGGTACGCGGCCGGGCTGCGCGACGCTGTCCTGCCGGTCCTGCGCAGGGCCGCCGAGGAGCTCGGCGCCACGGTCGCGCTGATCGCCGAGGAGGGCGACGAGGCGGTCGCGGTCGCCGTCGTCGAACCGCAGTCCGTCGACTACCACCTCGCCTATCGCGTCGGCAGCCGCAACCCGCTGGGGGTCGGGGCGGCGGGGCTCGCGCTGGCGTCCCTGCACCCGCCGTTCCCGGGCGAGGCGGCGGAACTCGCCGCGATCCGGGAGCAGGGGTACGCCGGCACGTACGGGCAGGTGGAGCCCGGCGCGCACGGGGTCGCCGTCCCGCTGCGACTGCCCGACCCCGCGACCCGCCTCTGCATCAACCTGATCACCGCCCGCGAGGCGCTGGCACGGGACGCCGTGCCGCGGATGCTGGCCGCGGCGGAGGAGATCCGGGTGCTGGCGGACGGCGTCGCGTAGGCCCGGCCGGGGCGACCGGGCCCTGCCCTGCCGGGCAGGCCGGGTTTGGCCGGGTCCGACAGGGTTCCGCCTGCGGGTGGTCAGGACGACGCGTTCCCGTCCGCTCCTGCCAGGTCGAGGGCGATGTCGGTGATCATGTCCTCCTGGCCGCCGACCATGCCGCGCCGGCCCGCCTCGACGAGGATGCTGCGGGTGTCGAGGCCGTAGCGCTCGGCGGCCGCCTCCGCGTGGCGCAGGAAGCTGGAGTACACCCCCGCGTAGCCGAGGCTCAACGTCTCGCGGTCCACGCGCACTTCGCGGTCCTGGAGGGGACGGACGAGATCGTCGGCGGCGTCCATCAGCGGGAACAGGTCGCAGCCGTGCTTCCAGCCCTGCAGGTCGGCGACGGCGACGAAGGCTTCGAGCGGGCAGTTGCCGGCGCCCGCGCCCTGCCCGGCGAGGGAGGCGTCGACACGGGTGACGCCCTCCTCGACGGCGACGACGCTGTTGGCGACGCCGAGCGCGAGGTTGTGGTGGGCGTGGATGCCGAGCTCGGTGGCCGGGTCGAGGACGTCACGGTAGGCGCGGAAGCGCTCGCGCACTCCGTCCATGGTGAGGCGGCCGCCGGAGTCGGTGACGTAGACGCAGTGGGCGCCGTAGGACTCCATCAGCTTGGCCTGGCGGGCGAGTTCGGCGGGCTCGGCCATGTGGGACATCATCAGGAACCCGGCGACGTCCATGCCCAGCTCGCGGGCCGCGGCGATGTGCTGGGCGGAGATGTCCGCCTCGGTGCTGTGCGTGGCGACGCGCACGGAGCGGATGCCGAGGGCGTGCGCCTGCTTGAGGTCGTGGATGGTGCCGATGCCGGGGAGCAGCAGCGTCGTGGGGACGGCCCGCCGCGTGGCGTCGACGACGGCCTCGATCCACTCCCAGTCGGTGTGCGCGCCGACGCCGTAGTTCACGCTGGACCCGGCCAGGCCGTCGCCGTGCGAGATCTCGATGGCCGCGACCCCGGCCGCGTCGAGGGCGGCGGCGATGGTGCGGGCCTGCTCGGTGGTGTAGCGGTGGCGGACGGCGTGCATGCCGTCCCGCAGGGTGACGTCCTGGACGTAGAGCGTGGTCACTTGGCGGCCTCCGTCAGCTGGTGCGCGGCCATGCGCTCGGCGGTGCGCAGCGCGGCCGAAGTCATGATGTCGAGGTTTCCGGCGTAGGCCGGCAGGTAGTGGGCGGCGCCCTCGACCTCCAGGAAGACGGAGACCTTCAGCGCCTCGCCGGTCCCCTCGGGGACGAGGCCGTGCAGCGCGTCGCCGGGGTGCACGGCGTCGAACTGCACCTCCTGCTTGAGGCGGTAGCCGGGCACGTACGCCTGGACGCGCTCGACCATCTCCCGCACCGACGCGGCGATCGCCTCGGTGTCGGCCGCGGAGACCAGGCAGTGCACGGTGTCCCGCATGATCAGCGGGGGCTCGGCCGGGTTGAGGACGATGATCGCCTTGCCGCGGGCCGCGCCGCCGACCTGCTCGATGGCCGACGACGTGGTCTCGGTGAACTCGTCGATGTTGGCGCGGGTGCCGGGCCCGGCCGAGCGGGAGGCGATGGAGGCGACGATCTCGCCGTAGTGGACCGGGGTGACGGCGTTCACGGCGGCCACCACCGGGATGGTGGCCTGGCCGCCGCAGGTGACCATGTTGACGTCGGTCGCGTCGAGGTGCGCGTCGCCGTTGACGGGCGGGACGACGTACGGGCCGAGCGCGGCCGGGGTCAGGTCGATCAGGGTGCGGCCGAGGGGGCGCAGCACCTCCGCGTGGTGGCGGTGGGCGCCGGCCGACGTGGCGTCGAAGACGATGCGCACGTCCTCGAACTCCGGCATCTTCACCAGCCCTTCGACGCCCTCGTGCGTGGTGGCCACCTTCAGGCGGCGGGCACGGGCCAGGCCGTCGGAGTCCGGGTCGATGCCGGCCATCGCGACGATCTCCAGCGTCTCGGACAGCCGCAGGATCTTGATCAGGAGGTCGGTGCCTATGTTGCCGGAGCCGATGACGGCGACCTTCGTGCGCGTGCCGTCGCTGTTGCCGTGGTCGTTGCTGTTGCCCTTGCTCACTTCTCTTCTCCCTGTGCCGCGAAGGTGACCTGGACGGAGCCGAGGCCGGTGATGGTGGCCTCGAACGTGTCGCCGGGGGCGGCGGGCACCATCGGGCCGAGCGCACCGGTCAGCAGCACGTCGCCGGCGCGCAGCGGGTCGCCGCGCCCGGCCAGGGCGCCGGCCAGCCAGGCGGCCGCGTTGAGCGGGCTGCCGAGGCAGTCGGCGCCGGTGCCGCGGGACACGGTCTCCCCGGCGCGGGTCATGGTCATCTCCACGGCGCGCAGGTCGAGGCCGGTCAGCGGGACGGGCGTGCCGCCGAGGACGTAGAGACCGCAGGACGCGTTGTCGGCGACGGTGTCGACGATGGAGATGTCCCAGCCGGCGATGCGGCTGTCGACGATCTCCAGGGCGGGCAGGGCGAAGTCGACGGCGCGCAGCACGTCGGCGACGGTGCACTCGCGGTGCGGCAGGTCGTGGGCGAGGACGAGGGCGACCTCGGCCTCCACCTTCGGCTGGAGCAGCGCCCCCGCGGGCACCACGCCGCCCTGGGCGACCTCCATGTCGGCGAACAGGGCGCCGAAGTCCGGCTGGTCGACACCGAGCTGCGCCTGCACGGCGGGCGAGGTGAGCCCGATCTTGCGGCCGACGATCCGGCGTCCGGCGGTCAGTGCGCGCTGCACGTTCAGGCGCTGCACGACGTACGCCGTCTCCACGTCGCCGTCCGCGAACAGCGGACGTACGGGCGGGCAGGGAACCCGGGTGCGCGTGGCCTCGGCCAGCGCGTCGGCGGCCTTGACCACCGCCGGGGGGACGTCCTGCGACATGGGCGACCTCCAAGGTATCCAGAAGAGGAAGGAAGGGGGGAACGGGTGGAGCGGGTGGAGCGGGCGGGGAGAACTCCGGCCGGAGTCACCAGGTGAAGTCTCCGGCTGTGATCTCCGGTATAGACAACGACACGAGGAAGGGGCAAAAGTTGTTCCGTGACACGGAACAACGAGGGCGGCAACATGCTGCAGAAGTCCGCCCTGATCCTGGAAAGCTTCCTGCCGGGCGGCGGCCCGTTCCGCCTGTCGGAACTCGTGGAGCGGACTGGTCTGGCCAAGCCCACGGCCCACCGGCTCACGGCGGATCTGGTCCGGCTCGGCTGGCTGGAGCGCTCGGGTCCGCACTACCGGCTCGGGGCGAAGCTGTTCGAGCTCGGTTCGCTGGTGCCGGGCCGCCGCGATCTGCGGGAGACGGCGCTGCCGTTCCTCCAGGACCTCTTCGAGGCCACGCACGAGACGGTCCACCTGGGCGTGCGCGAGGGGCTCGACGTGGTGTACCTGGAGCGCATCCACGGCCACGACTCCCCGTGGCTGCCCTCCCGGATCGGCGGCAGCCTCCCGCTGACCTGCACCGGAGTGGGCAAGGCGCTGCTCGCGTTCTCGGGCGCCGAGCTCACCGAGGAGGTGCTGTCGCACCCGCTGCCGAGCCTCACCCCGTACTCGATCACCGATCCGGAGCAGCTGCGCACGGCGCTGGAGAAGACGCAGGTCTCGGGTCTCGCCTACGAGGAGCGGGAGGCGGCGGAGGACGTCAGCTGCATCGCCGCGCCGGTGTTCGCGGGCGGCACCGCCGTCGCGGCGCTCTCCGTGGCGGTGCCACGGGCCCGCTACCGGCCCGCCCAGCTGGCCCCCGCGGTGCGGACGGCCGCCCTCGGCCTGTCCCGGCTGCTGCGCGGGGGCGTCTGACCGGCGCCGAGCCGACCTGGTCGGGCGGACGAGACCAGGCGGACGAGGCCAGGCGCAGAACGTCTGACGCAGGAGGCCAGGCCGAGAAGGCCGGGCCGAAGAGGTCAGGCCAAGGAGTCAGGCCATGAGGTCAGGCCGAGGACGTCAGGCCGAGGACGTCACCGGCAGCACGTCCGGCGACAGCGCGGCGGCGCGCGCGGAGGCGCTGGTCATCCGCTTGCGGTGGTGCCTGCGGCACAGCACCTCGTACCCGACCGTCTCGACGGGCGTCCCCACGTCGCCGACGACGACCTGCTCGCCCTCGACCACCATCTCGCCGCCCACGGTGCGCGCGTTGTGCGTGGCCCGCGCCCCGCACCAGCACATGGCCTCGACCTGCAGCGTCTCCACCCGGTCCGCGAGTTCGACCAGGCGCTGCGAGCCGGGGAACAGCTTGGAGCGGAAGTCGGTGGTGATCCCGAAGGCGAAGACGTCCAGGTCGAGGTCGTCGACGACGCGGGCCAGCTGGTCGATCTGGCCGGGCGCGAGGAACTGCGCCTCGTCCGCGATCACGTAGTCCACCTTGCCGCCCTGCGAGAGGTGCTCGACGACGTACGCGTACACGTCCAGGTCGTCGGCGACCTCGACGGCGTCGGTGACCAGGCCCAGGCGCGAGGAGAGCTTTCCCTCACCGGCCCGGTCGTCGCGGGTGAAGATCATGCCCTGCAGGCCGCGGGCGGACCGGTTGTGCTCGATCTGCAGAGCCAGGGTGCTCTTTCCGCAGTCCATGGTTCCGGAGAAGAACACCAGCTCGGGCATGGGGAGTCGAGCACCTTTCGAGTGAGGGAAGGGGTGGGGCGGCAGGGCGGAGCGGGACGGTCGGGGCGGTCGGAGCGGGGCGGGCGTCAGGAACGTACTTCGAGGAGCGGTACGAGCTGTTCCGCCGGGGTCATGGAGCCGTGGTTGCCCACCATCAGGGATTCCTTCGGCTCGGTCTGCGAGGCGATGATGACCACGTCGTCACGGGCCGCGGCGATCACGTCGCCGAGGCGCCCGTACACCCGCTCGTCGACGTGCGGGCCGAACCAGCCGGCCGCGATCGCCTCGTCCCGGCTCGCGATCCAGAACTGCTCGCCGAGGACCTCGCGCCACACGGCCAGGACGTCGCCCTGCGCGCCCGGCACCGCGTACACGTGGCGGGCCCTGCCCTCGCCGCCCAACAGGGCGACGCCCGCGCGCAGTTCCCAGTCCTCGTCGAAGTCGATCCGGGACTGCTCGTCGAAGGCGATGTCGACCATGCCGTGGTCGGCGGTCACGTACAGGGCGCTGCGCGGCGGCAGTTGCTCCGCGAGGCGCTGGGCGAGCCGGTCCACGTACATGAGCTGGCCGCGCCAGGCGTCGGAGTCGAGGCCGAAGCGGTGCCCCTTGCCGTCGACCTCGCTGTAGTACGTGTAGACCAACGACCGGTCCCCCGCCGCCAGTTGCTCGGCGGCCAGGTCCATGCGGTCCTCGCCGGAGAGACGCCCGTAGAAGGTGCCGCCACTCAGGGCGATCTTGGTGAGCGGTGTCGACTCGAAGGCCGGGGCGGAGACCTGGGCCGTGTGCACGCCGGCCGCGTGGGCGCGCTGGAAGATCGTCGGGTACGGCTGCCAGGTCTGCGGCTTCGTCCACGGGTTCCAGCGGAGCTGGTTCATCAGGGCGCCGGTGTCCGGGTTGCGCACGGTGTAGCCCGGCAGGCCGTGGGCGCCGGGCGGCAGGCCCGTGCCGACGGAGGCGAGGGAGGTGGCGGTGGTCGCCGGGTATCCGGCGGTGATCGGCCGACCGGTGCCGCCGCGCGAGGACGCTATGAGCGAGCTCAGGAACGGGGCCTCGTCCGGATGCGCCTTCAGCTGCTCCCAGCCGAGGCCGTCGATGAGGAAGACGCAGACGCGGTCGACCGGAGCGAGCTCCGGGATCGCGGCCGTGCAGTCGGGGACGCCCAGGTGGGCGCCGAGGGTGGGCAGCAGGTCGGCGAGCGATCCGGTGCCGTACGCCGGGACGGGAGCGGAGTGGACGGGCAGCGGCTCTACGTCGTCCCAGGCGGCCTGCGTCATCAGCGTCCCGCGTCCGCGGTGGCCTCGGACAGCGCCTGGGCGAAGGCCAGCGCCTGCCGGACGGTCTCCGGGCCGTCGCCCGCCTCGCTGACGCGCAGGCTCAGGTCGTCGGCGGTCGAGCTGCCCGTGTAGCCGTGGTCCGCCTCGCAGTTGGGGTCGCCGCAGGCCGCGGGCTCCAGGTCGATGCGGGAGACGGCGCCCCAGCCGATGGTGAGGACGACCTCGCGGGGCAGCGTGCCCGGGACGTACTTCTCCGGGTTGGCGACGACGCGGCTGAGCACGACCGACGAGATCCGGCCGATCTTCACGGACTCGGTGGACGTCGTCGCGTACGGCGTCGGGGACGTGGTGTCGGCCGCCTGCTCGTCGGTGTGGCTGACGATGAAGCGGGTGTCGGTCAGGACCAGGACGGTGACGTGCCGGCGGACCTCGTTCGCGTCGAACGTGGTCTCCTGGTGCACGAGGTACGACGAGATGGGCTCGCCGCCGACCGCGGCCTCCACCGCCTCGGCCACGAGGGCCGGGTAGTAGCCGCTGCGCTCGATCGCCGCTCGCAGCCCTTGGGTCGTCGTACTGGTCTTGGCCATGGTGTCCATCCTAAGGCCCGGGAAGAGACTGCCGTTGCCCCTGTGGATAACCCTCGGTCGAGGCGTTTCCCCGGCGTGTCGGTCAGTACGCGACGGGCAGCGTGCGGGGTCCGAGGTCGTCGCGGGCGGGCGGTGGCGCGAGCCGGACGGAGGCGCCCAGCACGGTCAGTCCGTGCTGGGCGACGACGACCGGTTCGAGGGTGACGCCGACGACCTCGGGATGGTCGTCGACGAGCCGGGACACGCGCTGCAGCAGTTCTTCCAGGGCGGGCGTGTCGACGGGGGCGGCGCCGCGCCAGCCGAACAGGATCGGGGCCGTCTTGATGGAGCGGACGATCGACTGTGCGTCCCGGTCGGTCACCGGGATCAGCCGGTGGGCGGTGTCGCCGAGCAGCTCGGAGGCCGCGCCGGCCAGCCCGAAGGAGAGCACCGCCCCGGCCGCCGGGTCGATGACGGCGCGGACCACGGTGTCGACCCCGCGCGGCGCCATCGCCTGGACGACGGGCCGCAGCTCGGCGGGTTTGCCGAGGTGTTCGGTCAGCTCTTCGTAGGCCCGCCGCAGATCGGTCTCGTCGGCCAGGTCGAGGCGTACGCCGCCCAGGTCGGCGCGGTGCCGCAGGTGCGGGGCCGTCGTCTTCAGGGCCACGGGGTAGCCGAGGGTGCGCGCGGCCTGCGCGGCCCGGTCGACGTCCGGGGCGGGCAGGGTGCGGCGTACGTCGATGCCGTAGCGGGCGAGCAGCTCGCGGGCGTCGTCCGGGGCGAGGTCGAGGCCGCGCGGGTCGTCCTCCTTCGCGAGCAGTTCGGTGATCAGGGTGGCGGCGCCCTGCTCGTCGATGCCGTCGTACTCGGGCACCTTGCCCGGCTCGGCCGCGTCCCGCCGCCATTGGGCGTACTTGACCACTTCGGAGAGGGCGTGGACGGCGCGCTCGGCCGCCGGGTAGGCGGGGATGAGGCGCGGGGTGCCTTCCGGCGTCTCGGGGGCGGTCTGGGCCGGGCGGGGCGCCTCGGGCGCGTTCGGGCCGGTGCTGGCGGCGGCGGAGAGGGCCTCGGCCAGGCCGCCGAGCTCCACGTGGACGACGAGCACCGGCTTCGTGGGGGCGGTGGCGGCGGCCTTGCTCAGGGCGGCGGCCAGCTCCGCGTCCTCGGTGGAGTCCTCGCCCACGGCCGGCATGGCGGTGACGACGACCGCGTCGGTCTTGTCGTCGGCCAGGGCCTCTTCGAGGGCGGCGCGGAAGTCCGCCGCGGACGCGGCGGTGGTCAGGTCCCTCGGGGGCTTGGGGCGCAGCCCTTCGGAGAGGCACACGTCGTAGGTGAGCAGGCCGAGCGACTCGGAGTTGCCGAGGATGGCGACGCGGGGGCCCGCGGGCAGCGGCTGGCGGGCCAGCAGGAGCCCGGTGTCCACGAGTTCGGTGATCGTGTCGACGCGGATGACGCCCGCCTGGCGCAGCAGCGCGGAGACGGTGGCGTACGGGAGGCGGGTGGCGCGGACCGCGTGCCCGGTGGGTGCGATGCCGCTGTGCCGGGCGCCCTGGACGACGACGAGCGGCTTGGCGGCCGCGGTGCGGCGGGCGAGGCGGGTGAACTTGCGCGGGTTGCCGATCGATTCGAGGTACATCAGGGCGACGTCGGTGTCCGGGTCGTCGTACCAGTACTGGAGGACGTCGTTCCCGGAGACGTCGGCGCGGTTGCCCGCGGAGACGAAGGTGGAGACCCCGGTGACCCCGGTGACTCCGCCGCCGCGCCGGTGCAGGCGCGACAGGAGGGCGATGCCGATGGCACCGGACTGGGTGAACAGGCCGATGCGGCCGGGGCGCGGCATCTCGGGGGCCAGTGAGGCGTTGAGCCGCACGTCGGGCGAGGTGTTGACGATCCCGAAGGCGTTCGGTCCGACGATGCGCATCCCGTAGGTGCGGGCCTGGCGGACCAGTTCGCGCTGGCGCTCGCGGCCCTCGGCGCCGCTCTCCGCGTATCCGGCGGAGACCACGACCAGGCCCTGGACGCCGCGCTCGCCGCACTCGGCGACGACCTCGGGGACGTCCGGCGCGGGCACGGCGACGACGGCCAGGTCGACGTGGTCGGCCGGGTCCATGTCCCGTACGGAGCGGTGGGCGGGGACGCCGTCGATGTCGGTGAGGTCGTCGGGGAACGCCTTGTTCACCGCGTACAGGCGGCCGGTGAAGCCCGCGTCCTTCAGGTTGTCGAGAACGCTGCGCCCCACGCCTCCTCGTGCGCGGCCCACGCCGATCACGGCGACGGACCCGGGTGCGAGGAGGCGGTGCACGGAGCGGGCCTCGGCGCGCTGTTCGCGGGCGCGCTGCACGGCGAGCGACGCCTCCGTGGGCTCCAGGTCGAACTCCAGGCGGACGACGCCGTCCTCGAAGCTGCGCTTCTGGGTGTACCCGGCATCCCGGAACACCTTGATCATCTTGGTGTTGGCGGGCAGCACCTCGGCGGCGAACCGGCGGATGCCGCGCTCACGGGCGACCGCGGCGATGTGCTCCAGCAGGGCGGACGCGACGCCGCGCCCCTGGTGGGCGTCCTGCACGAGGAAGGCGACCTCCGCCTCGTCGGCGGGCGCGGACGCGGGCATGCCCCGTGCGTCGATCCGGTCGTAGCGCACGGTCGCGATGAACTCGCCGCCCACGGTGACGGCCAGGCCGACCCGGTCCACGTAGTCGTGATGGGTGAAGCGGTGGACGTCCTTCGCGGACAGTCGTGGATAGGGCGCGAAGAAGCGGTAGTACTTCGACTCGTCCGAGACCTGCTCGTAGAAGCTGGTCAGGCGGTCGGCGTCCTCGGTGGTGATGGGCCTGATCCGCGCGGTGCCGCCGTCCCGCAGCACCACGTCGGCCTCCCAGTGGGCGGGGTAGGCGTGCCGGTCCGACGGGGTCTCCATGCCGCAAGAGTAGGGCGGGTCACCGACAAGCGTGTGTCGGCGGTACGGGTCGCGTCCCGCGCGTGTGGGAGGCAGGCTGAGGGGGACCCGGGGCCCTTGCCTTACGGGACCCGGGTCCGCGTCGAGCACGTTCGACGGTGTGTGAGAATGGTCTAGACAACCGTGAGACACCTGAAGGGCAGCATCACATGGCTGAGCGCCGCGTCAACGTCGGCTGGGCCGAGGGCCTCCACGCCCGCCCCGCCTCCATCTTCGTCCGCGCGGCCACGGCGGCCGGCGTCCCCCTGACGATCGCCAAGGCCGACGGCAACCCCGTCAACGCCGCCTCCATGCTCGCGGTGCTCGGCCTGGGCGCCCAGGGTGGCGAGGAGATCGTCCTGGCCTCCGACGCCGAGGGCGCGGACGCCGCCCTCGACCGTCTGGCGAAGCTGGTCGCCGAGGGTCTCGAGGAGCTCCCCGAGACCGTCTGACCCCATCGGTCGGCAGAGCCGCGCGATTCCCTTCGGGGACGCGCGGCTCTGTCGTTTCCGCTTTTCGGTTCGCGCACCCGGGCGCGGAATTCACCCGGTCCGCACGACAACACAAAGCAATCGCACCGAGAACTCGAATATCCGGACCCATTCTCGGAATGGGCAGCGGAAATCACTCCGCGGTCGTGCGGCGAATACCGTATCCCTTTGTATACGGCTCCCCTGTTAATGCTGAAGGCCCGCCGTGTTTACGGCATGTTGCGAAGTCCTCACGCGCTCGCCCGCGCGGGGGACCCGCAGCCGGTGGGCCGCGGTCGCCCGTTCGGTGTGCAGCGCGGTCAGGGAGCGGGCCCGCTCGGCGTCGCCGCGGGCCACCGCGTCCACGATCGCGCCGTGCTCGGCCCAGGACTCGGCCGGCTGGGCCGGGCTCTCCACGGCGTACATCCACGCGATCTTGTGCCGCAGCTGGGTGAGCAGGGCGATCAGTCCGGGGCTGCCCGAGGCCTGGGCGAGCGTCTCGTGGAACCAGCCGCCCAGCGAGCGCAGATCCTCGCTCTGACCGCCCCTGGACCGCTCCTGACCCAGTCTGACCAGGCCGCGCAGGACCTTGAGGTGGGCGTCGGTGCGGCGCTGCGCGGCCCGGGCGGCGCCCAGCGGTTCCAGCAGCATGCGGATCTCCAGGAGGTCGGCGGCCTCCCGCTCGGTCGGCTCGGCCACGCACGCGCCCGCGTGCCTGCGCGTGACGACGAACCCCTCCGCCTCCAGGGTGCGCAGCGCCTCGCGGACCGGCACGCGCGAGACTCCGTAGCGGCGCGCGAGCTGTTCCTCGGTGAGCCTGCCGCCGCGCTCGTAGACACCCGCGACGATGTCGTCGCGGATGGCCGTGCATACCGAGTGCGCGGGAATGCGCATGACCCGACCTCCGCCTTAATCCCCGCGAAACGCGGTCGATTGACGCCCGTGCGAACGCGATGAACACCCGGTCAGCGCGCCTGCCCATCGACTCTATTCCACCGTTCCCGAATTTCCGACGGCGGGCCGGAATCCAGGGATATTTTTTGGCCAGGCGAGGTCCGCGCACGCGAAAGCCCCGGCTCGGTGAGCCGGGGCTTTCGGATGATGCTGTCGCCGGTGCGTCAGACGCCCACGCCGTGCGAGCGCAGGTACGCGACCGGGTCGATGTCCGAGCCGTAGTCGGGGCCGGTGCGGGCCTCGAAGTGGAGGTGCGGGCCCGTGACGTTGCCCGTGGCGCCGGAGAGGCCGATCTGCTGGCCCGGGGTGACGGACTGACCCACGGAGACGCCGATGGAGGACAGGTGACCGTACTGGGTGTACGTGCCGTCGTTCATCTTGATCACGATGTTGTTGCCGTACGCGCCGCCCCAGCCGGCCTCGACGACGGTGCCCATGCCGACGGCGTGCACCGAGGTGCCGCTCGCCGCGTGGAAGTCGATGCCGGTGTGGCTGCCGGAGGACCACAGGCCGCTGCTCGCCTTGTAGGCGGTGGAGACGTACGAGCCGGAGATGGGCGCCACGTAGGTGTTCAGGCGCTTGCGCTCGGCCTCACGGGCGGCGCGCTCCTTGGCCTCGCGCTCCTTCTTGGCCTTCGCCTCGGCCTCGCGCTTGGCCTCCTCGGCCTTCTTCTTGGCCTCGGCCTCGGCCTTCTTCTCGGCCTCCGCCTTGGCCGCGGCCGCGTCGGCGGCCTTCTTCTGCGCGACGGCCTGCGCGTCGATCTGGTCGGCCAGCGAGTCGCCGATGGCTATCGCCTGGGTGAGGCCGTTCTGCTCGGCGGCCGCGTTGTCGGCGGCGAGAGCGGGGGCGGCGAGGCCTCCGATGACACCGGTCGTGGTGAGCGCCGCGACACCCGCGACGTGCGCGGTGGTTCGCGTGAGACGGCTCGGACGACGGTGCTTCCCGGTGGCACGGGTGAACGCCATGAAGGGGCTGGTCCTTTCCTTCCCTCTCGCCTACCGGGTTAGCTGACGGGTTCGGAGCAGGAAGGTCTCCTACGGGCCCCCTCCCCCGCCTCACGGCCGGAAAGAGCGTCCGATTCACCCCAGGGACTGCGGTGGGTCCCCGGCTCCCCTGGCTCGCGCCACGGGGGACTCGGCGATGACTGTCCGGTGTCGCGGGCGCGACGTGTGTCTGGCGGACAGCCGGACCGACGCTAAGCGGGACATCTTTCGATCGACAAACGGATCCCGGCTTTTGTAGTGCATGCCACAGAGCAGACAGGCAACCTCCGCCCCAATTCGGACATACGTGACCCTTGTTCGATCCGAGGGCGGACAAGAAGGGACGTGAGGGACACCACGGAGCCCCGGAGACCTGTATGGCCTCCGGGGCTCCGGGTTCAGCAGGGTGTTCAGCAGGGCGGCACGGGTCAGCCGGTGACCACGGTCACCTCGCCGATGCCGAGGGCCTTGACGGGCTCCTCGATCGCCGCGGCGTCGCCCACCAGGATCGTCACCAGGCGGTCGGCCGGGAAGGCGCTCACGACCGCCGCGGTGGCCTCCACGGTGCCCGTGGCCGCCAGTTGGCGGTACAGCTGCGCCTGGAAGTCGTCCGGCAGGTGCTGCTCGACCTGGTCGGCGAGCGTGCCCGCGACGGCCGCGGCGGTCTCGAACTTCAGCGGGGCCACGCCCACCAAGTTCTGCACCGCCGTGTCCCGTTCGGCGTCCGTGAGGCCTTCGGCCGCCAGGGTGCGCAGCACCTGCCAGAGGTCGTCGAGCGCCGGTCCCGTGTTCGGGGTGTCCACGGAGCCGCTGATGGCGAGCATCGACGCGCCCGTGCCGTCGGGCGCCGAACGCAGCACCTGGGCGAAGGAGCGCACCCCGTAGGTGTAGCCCTTCTCCTCGCGCAGGACCCGGTCCAGGCGGGAGGTGAGGGTGCCGCCCAGGCAGTACGTGCCGAGGATCTGCGCGGCCCACACGCGGTCGTGCCGGTCGGGTCCGATGCGGCCGATGAGCAGCTGCGTCTGCACGGCTCCCGGGCGGTCCACGATCACGACGCGGCCGGTGTCGTCGGCGGTGACCGGCGGCACGGGGCGCGGCTCGGCCGTGTCACCCGTCCAGGCGCCGAGGGTGTCCGCGAGCAGTGCGGCGAGGTCCACGCCCGTCAGGTCCCCCACGACGACCGCCGTCGCGGTGGCGGGGCGCACGTGCTTCTCGTAGAAGGCGCGCACGGCCGCCGCGTCGATGGCGGTGACGGTCTCCTCGGTGCCCTGGCGCGGGCGCGACATGCGCGCGCCGGCCGGGAAGAGCTGCCGGGAGAGCTCCTTGGCGGCGCGGCGGGCCGGGTTGGCGCTCTCGTGCGGGATCTCGTCCAGCCGGTTGCGGACGAGACGCTCGATCTCGCTGTCGGCGAAGGCGGGCGCCCGCAGGGCGTCGGCCAGCAGGGCGAGCGCCTTGGGCAGCCGGGAGACCGGCACCTCGAGGGAGACGCGGACGCCGGGGTGGTCGGCGTGCGCGTCCATCGTGGCGCCGCAGCGCTCCAGCTCCGCCGCGAACTCCTCGGCGGAGTGCTTGTCGGTGCCCTCGTTGAAGGCACGCGCCATGATCGTGGAGACGCCGTCGAGGCCCTTCGGCTCCGCGTCCAGCGGCGCGTCGAGGTTGATCTCGACCGCGACGACCTGCTGGCCGGGGCGGTGGCAGTGCAGCACCGTCAGGCCGTTGTCGAGCGTGCCGCGCTGCGGGGCGGGGAACGCCCACGGCTTGGGCGCGCCCGCCTGCGGCTGCGGGTGGAAGTCCATGATCGCGAGCTGCTCGGTCACCGGCCCGCCTCCTCAGCGTTCTCGGCGGTATCGGCGTCGGTCTCGGTGTCGGTCTCGGCCGGGGCCGTGGGCTCGTACACGAGGACCGCGCGGTTGTCGGGGCGCAGGCGGGCCTTGGCGATCTCCTGGACCTCCTCGGCGGTCACCTCGAGGACGCGCCGTACGGCGGTCAGGGCGAGCTGCGGGTCGCCGAACAGGACGGCGAACCGGCACAGTTCGTCGGCGCGGCCCGCGACCGTGCCCAGCCGGTCCAGCCACTCGCGCTCCAACTGGGCCTGCGCGCGCTCCATTTCCTCGGCCGTCGGGCCCTCCTCGGCGAACCGGGCGAGCTCCTCGTCGACGGCCGCCTCGATGACCGGCACCTCGACGTCACCGGAGGTCTTCACGTCCAGCCAGCCCAGGGAGGGCGCCCCGGCGAGCCGCAGCAGGCCGAACCCGGCGGCGACAGCGGTGCGGTCACGGCGCACCAGCCGGTTGTAGAGCCGCGACGACTCGCCGCCGCCCAGCACGGTCAGGGCGAGGTCGGCGGCGTCGCACGCGCGCGTGCCGTCCCCCGGGAGCCGGTAGGCGGCCATCAGGGCGCGGGCCGGCACCTCCTCCTCGACGACCTCGCGGAGCTGCCCGCCGATCACGTCGGGCAGGGCGCCGTCGCGCGGGGCGGGCTTGCCGTCGTGGCCGGGGATGGACCCGAAGTACTTCTCGACCCAGGCGAGGGTCTCCTGCGGGTCGATGTCGCCGACGATCGACAGCACGGCGTTGTTGGGCGCGTAGTAGGTGCGGAAGAAGTTCCGCGCGTCCTCAAGAGTGGCCGCGTCCAGGTCGTCCATGGAGCCGATGGGCGTGTGGTGGTACGGGTGGCCCTCGGGGTACATCAGGGCGGTCAGCTTCTCGAACGCCGTGCCGTACGGGACGTTGTCGTAGCGCTGGCGGCGCTCGTTCTTCACCACGTCCCGCTGGTTCTCCATCGACTCGTCGTCGAGGGCGGCCAGCAGCGAGCCCATGCGGTCCGCCTCCAGCCACAGCGCGAGCTCCAGCTGGTGGGTGGGCATGGTCTCGAAGTAGTTCGTGCGCTCGAAGCTCGTCGTCCCGTTGAGCGAGCCGCCCGCGCCCTGGACCAGTTCGAAGTGGCCGTTGCCGTGCACCTGCTTCGAGCCCTGGAACATCAGGTGCTCGAAGAGGTGAGCCAGGCCCGTGCGGCCCTTGACCTCGTGGCGCGAGCCGACGTCGTACCAGAGGCAGACCGCCGCGACCGGGGTCAGGTGATCCTCGGAGAGCACCACGCGCAGGCCGTTGGCCAGCCGGTGCTCGGTCGCTGTCAGGCCGCCGGAGCCGGCCTCGGCGGTGGCCGTGTGACCCATGGGCATGTACGTCCCTTCGATCGCGGAGAACGCGAAATACGCAGCAAACCACAGAACTGCTGCCAGTCCTGCCACTGTATGCAAGCGTGCTGACACCTGGCGAAGTTCCCGCTCGGGCTACGCCGTAAGCGAGCACGGGGACCCTTCCGGGGGCCGCCCGCGACCCGCTACGGACGGGTCGCGATCGGCGTTGTCAGTGGGGCGGTCCACAATGGTCCGCGACAGTTCTCGTTCATGTACCCGTTCATGTTGGTGAAGGAGCCGCAGCAGCGATGGCCCGCCGCAGCACGAAGACCCCGCCGCCCGACGACTTCGAGGAGAGGATCCTCGACATCGACGTGGTCGACGAAATGCAGGGCTCCTACCTGGAGTACGCGTACTCGGTCATCTACTCTCGCGCCCTGCCCGACGCCCGCGACGGGATGAAGCCCGTCCACCGTCGGATCGTCTACCAGATGAACGAGATGGGCCTGCGCCCCGAGCGCGGCTACGTGAAGTGCGCTCGCGTGGTCGGCGAGGTCATGGGTAAGTTGCACCCCCATGGCGACGCGTCGATCTACGACGCCCTGGTGCGCCTGGCCCAGCCGTTCTCCATGCGCGTGCCCCTGGTGGACGGGCACGGCAACTTCGGCTCGCTGGGCAACGACGACCGCCCGGCCGCCATGCGTTACACCGAGTGCAAGATGGACGCCGCGGCGTCCCTGATGACCGAGTCCATCGACGAGAACACCGTCGACTTCGCGCCGAACTACGACGGCCAGGAGCAGGAGCCGCTGGTCCTCCCGGCGGCGTACCCGAACCTCCTGGTGAACGGCGCGTCGGGCATCGCGGTCGGCATGGCGACCAACATGGCGCCGCACAACCTGGGCGAAGTGATCGCCGCCGCCCGGCACTTGATCAAGCACCCGGGCGCCGACCTCGAGACGCTGATGAAGTTCGTCCCGGGGCCCGACCTGCCCACGGGCGGCCGGATCGTCGGCCTGTCCGGCATCAAGGACGCCTACGAGACGGGCCGCGGCACCTTCAAGATCCGCGCGACGGTCTCGGTGGAGAGCGTGACGGCGCGCCGCAAGGGCCTCGTCGTCACCGAGCTGCCCTTCGCGGTCGGCCCCGAGAAGGTCATCGCGAAGATCAAGGAACTGGTCGGCTCGAAGAAGCTCCAGGGCATCGCCGACGTCAAGGACCTCACGGACCGCGAGCACGGCCTGCGCCTGGTCATCGAGATCAAGAACGGCTTCGTGCCGGAGGCCGTCCTGGAGCAGCTGTACAAGCTGACGCCGATGGAGGAGTCCTTCGGCATCAACAACGTGGCGCTGGTGGACGGTCAGCCGCTCACGCTCGGCCTCAAGGAGCTCCTCGAGGTCTATCTGGACCACCGCTTCGAGGTCGTGCGCCGCCGCAGCGAGTTCCGCCGCAGCAAGAAGCAGGACCGGCTGCACCTGGTCGAGGGCCTGCTCGTCGCCCTGGTGGACATCGACGAGGTCATCCGCCTCATCCGCTCCAGCGACAACAGCGCGCAGGCCAAGGAGCGCCTGATGGAGCGCTTCTCGCTGAGCGACATCCAGACGCAGTACATCCTGGACACGCCGCTGCGCCGCCTCACCAAGTTCGACCGCATCGAGCTGGAGTCGGAGCGCGACAAGCTCAACGGCGAGATCGACGAGCTGACCGGCATCCTGGATTCGGACACCGAGCTGCGCAAGCTGGTCTCCACCGAACTGGCCGCCGTGGCGAAGAAGTTCGGTTCCGACCGGCGCACGGTGCTCCTGGAGTCGGCGGGCGCGCCGGTGGCGTCGGTCTCGCTCCAGGTGGCGGACGAC
Source organism: Streptomyces sp. KL116D (assembly GCF_030766975.1). Taxonomy (NCBI): domain Bacteria; kingdom Bacillati; phylum Actinomycetota; class Actinomycetes; order Kitasatosporales; family Streptomycetaceae; genus Streptomyces; species Streptomyces sp. KL116D. Next base: position 135,511 of record NZ_JASERH010000035.1, on the reverse strand, counting down.
CCGTGCCGCGTGCTGCTCTCGTCGACCGGCCTGCTGGCCCGCACGGCGAACGGCGAGCCCTTCGGCGCGGACGAGGACGGCAAGCGCACCAAGCACGACCTGATCGTCTCCGCGGTGCCGGCGACGGCCCTCGGCGAGATCGGCGCGGTCACCTCCGAAGGCCGGCTGCTGCGGCTGAACGTCATCGACCTGCCGCAGCTCCCGGAGACGGCGTCCGCGCCGAACCTCTCCGGAGGCGCCCCAATCTCCGAGTTCCTCTCCTCCTTGGAGGCCGACGAGACGGTCGTCTGTCTGATGACCCTGGACGAGTCGTCCCCGGGTCTGGCGATCGGCACGGAGCAGGGCGTCGTGAAGCGTGTGGTCCCCGACTATCCGTCGAACAAGGAGGAGTTGGAGGTCATCACCCTCAAGGACGGCGACCGGATCGTGGGGGCGGTCGAGCTCCGTACCGGCGAGGAGGACCTGGTCTTCATCACGGACGACGCGCAGCTGCTGCGCTACCAGGCGTCCGTGGTGCGTCCGCAGGGCCGTCCCGCGGGCGGCATGGCCGGCATCAAGCTGGCGACCGGCGCGAAGGTCATCTCGTTCACGGCGGTCGACCCCGCGGCCGACGCGGTGGTGTTCACGGTGGCGGGCTCGCGCGGCACGCTCGACGACTCGGTGCAGACGACGGCCAAGCTCACGCCGTTCGACCAGTACCCGAGGAAGGGCCGGGCGACCGGCGGTGTGCGCTGCCAGCGGTTCCTGAAGGGCGAGGACTGCCTGAGCCTGGGCTGGGCGGGCCCGGTGCCCGCGCGCGCGTCGCAGAAGAACGGCATGCCGGCGGAGCTGCCCGAGATGGACCCGCGACGCGACGGCTCGGGCGTCTCGCTCCCGAAGACGGTGGCGGTGGTGGCGGGACCGGCCTAGAGGTCCCGCGGCTCCTCGGCCGCTTCGCCCTTCTCCTGTACGTAGCGGAGAACGCCCCACATGCCGTGCTCGTCGACGGTGTGTGGGGCTTCGCTCCTGCAGGCGTCGAGTTCCGTGCCGAGCGCGGCCGTGTCGATGCCCGCGCCGATGAGGACGAGCTGCGTCAGCCGTGGCCCGCCGGCGGGCCACGGCTCCGGCCGGAACCGCAGGAACGGCCCGACGGCGTGCACCGCGTACCGGTTGCGCGGGTCGCCCGCCCCGAAGTCGACGTACCCCTTGATCCGGTAGAGCCCGTCGGGCCTGCCGTCGAGGAACGTCATCAGGCGGCGCGGGTCCATGGGCACCTCGGAGGTGAAGGCGACGCTCTCGTAGGCGGCGTGCAGATGCGCGTCGTGCGCCTCGCTCTCGTCGTGCCGGTGGAGGTCGTCGAAGGACAGCTGTCCGATCCGCTCCTCCGAGGGACGGCAGTCGAAGAGCAGTTCCGGGTCGATCCGGCCGTACGAGGCGGTCACGACGGCGGCGCGGCCCGCTGCCACCCGCACGGCTCCCAGGACGCGCTCCTGTTCGTCCGGGGCGACCCGGTCGCCCTTGTTCACCACGACGAGGTCGGCGAGCCCGAGGTGGCGCTCCACCTCGGGATGCTTCTCCCTCGTGGCGTCGAACTCGGCGGCGTCGACGACCTCGACCAGCCCTCCGTAGACGATCCGCGGGTTCTCGCTCGCGAGGACCATCCGCACGAGTTCCTGGGGTTCCGCGATGCCGCTCGCCTCGATGACGATGACGTCCATGACATGACCGTCATGGACGGGGCCGGTCAACTTGTCCAGATAGACGTCAAGTTCACTGGCGTCCACGGCGCAGCACAGGCATCCGTTGCCGAGCGAGACGGTGGAGTCGCCCAGCTGTCCCGCGACCGCCATCGCGTCGATCTCGATCGCCCCGAAGTCATTGACGATCGCGCCGATCCGGGTGCCGCCGCTGCGGTGCAGCAGGTGGTTCAGGAGCGTGGTCTTCCCCGATCCGAGGAAGCCCGCGAGGACGACGACGGGGATCTGCTGCGGGCTCGCCTTGCTCAACGCGACCTCTCTCGCGCCGAAGCGCGCGCCGGCCCGCGGGCCGGCTCTCGTACGAAGGGTGAATGCCGACCCAGGATACGAGCGCGCAGAAAGCGAGCGAAGTGAACGATTGTTAGCGCTGCCCATTGGGCACACGTTGGAGAGGCGCCGGTTTACACGGTCCGTGCATCCGTGCGCCTCCTCTCCGCCTCCCCGCCGATCAGAGCCGCTCGGCACCCTGGGAGACGGCAAGCGCGCCGCCCACTGCTCGCCGGTCTCCGTCTCCGTCGCCCCGCACCCGACGACCGGCGCACGGTCGCCTGAATCGGGGGTTCACATGGCCACAAGGAGTTACGGAGCACGCACTCTCGCCGCCGCGATGGCGGCCGGAGCCACCACGACCGTCGGGTCGCTGCTGGCCCGCCGACGCCGGCACGCCTCACTGACCGAACAGCACCGCCTGCACTTCGACCTGCTGTGCAAGGCGATGGACGATCCCGCCCTGGCCGCGGTCCTCGACACCTACGAGGAGGCCGTGTCGCCGGAGCGGCAGCGGCAGTTCCTGTTCGCCAACGCGCTGTACACGAACGCCCTCTACTTCCACCGCATCGGCGCCATGAGCCGGCGGGAGCTCTACGGTCACCTACGGGTCATCTGCCAGAACCCGATCGTCCGCGACTACTTGGTCGCCACCCGGCACCATCGTGCCAGCCTCGAAGGCACCTCGGACGAGGCCGAGCTCGGCCGGATGGTGGAGCGGCTGCTGCTGGATCTGGACGAGGCCGACACGGACGAGTGGTGGGTGATCGGCGAACCACCCTGCGATTGAACCCAGTTGGCGTATCGCGCACCTACGGTGCACCCCGCGACCGGCTACTGTGTGGCCCGCTTCTGCCAACCCAGTGCCAAGGACCGGGATCCCTTTGAAAATCGTCCGCCGCATCGGCGCGTCTCCCCGCGAGCGCGGTAGCGCCTCCGGGCAGACCTGCCCCGACATCTTCGAGCTCGCCGACGGCAACTTCGCCGTCATCGGCACGGATGCCACCGACAAGCTCGACGCCGAGCTGCCATCCGATGCCGCACGGGCCGACTACGAGCGGATCGTCGTCATCACGCGCGACACTCTGGTGCGGGCCCGGGCGGACATCCCGGAGGCCTGATGGCCACCCACGCCCCTGAACCCGGCAGCGCCTGCACCGACCGAGGTGGACCGTGATCCACATCGCCGTGCCAGGAAGCGGAGGCGGGCCCGACGGTCCGCCTTCCGCCTGACCTGAGCCCGAACCCGAACCGGAACCGGAACCGACCCGGAACCGGAACCGCGCCGGAACCAGAACCGGAACCGGACGAGCTCTACCGCCGTCGAGGCCGGGCACCACCACCGGTGCCCGGCCTCGACCGCGCCCGCCCCGCGCATCTCAGCCGAGCAGCGGCACCGCCACCGGCGGCTCCACCCCCACATACCGCGCCGACGGCCGGATGATCTTCGAGTCCTGGGCCTGCTCCAGCACGTTGGCGCTCCAGCCGACCACCCGCGCCGCGGCGAAGGTGGGCGTGAACATCGTGCGGGGCAGACCGCACAGCTCCATGACCACGCCCGCGTAGAACTCCACGTTCGTGTGCAGCTCGCGTCCGGGCTTGAGCTCGGCGAGGATCGCCTCGACGTGCCGCTCGACCTCCACCGCGAACTCCACCAGAGGTCCGCCGAACCGTTCCGCGATGCCGCGGAGCATGCGGGAGCGCGGGTCCTCCGTGCGGTAGACGGGGTGCCCGAAGCCCATGATCCGGTCACCCGCGAGGACCCGCTCACGAATCCAGGGGTCGATGCGGTCCGGGGTGCCGATCGCGTCCAGGGTGTCGAGCGCGCGGCTGGGCGCCCCGCCGTGCAGGGGGCCGGAGAGCGCCCCGACGGCGCCGACCAGACAAGCGGCGACATCGGCTCCCGTCGACGTGATGACGCGGGCCGTGAACGTTGACGCGTTGAAGCCGTGATCAATGGTTGAGATGAGGTACTGCTCGATGGCCCGGGCATGTGCCTGGTCCGGCTCCGAGCCCGTCAGCATGTAGAGGTAGTTGGCCGCGTACGACAGGTCCGCGCGCGGCTCCACCGGTTCGAGCCCCTCGCCGAGCCGGTGCAGCGCGGTGAGGATGGTGGGGACCACCGCCGTGGCGGCCAGGGTGTCGGCGCGGCGCCGGTCGGCGTCGATGTCGTAGACGGGCCGGAAGCCCTGCGAGGCGCCGAACAGCGAGAGCGCCGTGCGCAGCCCCGCGAGGGGGCCGGACAGCGATCCGGCGTGGGCGACGGCGGGCAGTGCCGCGCGCACCTCGTCGGGCAGTCCGCGCAGCGCCGCGGTCTCGCGGGCGAAGGCCGCCGACCGTGCGGCGTCGGGCAGTTCGCCGTGGATCATCAGGTGCCAGACGTCCTCGAAGCTGCGGGTCTGCGCGAGCTCCACGGCGGAGTACTGGCGGTAGTGGTAGAAGCCCTCGCGTCCCCTGACGTCCCCGAGTGCGGTGTCGGTGACGACGACGCCCGCGAGCCCTCGCGGTACGTCGACGACGGGGGCGGTCGTGGTCCCGTTGATCGGCATGTTTCCTCCCTGGACTTGATTCGACTGTCCATGCTTGACTCAGATCCTGTCAATATTGATTGAATCAATGCCTTGTGATGCGGATACGGTGACGCCCATGACGGATCAAGAACCGGCACCGGCACAGCAGGGCCGTCGGCTGAGCACCAAGGAGACCGCCGAACTGCTCGGCGTGAAGCCGGAGACGGTGTACGCGTACGTGAGCCGCGGACAGCTGGCGAGCAGGCGCGGCCAAGGGCGGCGCGGCAGCACCTTCGACGCCGCGGAGGTCGAGGCCCTCGCCCGGCGCAACAAGCGGGAGGGCGCGCCGGCTTCGAGCGGGAACGAGCTGTCCGTCCGCACCCGGATCACCCTCATCGACGAGGACCGGTACTTCTTCCGGGGGGTCGACGCGGCGGAGCTGGCGACCCGGCACTCCTACGAGGAGGTCGCGGAGTGGCTCTGGACGGGCGTGCTGCGCCCCGGCGTCACCTTCACCGCACCCGGGGAGTCCCTCACCGCGGCCCGGCGCGCCGTGGCGGCCCTGCCCGAACACAGCAGCCCCGTCGACCGGTTGCGGGTGGCCGCCGTCGCCGCCGCGACCGCGGACCCGCTGCGCTACGACCTGTCCGACGAGTCCGTGCTCGGCGCCGCCCGCTCCCTCATCCCGACGCTCGCGGCCGCGCTGCCGCTGCGCAGGCCCACCTACAAGGACGGCGCCCCCATCGCCCGCCGCCTGTGGGGACGGCTGACCCACGAGGAGCCCGACGAGGCGTCACTTCGCGTACTGGACATGGCACTTGCCCTGCTCGCCGACCACGACCTCGCCGCCTCCACCCTCGCCGTCCGGGTCGCCGCGTCGGCGAGGGCGCACGCGTACGCGACCGTCTCCGCGGGCCTGGGCGTCCTGGAGGGGCCGCTGCACGGTGCGGCGAGCGGTCTGGCCCACCGGATGCTCCTGGAGGTCCTCGACCGGGGCAGCGCCGGACCTGTGGTGGCCGACGAGCTGCGGGCCGGACGGCGCGTGCCGGGGCTCGGGCATCGCCTGTACCGGGGCGAGGATCCGCGCGCGCAGGCCCTGTTCGCGGCCCTGGCGGAGCTGCCCGAGGCCGGGCCCGCGCTGGCCGCAGCGCGCGACGTGGTGACGACGACCGCCCGCCACACCGATCTGCACGCCAATGTGGATCTTGCGCTGGCCGTGTTCACCACGTCGTTCCGGATGCCCGCCGAGGCCGGCGAGACGATCTTCGCCGTGGCGCGTACGGCGGGCTGGATCGCGCACGCCCTGGAGGAGTACGGGGAACGGCCCCTCCGTATGCGGCCGTCGGGCCACTACGTAGGCCTGCGTCCGCCGCAGCCACTGCCGTCGCCCACCGGTGAGGAGTGATCGGAGGGCAGGTTAGGCTCCCCTCTGTGAGTACGTGCACGGCCGCTTCGCGGGACCTCGACGAGCCTCTCGCGGGCACCGCGGCCACCGCCCGGACCTGGCTGCTGATCGAGCAGCCCGGCCCTTGGGGCGCCAAGGCCCTGACCTCCAGCCATCTGGACCCCGACGTGGGCCGTGCCCTGGAGGCCGCGGCCGACGGCACCGGAGCGCGGGTCGCGCTCGTCCGGCGGCCCGGGCGGCACGCGGACTGCCACGGACCGGTCCGCCACCAGGTGTACGTGGCCCACACGACGCCCGGGAACGCCTGGCTGCGGAGCACCACCGTCGACACCCCCGCGGAGCTGCTCCAGCTGGACTTCGCCGCTCTGGGATCGGGTGATCACGGCGGCTTCGGCGATCCCCACACCGGCGCGCCGCTCGCCTTCGTGTGCACCAACGGAAAGCGCGACCGCTGCTGCGCGCTCCTGGGGCGGCCGTTGGCCGCCGAACTCGCCCTCTCCGGCGAGCAGGACGTCTGGGAGGTCACCCACCTCGGCGGCCACCGCTTCTCCCCCACCCTTCTGGTGCTGCCGTACGGATACGCCTACGGGAGGGCCTCGGCCGCCGACGTGAAGGCGGTCCTGGACGCGGTGCGCGCCGGCCGGATCGTCACCCAAGGATGCCGCGGCAACTCGGCCTGGGACCGCCCCGGTCAGGCCGCGGAACTGGCGGTGCGCCGGGCGGCCCGCGAGAACGGCGCCGACGCCCTGAGCGTCGTACGCACAGAAGCCGCGCAGGACGCCCAGGACGCTCCCCGGTGGGAGGTGACCGTCGCCCACACCGACGGGCGCCACTGGCAGGTGACCGTCGCCCAGGGCGCGTCCCTGCCGCCCCGCCCGGAGAGCTGCGGCGCCGCTCTCGGCTCACCGGCCCGTATGGATGTCGTGGCTGTGCGTGAGGTTCCCGCGCCACGCGCCTGAGTGCTGCCCGGCGTCGGAGGAGATCCGCGCCACAAGGGCTTCGATCGGGGGCGGACGGGCCCGTACCGTTCGTCACCATGAGCACGACTCCCCCCACCCGCAGACTGCGCTTCGGACTGCCGAGGCGGGTGTTCGCGCAGGTCCTGCTGATGCAGGTGGCGATCGCCGCGGGGGTGGCCGTGCTCGCCACGGGCCTGTTCCTGGCGCCGTTGAGCGACCAGCTGGACGACCAGGCCATGCGCCGGGCGCTCGCCATCGCGCAGACCACGGCCGCACAGCCGCAGATCGCCGCCGACCTGCGGTCGTCGCGGCCGACGGCGGGCGGTCCCGTGCAGACCGAGGCGGAGCGGATCCGGCGGGCCAGCGGCGCCGAGTACGTCGTGATCATGAACAAGGCCGGGGTGCGCTGGTCGCACACCGACCGGGACCAGATCGGCAGGGTCGTCTCGACGGACCCCAGCGAGGCGCTGGCGGGCCACGAGGTGATGGAGATCGACGACGGTACCCTCGGCCGCTCCGCGCGCGGCAAGGTGCCGCTCAGGGGCACGGACGGGGCCATCGTGGGCGCGGTGTCGGTCGGCATCGAGTACGACAGCGTCCGCGCGCGCCTGATCCACGCGATCCCGGGCCTGTTCGCGTACGCGGGCGGGGCCCTGGCCGTGGGCGCGCTCGCCGCCTATCTGATCTCGCGCCGGGTCCAGCGGCAGACGCGGGACCTGGCCTTCTCCGACATCTCCGCGCTGCTGGCCGAGCGCGAGGCGATGCTGCACGGCATTCGGGAGGGCGTCGTCGCGCTGGACCGCGGCGGCCGGATACGCCTCCTCAACGACGAGGCGCAGCGGCTCCTGGGTCTGGACGCGGAAGCGATCGGCCGGCCCCTGGAGGCGGCGCTGGGTCCGGGCCGTACCACCGACGTGCTCACGGGCCGGGCCACCGGCACCGATCTGCTGACCGTGCGCGGCCAGCGGGTCCTGGTCGCCAACCGGATGCCCACGGACGACGGGGGCGCGGTCGCCACCCTGCGCGACCGCACCGAGCTGGAGCAGCTGGGCCGCGAACTCGACTCCACCCGCGGCCTGATCGACGCCCTGCGCGCACAGGACCACGAGCACGCCAACCGGATGCACACGCTGCTGGGTCTGCTGGAGCTGGAGATGTACGAGGAGGCGGCGGAGTTCGTCGGCGAGGTCGCGGGCGCGCACCGGGTCACCGCCGAGCAGATCACCGAGAAGCTTCAGGACCCGCTGCTGGCCGCCCTCCTGGTGGGCAAGGCGACGGTGGCCGCGGAGCGCGGTGTCGCCCTCGCGGTCTCCGCGGACACGGCCCTGCCCGACCGGCTCGTCGATCCCCGTGGGCTGGTCACGATCGTCGGCAATCTGGTGGACAACGCCTTGGACGCGGCGGCCGGTTCGGGCCGCCACGCGCGCGTGGAGGTGGTGCTGATCGCCAAGGGGCGTGCGGCGGTCCTCCGGGTCCGGGACACGGGCCCCGGGGTGCCCGCCGATCAGCGGGAGGCGGTCTTCGTGGAAGGCTGGTCCACCAAGGAGCCGCCGGCGCACGGCAAGCGCGGCATCGGGCTCGCCCTGGTCCGCCGGCTCGCCGAGCGGCAGGGCGGGACGGCCGAGGTGACCGGATCAGCCGGCGGGGGCGCCGAGTTCGTCGTCGTCCTGCCGGAGGCCCTCACCGAACCCGTACCGGCCACGGCTGCCGAGGAGGTCTGATGATCGAGGTACTGGTCGTGGACGACGACGCCCGCGTGGCCGACGTCAACGCCGCCTACGTGGCGAAGGTGCCCGGGTTCCGCGTGGCGGGCAAGGCGCACAGTGCGGCGGAGGCCCTGGAGCGGATCGAGGAGCTGGCCGTCGACCTGGTGCTCCTCGACCACTACCTGCCGGACGAGACGGGCCTGTCCGTCGCCCGTACGGTGCGGGAACGCGGCCACCAGATCGACGTGATCATGGTGACCGCGGCGCGCGACGTGGCGACCGTACAGGCCGCGATGCGCCACGGGGCGCTGCAGTACCTGGTCAAACCGTTCTCGTTCGCGGGTCTCCGCGGCAAGCTGGAGGCGTACGCGGCGCTGCGGCGCACGCTCGACGGCGGTGGTGAGGCCGAGCAGACGGAGGTCGACCGGATCTTCGGCGCGCTGTCCGCCACTCCCGCCCCCGAGCTGCCCAAGGGGCACTCGCCCACCACCGCCGAACTGGTCCGCAGGGCGATGATGGGTGCCGAAGGCCCGCTCTCCGCCCAGGACCTGGCCGACCGGACGCGGCTCAGCCGCCAGACCGCCCAGCGCTACCTCAAGCTGCTGGAGCGGACCGGGCGGGTGCGGCTGAGCCTCAAGTACGGCGACACGGGGCGTCCCGAGCACCGCTACGAGTGGGCCACGAGCCTCTGACCGGGCCCGGTCCCGGAGGCGCCGATCGGACGCGATGGACGGGGCCAGGTCAGCCGGCTCCGGGCAGACAGCTCGGGTCAGACGGCTCCGGTCAGACGGCTCCGGTCAGGCGGCTCAGATCAGGCGGCTCCGGTCAGAGAGCCCCGTCCAGAGAGCCCCGTTCGGACAGGTCCGTTCGGACAGGTCCGTTCAGACAGCTCCGGCGCCCGTGAGCGCCCGTACCTCGGTCTCGGCGTGCTTGGCCTCGTCCGGCGGTTCGGGCGAGGTCACCGTGCCCAGCCAGCCCGCCAGGAAGCCGAGCGGGATGGAGACGAGCCCCGGGTTCTCCAGCGGGAAGTACTGGAAGTCCACCCCGGGGAAGAGGGACGTGGGGCTCCCGGAGACCACCGGCGACAGCACGACGAGCGCCAGCGCGGGCAGCAGACCTCCGTACACCGACCAGACGGCGCCACGCGTCGTGAAGTTCCGCCAGAACAGCGAGTAGAGCAGCACCGGAAGATTGGCGGACGCCGCGACGGCGAAGGCGAGGCCGACCAGGAACGCCACGTTCAAGTCGCGGGCGAGCAGCCCGAGGCCGATCGCGAGCACACCGATTCCGGCCGCGGCGATCCGCGCCACCGCGACCTCGCTGCGCTGCTTCCCGCCCGGCCGCCGCAGCGAGGCGTACAGGTCGTGGGCCACGGACGCCGAGGACGCCAGCGTGATCCCGGCGACGACGGCGAGGATGGTGGCGAAGGCGACCGCGGCGACGATCGCGAACAGGACCGTGCCCCCGGTGGAGTCCGCGCCGCCGCCCAGGTCGAGGGCGAGCAGCGGAACCGCCGTGTTCCCCGCGGCGTTCGATCCCCGCACGGCGTCGGGACCCACCAGGGCGGCGGCGCCGAACCCGAGCACGATCGTCATCAGGTAGAAGCTGCCGATGAGCCCGATGGACCAGACGACCGAGCGGCGTGCGGCGCGTGCGGTCGGCACGGTGTAGAAGCGCGACAGGATGTGCGGAAGGCCCGCCGTGCCGAGCACGAGCGCGAGTCCCAGGCTGATGAAGTCGAAGCGCGCGGTCCAGCTCCCGCCGTACTTCAACCCGGGCACGAGGAAGTCCGACCCGTGGCCGCTGCGTGCGGCGGCGGTACGCAGCAGCTGGTTGAAGTCACCGTGGAAGTGCGCCAGGACGAGCACCGTCAGGGCGATCGTCCCGCCCATGAGCAGGACGGCCTTCACGATCTGGATCCAGGTGGTGGCCCGCATCCCTCCCATCGACACATAGATGACCATGAGCGCGCCCACGCCGACGACGGTCCATGCCTGCGCGGCCCCGCTGGTCCCCCCGAGCAGCAGCGCGACCAGGCTGCCCGCTCCCACCATCTGCGCCACCAGATAGAGAACGGACACGGTGACCGAGGAAGTTCCCGCCGCGATGCGCACGGGCCGCTCCCGCATCCGGGCGGCGACGACGTCGGCGAGTGTGAACCGGCCGCAGTTGCGGACCAGTTCGGCGACGAGGAAGAGCACCACGAGCCAGGCCACGAGGAAGCCGACCGAGTAGAGCAGCCCGTCGTAGCCGAAGAGCGCGATCAGGCCGGAGATACCGAGGAACGAGGCGGCCGACATGTAGTCACCGGCGATGGCGAAACCGTTCTCCATCGGGGAGAACAGTCGGCCTCCGGCGTAGAACTCCTCGGCGGAGCCGTGCCGGTTGCGGCTCACCCAGGTCGTGATGCCGAGGGTGACGGCCACGAACGCGCTGAAGAGGACCAGCGCCAGGGTCTGATGGGTGCCGGTCACCACTGGCCGCCCTCACTCCCGCGGACCCGCCCGGCACCGTGCGGTCTCGCGGAACCGTTCATGCGCGCGGAATCGGCGATGCCACGGGTCATCTCCTGTGTGTCCCACCGCAGTTCGAGCGCCGGCCGATCACGGCGCAGCCGGGCGTGACGTGCGTACAGCCACGTCAGCAGGAACGTGCTGGCGAACTGTCCGAGCCCGGCCACCATCGCCACGTTCACCGAGCCCGCGACCTGCCGGGCCATCAGGTCCGGTGCGCTGGTGGCGGCCACGACGTACGCGACGTACCAGGCGAAGAAGATCGCGACCGCGGGCACAACGAACCTGCGGTAGCGCCCGCGCACCTCCTGGAATGCGGCGCTGCGCTGGACCTCCAGGTAGACCCCCGCCGCGCTCCGCTCCCGCGGCACGGACTGGGCGGGCACGGCGGGCGCCGGTGCGCCCGTGCCGTCCAACTCGCCCCATCCCGAGGCGAGCGCGTCGTACCAGGGATCGCCCGCACCACCGCGATCGCCGGTCCGGGGCTGCGCCGTCTCGCGCCCGTCGTGCTTCTCCACCGAACTCTCCTTGTCCGCGGCCCACTGCGGCCGCGTGCCCAAGGATGGACAGACCGGGAAGATCCCGGACTCTCCTCGCAAGCCCTTCACCCCATTAGGTGATGGACGCCCCCGGCGGCTTCGCGAGTCCGTGCCGGTACGCGTAACGGACCGCCTGGGCCCGGTCCTTGAGGCCGGCCTTCGCGAACAGGTTGTTGATGTGGGTCTTCACCGTCGCCGTGGACACGTGGAGCGACCGGGCGATCTCCTGGTTGGTCAGACCGTCGGCGATCAGCACCAGGACCTCGGCCTCCCGTGCCGTCAGCCCGTCCGGTGGCTCCTTCGGCTCCGGCGCGGCCGACTCGGGCTGCGAGAGTCGCTCCAGCAGCCTGCGCTGGATCTTCGGCGAGAGCCCGGCCTCGCCGGACAGGACGTCCTCCACCGCCCGGACGATCTCGTCCCCGCCGGCGTCCTTGGTCAGATAGCCGCGCGCACCCGCCGTCAGGGCGGGGAAGAGCGACTCGTCGTCCGCGTACGTGGTCAGGATGACGACCTGGGTGCCCGGGTGCTCCGCGCGAATCCGTCTGGTGGCCTCGACTCCGTCGCAGCGCGGCATGCGCAGGTCCATCAGGACGACGTCCGGCGCCAGTTCGCCCACGAGCGCGACCGCTTCCTCGCCGTCTCCCCCGGATCCCACGACCTCGATCCCCGGCAACAGCCCGAGCAGCATCACGATGCCCTCGCGCACCACGGTCTGGTCGTCCACGACCACCACGCGGGCCGGCGGCCTGCCCGCGACGCCCCCCGCGTCGGTCCCGCTCATGCGGGCACCCTCAACCTGACCACAAAGCCCTCCTCGCACGGCCCGGCCTCCAGCGAGCCACCCAGCAACTCGGCGCGCTCCCTCATCCCCAACAGACCGTAACCGGAGCCACTGACAGTGAGTTCGGCGTCCGGCCGGGCCGCGCCCGAATCCTGTACTTCCAGGGCCACTTCGTCGGTCCTGTACTCCAGCCGCATCGCGGCCTTGGCCCCGGGAGCGTGCTTGCGGACGTTCGTCAGCGCCTCCTGGGCGACCCTGCGCACCGCCTGGGACGCCTCGGCGGACAGCGGCTTGCGCGGGCCCTCCACCGCGAGCGTGGCGCCGTCCGAGGAGGCCACCAGCTCCTTGAGGAAGTCCTCCAGCGGAGTCATGTCCCCGCGGAGCGCGGAGAGGGCCTGACGGGTCTCGGCGAGACCGTCCCTGGCCATGCCGCGCGCGGCGACGACCCGCTCCAGGATCTGGTCCCGCTCGGCGCCCCGCTCGATCAGGAGCCGGGCCGCCTCCAGGTGGACGAGCTGGGCGGAGAGGCTGTGCGCCAGGACGTCATGGATCTCGCGGGCGATGCGGGAGCGCTCGGCCAGCGCGGCCGACTCCGCCTCCGCGGCCCGTGCCGCACGCTCCTGCACCAGCAGCCGCTGCGCGTTCCCCCGGGCCTCCGCGTCGAGGCGCAGCACGTAGCCGGACAGGCACAGGCCGACGACGACGACCGCCGTGGTCAGCCACGCGTCGTCGTTGACCAGGACGAATCCCGTCAGCGACACCACGGTGATGGGCACCGAGGCGGCGAGCGGCAACCGCTCGAGCGCCGCGACCGCACAGCCGCACCACAGGACGATCGCGGGACCGACGAACCCGGCCCACTGTGCCAGCAGGGCGATCCCGACCATGGAGCCGAGCAGCCCGATGGAGGGCCACAGCCGGTGGTCGTAGGTGGTGCGCATGTAGGCCCACGACGCGGCGACGCAGGCGAGCAGCAGTACGGGGCTCAGCAGCAGCGCCCAGTCGCTGACCCCGCGCTGGGTGACGGCCGTCCACACCAGCATCCCGATCACGCCGACCCGCACCACTCGGGCGATGATCCGCCGGGCACGGGTGACTCCCTCGCGGGAGAGCGCTTCCCGCGAGGGCCATTCCGTCCAGTGTCTGCGGATCACCCGCGGGCCTCCCACGTCGGCTGCGCGGCAGCTCCAACGTACGCCGGACGCTCGCCGTTGGCCTTGAGCATCACCAGACCGGAGCGGATCAGGAGCGAGACGGCGAAGCCCAGCATGAGGCTCGACGTGCCCAGGTGCACGCCCATCGCCAGACCGATCCCGACGACGGAGCCGCGGGCCGCGATGCCGCCGAGCCAGGCGCCGGCCGTGGCGAAGGTGCCCTTGGTCCACACATCGCCGTGCTCGTCCGCCCAGACGCGTGTGGTGAGGCCCCAGCCGATCCCGATGCCGACGCTCACCAAGAGCTCGACGGTGAGCAGGACGACCGAGGTCGTCACGTGATGCGGGTCCGTCAGGGAGCCGTCCTTGACGGCGAGGACGGCGAGGATCGCGGGCAGCAGCCACCACTTGCGGTCCTGCGACAACCGCTCCGTCCTGAACTGGCGCACCAGGACGAGCACGACGACGGCAACGATCACCAGTGCGGTGGAGAGCCCGGACATGACTGCCTCCGTGGAGCGGTCGGGAGCGAAGTGGTCCAACGCCTTCGACGCTACGGAAATCGGCAGGTCAGGAGATCGGAGCGGAGGTGGATCCGAGGTGGATCGGTCGGCTCCACCCAGGGGTGGAGCCGACCGGGACGGGCCGTGCCGCGGGGCACGGCCCGGCTGCTACGCGTCGATGCGCGAGCGGTCGAGCGTGGCCGCGGAGCTGCTGATGAACTCCTTGCGGGGCGCCACGTCGTTGCCCATCAGCAGGTCGAAGACCTGCTCCGCCGCGTCCAGCTCGCCGATGTTGATCCGGCGCAGCGTGCGGTGACGCGGGTCCATCGTGGTCTCCGCCAGCTGGTCCGCGTCCATCTCGCCCAGGCCCTTGTAGCGCTGGATCGAGTCCTTGTAGCGCACGCCCTTGCGCTGGAACTCGAGCAGCGTCTCCCGCAGCTCGCGGTCCGAGTACGTGTAGACGTACTTGTCCTGGCCCTTCTTCGGCTGGACCAGCTCGATGCGGTGCAGGGGCGGGACGGCGGCGAAGACGCGCCCCGCCTCGACCATGGGCCGCATGTAGCGCTGGAACAGCGTCAGGAGCAGGCAGCGGATGTGCGCACCGTCGACATCGGCGTCGACCAGCAGAATGATCTTGCCGTAGCGGGCCGCGTCGATGTCGAAGGTCCGGCCGGACCCGGCTCCTATGACCTGGATGATCGCGCCGCACTCGACGTTCTTCAGCATGTCCGAGACGGACGACTTCTGAACGTTGAGGATCTTGCCGCGGATCGGCAGGAGCGCCTGGAACTCGGAGTTCCGGGCGAGCTTGGCCGTGCCGAGGGCGGAGTCCCCCTCGACGATGAACAGCTCACTGCGCTCCACGTCGTCGCTGCGGCAGTCCGCGAGCTTCGCGGGCAGGGACGACGACTCCAGGGCCGTCTTGCGACGCTGCGCGTCCTTGTGCTGGCGGGCCGCGATACGGGTGCGGGCCGCGGCGACGGCCTTCTCCATGACGGCCCGGGCCTGTGCCTTGGCGTCCCGCTTGGTGGAGGTCAGGAACGCCTTGAGCTCCTTGGCGACCACGGTGGCCACGATCCTGTTGGCCGCCGAGGTACCGAGGACCTCCTTGGTCTGGCCCTCGAACTGCGGCTCCGCCAGGCGCACCGTGACGACGGCCGTGAGGCCTTCCAGGGCGTCGTCCTTGACGATGTCGTCCTCGGCGACGCGCAGCAGCTTCTGGGAGCGCAGCACCTCGTTCATGGTCTTCGTGAGCGAGCGCTCGAAGCCCGTGACGTGGGTGCCGCCCTTGGGCGTGGCGATGATGTTCACGAACGACTTGATGTTCGTGTCGTAGCCGGTGCCCCAGCGCAGCGCGACGTCGACGCCGAGCTCGCGGGTGACCTCGGTCGGTGTCATCTGGCCGTGGTCGTCGAGGACGGGGACGGTCTCCTTGAAGGTGCCCTGTCCCGTGAGGCGGAGGACGTCGCAGACCGCCTTGTCCTGCGCCAGGTACTCGCAGAACTCGCTGATGCCGCCGTCGAAGCGGAAGGACTCCTCGCCCTTGCTGCCGCCTTCGCCGAGACCGAACTCGTCGCGCACGACGATGGTCAGTCCGGGCACCAGGAAGGCGGTCTGGCGGGCACGCTGGTGGAGGTTCTCCAGGGAGAGCCTCGCGTCCTTGAGGAAGATCTGCCGGTCCGCCCAGTAGCGGACGCGGGTGCCCAGCCGGTTCTTCGGGACCTTCTTGACCTTGCTCAGTCGCGCCGAGGGGTCGAACGGGGCGTCCGGTCCGGGCTTGGAGAAAGCACCGGGAACGCCACGACGGAAGCTGATGGCATGTGTGTGTCCGTTGCGGTCCACCTCGACGTCGAGGCGCGCCGACAGCGCGTTCACCACGGAGGCGCCCACGCCGTGCAGACCGCCGGAGGCCGCGTACGAGCCGCCTCCGAACTTGCCGCCCGCGTGGAGCTTGGTCATGACGACCTCGACTCCCGAGAGGCCGGTCTTGGGCTCGACGTCCACGGGGATGCCGCGGCCGTTGTCCCGCACCTCGACGGAGCCGTCGTCGTGCAGGATCACCTCGATGTTGTCGCAGTAGCCCCCGAGGGCTTCGTCGACGGCGTTGTCGATGATCTCCCAGAGGCAGTGCATCAGACCGCGACTGTCGGTCGAGCCGATGTACATGCCCGGACGCTTGCGTACGGCTTCAAGCCCCTCGAGGACGAGCAGGTGCCGCGCGGTGTAGTTGGAACCGTCCCGGTCTGCTCCGGTCAGCAGCGCTGTGGACGGCACGGACGTTTCGGCGGTCACGCGGTTCGCTCCTCGCTGAATTTCAGATGGGGCCCTTGTGGGTAAAGGGCCGGCGTCGGTCGCCGGTGAGAGGGTACCGAGGCCTGGTAGAGCCGTTGTAACGCCACCCTCACCTCAGACCAGACTAGTCCAGGGTCGCATGTGTGTTCGATCCCTCGATGGAGTGAAGCACACATCACGTTCCCTTCCAGGCATGAACCATTTAGGCTCCGGGCACGTCCTCATGAACAACCGGCAACCCAGCCGGAGGACCGACCTGACGGAACGCGCGAACCCGTAAGACACGTAAGAGACGCAATACGGCACATTCGCCGCCACCCGGCAGCAGCCAGTCGGCCTCGGAGAAATTTTTCGAGGAAAAGCCGCGAGCGGGAACGTTTTCGGCCTGGTTGGATGTTGACCCTGGTACGACAGCTCGTCGAGCTAGAGAAGAGGCGACGTGACTACTGTTCTGACCCCCGCGAGCCCGCTGACGGCCGCTGACCGCTGTGACCGTTGCGGCGCCCAGGCATATCTGCGCGTCGTCCTGATCAGCGGTGGTGAACTGCTCTTCTGCGCCCACCACGGTCGCAAGTTCGAGCCGGAACTCAAGAAGATCGCCGCTGAGATACAGGACGAGACGGAGCGGCTCACCGCCGTTCCGGCAAATGCCGAGACCGAGGAACGCTGACGCCTCGCATCCACGACGAGCCAGCTCCGGCATCAGGCCGGTGACCGGGCGGCCGCCCCCGCACAGGGGCGGCCGCCCGTCCTCGTATCCGCACGAGACCTCAGCCGTGCTGCCGCAGCACCCGCAGCACGTCCGAGACCCGCGTGTAGACGCCGGGGCTGCCCGCGCGTCCGCAGCCGCTCCCCCAGGACACCAGGCCGATCAGCCTGCCCTGGGCGACGAGCGGGCCGCCACTGTCTCCCTGACAGGCGTCCCTGCCGCCGTTCGGTTCGCCGGCGCACAGCATCGACGACGGCAGGTACCGGCCGTCCGAGCTGCCGGGATACGCCTGCTCGCACACGCCGTCGGGGAGCACCTGGACCTGTGCGGCGTGCAGCGTGCGCGCGTAGTCGCCCGCACCGGTCGTGTCGCCCCATCCGTAGACGGCGGCCTCCGTGCCGGGCCGGTACGCGGGGTCGCCCTCCTCGGCCATCGGGATCACGTATCCCCCGGGCAGCGGTGTGGCCAGTGTGAGGACCGCCACATCGCCGGAGTTCGTGCCGCTGTCGTAGTCGGGGTTGACCCACGCGTCACGGACCGGGATCTCGGCACCCTCGGAAGCCCGTAGGTCACTGCGGCCCGCGATCACCTTGAGGTCGCGCACGTGACCGCTCGGCGCGCCGAGCACGTCCTCGCTCATGCAGTGCGCCGCGGTGAGGACCGTCGTCCGGGAGACGACCACGCCGCCGCAGAACTGTCCCGCGCGCGTACCCCCGAACCGGTCACGGCTGGAGAGCGCCACCGCCCACGGACTCTGGGAGGCCTGTACCTGACGGCCGCCGATGACCACGCCGTCCGCGGCTGCGGGCGACGGCGAGGCCAGCGGAACCACGACGGCCGCGGCGAGCGCGGTCAGCGGCGCGGTCAGCGCGCTCGCGAAGGGACGACGCATGCGGGGTCTCCTCACTCTCGGTTGCTAGGGCACACCCAGAGTGATTCAACACCGCCCCGTACGCACCGCGAGGATCCGCTCACAGGCGCGTACGCAGAAGGCCCGGCACATCCCCGCGAACGGGGCGTGCCGGGCCTTCTGACGGCCGTACAGCGGCTGCGACTAGTCGAGGTAGTCGCGCAGCACCTGGGAGCGCGACGGGTGACGCAGCTTCGACATCGTCTTGGACTCGATCTGACGGATGCGCTCACGCGTCACGCCGTAGACCTTGCCGATCTCGTCCAGGGTCTTCGGCTGACCGTCGGTGAGGCCGAATCGCATGGAGACGACGCCCGCCTCGCGCTCCGACAGGGTGTCGAGCACGGAGTGCAGCTGCTCCTGGAGGAGCGTAAAGCTCACCGCGTCGGCCGGGACGACGGCCTCGGAGTCCTCGATGAGGTCACCGAACTCGCTGTCGCCGTCCTCGCCCAGCGGGGTGTGCAGGGAGATGGGCTCGCGACCGTACTTCTGGACCTCGATGACCTTCTCCGGGGTCATGTCGAGTTCCTTGGCCAGCTCCTCCGGGGTGGGCTCGCGGCCCAGGTCCTGGAGCATCTGGCGCTGCACGCGCGCGAGCTTGTTGATGACCTCGACCATGTGCACCGGGATACGGATGGTGCGGGCCTGGTCGGCCATGGCGCGGGTGATCGCCTGACGGATCCACCAGGTGGCGTACGTGGAGAACTTGTAGCCCTTGGTGTAGTCGAACTTCTCGACCGCGCGGATCAGACCGAGGTTGCCCTCCTGGATGAGGTCCAGGAAGAGCATGCCGCGGCCGGTGTAGCGCTTGGCCAGGGAGACCACCAGACGGAGGTTGGCCTCCAGGAGGTGGTTCTTGGCGCGGCGGCCGTCCTCGGCGATGATCTCCAGCTCGCGCTTGAGCTTGGGGGCGAGCTTGTCGGCGTTGGCCAGCTTGTCCTCGGCGAACAGACCGGCCTCGATGCGCTTGGCGAGCTCGACCTCCTGCTCGGCGTTGAGCAGCGGGACCTTGCCGATCTGCTTGAGGTAGTCCTTGACCGGGTCGGCGGTGGCACCGGCGGCGGCGACCTGCTGGGCCGGCGCGTCGTCCTCGTCCTCGTCGGACAGGACGAAGCCCTGACCCTCGGGGGTCTCCTCGTCGCCGCCCTTGGCGGCTGCGGGGGTCTCCTCGGTCGCCTCGTCGTCGAGAAGCTCGTCGTCCTTCTTGGACCCGGTCTTCTTGGCAGCGGTCTTCTTGGCCGTCGTCTTCTTCGCGGTGGCCTTCTTGGCCGTCGTCTTCTTCGCCGCGGCCTTCCTGGCAGGCGCGGTCTCCTCGTCGGCGGCCTCGGCGACCGTCGGCTCGGGGGCGGTCGTGGCAGCGACCTTCTTGGCGGTGACCGTCTTGGCCGCGACGGTCTTGGTGGCGGTGCGCTTGGCCGGACTCTTGGCTGCGACGCTCTTTCGGGGACGCTTGGGCTCAGCGGCACTGACCATCAGCGTCACACCCTCTTCCTCGAG
Source organism: Streptomyces sp. KL116D (assembly GCF_030766975.1). NCBI lineage: Bacteria > Bacillati > Actinomycetota > Actinomycetes > Kitasatosporales > Streptomycetaceae > Streptomyces > Streptomyces sp. KL116D. The sequence continues at coordinate 116,030 of NZ_JASERH010000035.1, read as the reverse complement.
GATCTGGTTGAGGCTGCGCAGAACGTTCTTCCACTGAGTGGCCGGAATCTGGTCGGCTTCGAACGCACGGCGTACGTCATCGCCGGCGATCTGGCCATCAGCCTTTCCCCGCTCAATGAGCGCCATGACAGAGACGGACTCGGCGATCTCCGGCGGGAGCGTACGGGATGTGCTGGCCGACACGAACAACCTCTCGGAACGTTGGAAAACGGCTTCCGGCCCCGTCCACAGTGGACCGGAGCCGACGTCCGCCGACTTGGGGATGGGCCGACGGCGCGGGCGGGGGCCGGGGAGATGGACAGCGCCGCAAGCGGCTGCTGTATTCCCTCCTCGGCTGTCACCTCTTAGGTCATCGCGCTGCCCCGAGGAGCGTTACGCCCAATCTGCGTGGCCCGAGTCACACCCCGTAAGCGGTCAAAAGCAGACGGATACGGGCATAGTCGGTCACGCCGGAGGCTCGCCCCGATCGCCCGGCGAACCCGCGCACGGAACCTTCGGGGAAGTCACGTCCGTGGACGTCACGCGAGACCGTGTACGACCGAGTCGCCGGACAGCGCCCGCCTACACATGCACAGAGCACATGAGAGGGCGCCGTCCGGCGACATCAGGTTCGTACTTCCTCGCTCCGCGGCGGCCTCGGCGCGGTCAGTGCTCGCGGGGGGCCGGCACCACGCGCTCCACCTCGGGGTGGACGGTGAGCAGCTGCCGCATGGCGGCCTCGGCGCCGGTGCCGTCACCGGCCGCGAGCGCGTCGACGATGCGGGCGTGGTGCGCCACCGCCGTCTCGTTCGGGCGGTCGCAGCCGGTGACGGGGCCGCCGGAGACCTGGAGGGCGGCGGACACGATGCCGGAGAGGTGCTCCAGCATGCGGTTGCTGGCGAGCTGGATGAGCAGCGAGTGGAACTCCGCGTCGGCGCGGGAGAAGGTGATCGAGTCCCCCTGCGCGAGGGCGTGCCCCATGATCTCGACCATGTCGGCAAGGCGCTGCTGCACGTCCTCGCGGCCGTGGCCCGCGGCGAGCCGGGCGGCGAGCGGCTCGATGGTCCAGCGCAGCTCGTTCAGCTCGCGGCGCTGGTCGTCGCGCTGCGGACCGAAGGCGCGCCACTCGATGATGTCCGGGTCAAGAAGGTTCCAGTCGCTGACCGGGCGCACGCGCGTGCCCACGTTCGGCCGGGCACTGACCAGGCCCTTGGCCTCCAGGACGCGCAGCGACTCGCGGACGACGGTCCGGGACACCTCGAAGCGCTGCCCGATCTCCTCCGGCACCAGCGGGCGGTCGGCGCCCAGGTCGCCCGAGACGATCATCTGCCCCAGCTGCTGGACGAGTTGACCGTGCAGACCGCGGCCCCGGCTGCCCGCGGCTCGTCGGCTCACCCGGCCCAGATCCTGGTCGGTGCTGTCCCAGACGGAGGGGCCGACGCGGTCGGCGGCCGACTCCGCGTAGGGGTAGCGGTCGAGTTCGCCCGGTCCTGCGAGGCCTGAGTCGGCGGAGCGGGCGGCGGTCATCATGGTGTGCGCAAGGGTACTCACGGAATGTGTTGTCGGCGCCGCCCTCAACTCCCTTGAGGTCTTTGGTGAAAAGCACACGAAAGGGTGATCTCCCCTCTCGCGCCCATTGACGCCTTATCGGAAAGAAATGGGCGTTCCAGAGGGAGTTGCGGGCGACGGCGAACCAGAAGGCGCCGACCCCGCGTCACCGCACCCTGGGACGCAGCAGCATGAACAGATATGCGCAGAGCAGAGCACTGAGGGACAACATCAGTGCTCCCCCCACGGGTTGGGCGATCATCCGCACGCCGGCGGCCACGAACCGCTCGGCTCCGAACGGCCAGTGCACCAGGGCAAGATCACGCAGGCGGGCGGGAAGCCCGGCCGCCGTTCGCACAGATGGACCCTCCAAGGCCTTCTGTACGAGCGGCACGATGACGACGGGAACGGCCACCACGGCGGCCAGTCCGGCCGTCATCGACCGGAACACTCCTGAGGCGAGAATGCCCGCCCATGCGCATGCGGTGACCAGAGCCAGCCAACTCGCGCTCTGCGAAAGCCAGTCGGTGGGAACTTGTGTGAGTTCCTGTCCGTATACGAGGTGGAGCAGCGCGGCATCGCAGCCGATCACGAGGGCGGCCATGAGGACGGCGGTCGCCACGCCGACGAGCAGTTTGGCCGCGAGAAGTCCCAGGCGGCGCGGGACGGTCCCCCGGTCGGCGGCGAGCGCGGGGTGGCGGAACTCGTCGCCGAAGGCGAAGGCGCCCAGCAGTCCGGCGCCCAGCGCCGCGGGCGGCAGCGGCAGTTCCTGGGGCCAGGCGGCGAGGAGGCGTGGCTGCGGCGTGTGGCCGACCCGCGCCAGCAGTACGGAGAGCAGCGCGGAGACGGCGACGACGAGCGCGATGGTGACGTATCCGGTGGCGATGCCGGTCGCGCGGCGCAGTTCGTAGCGCAGTGGGCGCAGGGGGCTGCGGGCGGGGCGGACGGTGATGGGTGGGGGGAGGGGCGAGAGGGCGGGCGGCGCAGCGGGGGCCCCGCCGTTGATTCCTCCGGTTCCCTCGTCGGCGCCGACAGTGCGGAAGCCGCCGAGAAGGCCACGCCCGACCGCGGGCGACTCGGCGGTCGTGTCGGGGAGGGGGACGAACGTACTGGTGGGGGCCGGGGAGTTGAGGGGGTCAGTGACTGCGGGGCCGAGCGCGTCGACTTCGTTGTCAGCGGCCGCGGAGTCACACATACCGGCTGCCGAGCCCGCGCCGGCGTCGCCGTCGGTGACCGGCTGCGCGGTGACGTCGACTGCGCCCGGGCCGCCCGTGGCCTTCTCGCGCCCGGATGCGGCGCCGGCTGAGGGACCCGCGTCCCCGACCTCGTCGGCGAGCTGGTGCACGAGGATGCCGTGCCGGAACGCGGCCTCCCCCACGTCCGCGCAGCTGCTCCCGTACACGGAGAGGCGGCTGCCGTCCTCCGTGACCACCTCCACGGAGCGCTTCGCCGTGCGGGCCTCCTTGGCCAGCAGCACCCCGAGTCGCGCGGCGTGCGGGCTGCGGACGGCGACGCGAGGCCGCAGACGGGTGCGCGCGAAGGCACCGGCCTCCTGGTCCGCGACCACCCGTCCCTCGTCGAGGGTGACCACGCGGTCGGCGGTACGGGCCGCCTCCTTGGGGTCGTCGGTGGTGAACAGCACCGTGCCGCCGAGGGCCGCGTGGGCGCGCAGGATGCCGTGCAGCCACTTGCTCTCACGGATCGACAGGCCGATCGCCGGGCCGTCCAGCACCAGGGTGTGCGGGTCCGCGAGCAGGGCGCAGCCCAGCCCGAGCCGCCGGTCCATGCCGCGCGAGAGGGTGCCCAGGCGCTGGTCGCGCAGGCTCACCAGGCCCACGACTTCGAGCACTTCGTCCGCGCGCTGGACCGGTACCCCCGCCGCCGAGCAGAGCATGCGCAGCTGCCCGCGGACGGTGCGCGCCGGGTGGCCCGGTACGTCGCCGAGGAGCACGCCCACTTCGCGGGCGGGGTGGGCGATGCGATGCAGGGGCCGTCCCCTGAAGTAGGTGATGCCACGGCCCTGTTGGAGTTCGAGCATCAGCCGTACGGCGGTCGTCTTGCCGGCGCCCCGGGCACCGAGCAGGGCCGTGACCCGGCCCGCGTGTGCCTCGAAGGACACGTCGTCGATCGAGGGCGGGCTGTCCTTACGGGCGTTGCTGGTCAGTCCGATGGCCTGGATCATCGCTTCTCTCGCAGGATGGGCGACCGCTCGGCGGCCGGGGCTCGCCCGCCTGTCGGGCAGCGGGCGAACTCCGTGGGTACCGCAGCAAGATAACGCGATATTTCTGGCTTTTCGGGCAGGGTGTGGGCGCGGGTGTCTGCTCGGGCCCACGGCGCGCGCACCGGAGAAACCGGGGTGCCGAGGCCCAGGGCCGAGCAACGGCATCCCAACGGCGAGTTGGTCAGACTTCCGGTCGCAGCATCGGCGGGTTGAGGAGCGTGGCGCCGCCGGCCCGGAAGAGCTGTGCGGGTCGCCCGCCCTGGCGCGTGGTGGTTCCGCCGGTGGGCACCAGGAATCCGGGGGTCCCGGTGACCTTGCGGTGGAAGTTGCGGGGGTCGAGGGCCACGCCCCACACCGCCTCGTAGACCCGGCGCAGCTCGCCCACGGTGAACTCGGGCGGGCAGAAGGCGGTGGCCAGCGAGGAGTACTCGATCTTCGAGCGGGCTCGCTCGACACCGTCCGCCAGGATCTGCGCGTGGTCGAAGGCCAGCGGTGCGGCCTGCTCGTCCTCGCGCCCGTAGCCGACCTGGTTCAGCAACGCCTCGACCGGAGCCCAGCGCACACTGTGCGCGTCACCGCCCGGACGGGGTGCGGGCAGATCCGGGGCGAGGGCGAGATGCGCGACGCTGACCACCCGCATCCGCGGGTCCCGCTTCGGATCGCCGTAGGTGGCCAACTGCTCCAGGTGCGCGCCGTTGTCCTGAGCGGGCGCCGCCGGGTCGTGGGCACACAGTCCCGTCTCCTCGGCCAGCTCCCGCGCCGCGGCCTCCGTCAGGTCCTCGTCGTCCCGCACGAACCCACCGGGCAGTGCCCAACGGCCCTGAAAGGGCGGTTCACCGCGCCGTACGGCCAACGCACACAGCGCGTGGCGACGCACGGTCAGCACGACCAGGTCGACGGTGACAGCGAAGGGCGGGAAGGCCGACGGGTCGTAGGGCGACATGGAACGATCATAGTCGTCTGCCTGACGATAAACACTCCCTTCGCTCGTTGGTTCCGCGCTTCATCGAATGGTTCACGGGGGCCCCGGTCCGGGTGCGCCCCACCGGGTCACACCCCCAACTGCAGGACGTCCGCTGCCTCCTCGACCATGGCCAGGCCGAGCCTGCTCACCCGCACGGAGAACGTCTGCCCCGCCACGCGAAGGCCCGTCAGTCCGATTTCTCCCAGCGGTGCGCTGCGGACCGGCGCCAGCCGCACCGTCCGGGCCGGCACGTCCGGGCGGATTCCCGCCAGTGTGGCCAGCAGGTGCACCCCGGCGGCCGCTGCGACGGCGGCCGGTCTGCAGGCTGCGGGATGCGGCAGCGGGGCGCCGCCCTCCACCCGCTGCTCCCCGGCGTACATCTCGGGCAGGCGGTGGCTGAAGGTCTCCGCGGCGGCCAGCACCCCTCTGAGCAGGGAGGCCGCCTCCTTCTCGTACCCCGCGACGGCCAGTCCCGCGACGGCGACGGCCGTCTCGTGCACGCGTACGGCCCCGGTGCGATGCCCGAACGGGTTGTACGCGGCCTCTTTCACCCCCAGCGATCTCAGCCCCCACCCCGAATCGAGGGCCGGTCCCCCCAGCAGCCGCGCGAGCTGCTCGGTCTGCACCTTGTCCAGCAGCCCGGGCGCGCAGGTGCCCGCTCCCAGCAGTCCGGTGTCCAGAAGGTGGGCGGCTCCGCTCCCGAGGTGCGGGACAGGGCGGCCGTCCGGGGTGCGGGCGGCCGCCGGTCTGCCGCCGCCCCGGTCGTCGCACCAGAAGTCCTCGCGGAACCGCAGCCGCATGGCGTCCGCCCACTGCCGGAGTTCCGCGCCTCCGGGTCTGTCGTACGCGTCGAGCAGGTCGGCGCCGAGGAGCGCGGCACGGTGGGCGTGTGCCTGGGTCTCGCAGCGCAGCGGCCCTCCCGGGCCGGGGTCGGGGAGGTAGGGGCCCTCGCGCGTGGCCGAGCGGAGCCACTGCAGACAGCGCTCGGCTGCGGGGAGCAGCTCGCGCACCTCCTGCTCGGCGAGGCCCCAGCGTCTGGCTTCCGCCAGGACCGTGGGGAACAGGAGGGTGGCCTCGACGCCCGTGCAGCTCGGCGGCAGGTGTGCGCCGACGTGCCGCAGGGGTCCGGGGAGCCGGCCGTGCTCCGGTCCGGGTCCGGTCCGCTGGGTCCGGGCGAGTGCCCGCAGCGTTCCGGCGGCCAAGCGGGTGCCCAACGGGAGCGCCATCCGCACCGCGGCCAGCGCCTCGGCGGGCGCGAGTCCGCATCTCCAGGGTGCGCCGGCCGCCGGATACACGTCCTGCGGATGCGCCGGATCACGTACGGACAGGACCTGGAGGTCGTCGATGCAGGTCTGGAGCAGAGGCCCCACGCGTGGGTCGTCGCCCTGCGCCTGTGCCGGGGCCAGTGGGCGGACCGTGCTGTTGGTGACGGCTCGGCTGATGCCCGCGCCCTCCCCGCGCACCCGCAGCTCCACGGTGCGGGTGCCTCCGGGCGGCAGCTCGAACTCCCAGCGCAGCAGCCCGGCGGAGGCGAGGGCGTCCGTGGGCGGTGGGGTCGCCGTGACCACGGCGTGGCCCGTCGGGGCCGACCACCGCATGCCCGAGTCGTGGACCATGGCGGCCAGTTCACGACCGGAGCTCCCCGCGGCGACCGCGCCCAGTTCGGCGAAATCGGTACCGAGTGCCACTTCGAGCGGCAGGCGCAGCGGACGCGGCGCGGAACTGTGCAGCGTGATCCGCTCGATGCCGTCGGCCTGGCGGATCCGCTCGACGACGACGTCGGGGTCGGGTCCGGCGTCGGGCGCGGTCCGCACCGTCGCCACGAACCGAGCACGGTCCGCCGCGATCATGCGTGCCTGCACGGCGACGGGTTCGCGCCCGGCCACACGGATCTGGCACCGGGACAGCAGCCGCCGTCCTCCTCGGTAGAAGCCTTCGAGTCCCTGCGCCGTCAGCTGCCCCTGATCGGACGAGACGACGAGTCCCGGGAGCGCCACGCAGATCAAGGCCCGGTGCACGGGCGGGAGTTCCGGCGCCCTCCGCGCCACCGGAACCGGGGCCGCCGGGGTCGGGGCGCCTGCGCCCGCGGACGCTCCCGTCTGTCCCGCGCCGACCGTGGTCGATCGTGCCGTGCCCCGCCCTGGCGCGACAGCGCGCGTGGCCCCGCTGTCGGACGCCGATGACCCGAACTGCCGCGACACGTCGGCCGTCATCGCCGCTCCACTCCCCCGGGGCACGTCATGTGGCAGGCGACGGAAGTGTGTCGCCCGGCCCGTGTCTGGGTGACACACGGTCCCCCGCTCGGCCGCTCGGGCTTCGTGTGTGTCCGACGACCGGCTGGGAGGTCGACGCCACCCTGACCGCGCCCATGGCCCACCCCTGTGGTGGGTCGAAGCTCCAACTCCGCCATGGGGCGCCTCCTTTCGCGCGCGGACGCGCGGGGCGCCGGCATGCCGCCGGGCCGCGGATCGCGTCGGCGACAGGGCCCGGCCGTGGCTGCCGCCACTCAGATGAACGGAGCGGTGCCACGGCAAGTAACGCCGCAGCGTGCCGAAGCTCCTGATCCCCCACCGCCGGAGCGGATTCGCGCCGCTCATCCCTCGTCCCTGGTCCGCTGGCGGCCGGTGCGTCGACGCCCCGAGGGACGGCGCGGCGCCCGTGCTCCCGCCCTGGCCGGCCGGCTTCCCGCCCCGAACCGCCGCTCGCCCCGACGGCGCAAGGCCGCCTCCAGGCCTCGGGCCGCCCGGGAGACGCCCGGATCCACGGCCCCTCCGGCCGCCGGACCAGACGTCTCGTCGGACGATTCGTCAGACGTCTCGTCAAAGGTCGAGTCCGATACCGATACCGACACCGACACCGATGCCGACCGGGGCGCCGGTCCGGACACCTCCGTGGATTCGACCTCGGACGCCTCCTCCACGGCGGCCTCCTCGCCTCCGAGGACCGCCCCCGCCACGCGCTCCTCCGCCGCCCGCTCGGCCCGCTTCCCCCGCAGCCCACGCCGCACCGGCTCCGGGTCGATGCCCTCGGCACGGGCCTCGTTCAGCAGTCGGGCGAACACGTACCGCGGGTCGGCGGAGAGGGCCATCTCCAGCGCCAGGTCTGCCTCGACGGTGTCGCCGAGCGACCACGCCACCCAGCCCGCGAGCGTCAGTGGTGCCGCGGCATGCTCCCCGTACGGTCCTACGCAGCGCCGCGCCAGTCCTCGCCACAAGCGCAGCGCGGCGGGTGCGTCCTCGCCCTCCATCCACTCCGCCGCCCGGTCCCGGGTGAGCCGGTCCTGGAGGCCGAGGATCAGGGCCGCCGCCTCGTCATGGGCGAGGAGCTCATCGTCCCTCAGGTCCGCGTCCAAGGGCGCGTCGACGCTGGGTGCGGCCGCGAGGCGGCTCATGATCAGTCGCGCCAGGTCGAGGGTCTCCAGCTCCACTTCCTCACGCGGCGTTCCGGCGAAGATCCTGGGCACGAGGCTCATGGCCGCGGCGTCCAACGCCCTCGTCTGCTCCGCGACGAGCGCCGTCTCCAAGGGAGCGAGACGCGCCTTCAACTGCGCCACGGGTCCCCGCACTTGGATCCCGGCGTACGCGGCCGTCGCCGCCATGACCGACGTGCCACCCGTACTGATGGCATTGCCCTCGGGCGGGCAGCAATCGGGGCGAGGGCAGCAGTAGGACCAGTAACGGCCGTCCGAGAGGCAGAGCGCCTCGGTCACCGGCACGTCGAGGCTGCCGCACTCGGTGCGCAGGAGCTGGGCGAGCGGACGCAGCCGCTCCATGACCACTCGGGGTCCACGCCCAGGCCCCACGCCCAGCGGCGCCGCGTCCTGGCAGAGGAAGGCGACCACGCTGTCCGGTCGCCCCTCCCGGCGCTCGCACTCGCCGACCAGGCAATGGGCCATCTGCCGCGCCACGGACGGCCAGTCCCGGGCACGCTCGGGGATGCCGATGCGGACACGGCCGCCGAACCGGCCCTTGTGCAGGGCGACCAGCACGATGCTGGCGTCGGGCCGGAACCCGAGCAAGTACGGGAGCGCCTCGGCCAGTTCACCGGCGGTGCGCAGCGTGATCTTGGCCTCGCCGGTCGCACCGGCGGGCTCGATGTGATTCGTCATGCGTCGACCATGCCGCGGATTGCCGGACTCCGGTTGAGCCTGTGGATAACCCCGATCAGGGACACGACACAAGTTGTCCACAGCTCGGCGGGCTCGTTCGCGCGATGTCAGTCCCATCGGGTTGCATGGGGGCATGAGCAACGAAGACCTGCGGACGGCCGCCGATGCCGTACTCGCCCGCCTCGTCGGAGACCCGAGCGGTACTGCCCGGCTGCGCGAGGACCAGTGGCGCGCGATCGAGGCGCTGGTCGCCGAGCACAGACGTGCCCTCGTCGTGCAGCGCACCGGCTGGGGAAAGTCCGCGGTGTACTTCGTGGCGACCGCCCTGCTGCGCGAGCGGGGCAGCGGGCCGACCGTGATCGTCTCCCCGCTGCTCGCGCTGATGCGCAACCAGGTGGAGGCGGCGGAGCGCGCGGGCATCCGCGCCCGCACGATCAATTCGTCGAACACCGAGGAGTGGGACTCGGTCCGCGCCGAGGTGGCCGCGGGTGACGTCGATGTCCTCCTGGTCAGCCCGGAGCGGCTGAACAACCCGGACTTCCGGGACAACGTCCTGCCGCAGCTCGCCGCGGCCACCGGCCTGCTCGTGGTCGACGAGGCCCACTGCATCTCGGACTGGGGACACGACTTCCGCCCCGACTACCGGCGGCTGCGCACGATGCTGGCCGAGCTCCCGCAGGGGGTCCCCGTCCTGGCCACGACGGCGACGGCCAACGCGCGCGTGACGGCGGACGTCGCCGAGCAGCTCGGGACCGGCGGCGGCTCGGACGCCCTGGTGCTGCGCGGCCCGCTCGACCGCGAGAGCCTCAGCCTGGGAGTGCTCCAGCTGCCCGACGCCGCACACCGGCTGGCCTGGCTCGCCGACCACCTGAACGATCTGCCGGGGTCCGGGATCATCTACACCCTCACGGTCGCCGCCGCGGAGGAGGTCACCGCCTATCTGCGCCAGTGCGGCCACGTCGTGGCCTCGTACACGGGCAAGACGGAGAACGCGGACCGGCAGCAGGCCGAGGAGGACCTGCTCGCCAACCGGGTGAAGGCCCTGGTCGCCACCTCCGCGCTCGGCATGGGGTTCGACAAGCCCGACCTGGGATTCGTCGTGCATCTCGGCTCCCCGTCGTCACCGATCGCGTACTACCAGCAGGTCGGCCGCGCCGGCCGTGGTGTGGAGCACGCGGAGGTACTGCTGCTGCCCGGCAAGGAGGACGAGGCGATCTGGCGCTACTTCGCGTCCCTCGCCTTCCCTCCGGAGGAGCAGGTGCGGCGCACGCTGGACGTGCTCGCACAGTCCGACAGGCCGCTGTCGCTGCCGGCCCTGGAGCCACTGGTGGACCTGCGGCGCTCCCGCCTGGAGATCATGCTCAAGGTTCTGGACGTGGACGGCGCGGTGCACCGGGTGAAGGGCGGCTGGATCGCCACGGGGCGGCCGTGGGCGTACGACACCGAGCGCTACGCCTGGGTCGCCAAGCAGCGGGAGGCCGAGCAGCAGGCGATGCGTGACTACGCGACGGCGACCGGCTGCCGGATGGAGTTCCTCCGCCGCCAGCTGGACGACGAGGCAGCGGTTCCCTGCGGGCGGTGCGACAACTGCGCGGGCCCGCGGTTCGAGGCCTCGGTGTCGCCGGACGCACTGAACGCGGCACGGGGTGAACTCGGGCGCCCCGGTGTCGAGGTGGAGCCCCGGAAGATGTGGCCCACAGGACTCGCGGCGGTGGGCATCGACCTCAAGGGCCGTATCCCCGTGGGTGAACTGGCGGGTGCGGGGCGGGCCCTGGGCCGCCTGTCGGACATCGGCTGGGGCAATCGGCTGCGCCCCATGCTCACGCCCCAGGCTCCGGACGGCCCTGTCCCGGACGACGTGGCGAGGGCCGTCGTGGAAGTCCTGGCGGACTGGGCCAAGGGACCCGGCGGCTGGGCCTCCGGTGCCGCGGACGCGCAGCCCCGCCCGGTCGGCGTGGTCACCATGGCGTCCCACGCGCGCCCGCAGCTCATCGAGACGCTGGGCGCGGGCATCGCGCAGGTGGGCCGGATGCCGCTCCTGGGCCGGGTCGACTACGTGCCGGGCAGCGACACGGCGCACATCCCGCGGAGCAACAGCGCACAGCGACTTCGAGCACTCGACGGCACGTTGACGTTGTCTCCCGAGCTCGTCGAGGAACTCGTGCGCGCGGACGGTCCCGTGCTGCTGGTGGACGACTTCACGGAGACCGGCTGGACGATGGCGATGGCCGCGCGACTGCTTCGCCGGGCCGGCGCCAAGGGGGTGTTGCCGCTGGTCCTGGCGGTTCAGGGCTGACACAGGAGTCGCCGTCTCAACCTTTGGGCAGGGATATTGGCGACGGATCACCAGATACCGGGCCGCTGCCCCAATTGCTCGTTGCCGAGTGCCAGTACGGCGGCGAGAATTGGGACTGCTCCCCGCGCGGCTCCCGTGGTCCGGTAGGGCTGTGCCGCGGTGCGCTCCCCCAGTCCGACCCCGCCCTCAGTGTGGGCGTGTAGCCGAAGGGAGGACCGTGACCTTCGGATTCGCTCCGTCTTCGGCGGCATCGATGACCGCGTCCTCGATGCGCACCGTGAGGTCCGCCGATTCCGTCAACCGACCGACCAGGCTGCTCGAACCCGCGGAGTGGGCGGCGGCGGGAATCCCGCTGCTGCGCAATCCGCGTGAGGTGGTCAGCGGACTGCACACCCGCCACCGACCCCTGCCGCGCACGGCCGTCGTGGCCGTCCTCGATCCGGAGGAGCGACTGCGGGCCAGCGCCTCGTTCACCCGCCGGGAGAGCGCCACCGACGGCTGGACGTTCCGCAACGCGCTGCTGTCCCAGTTGCGCCGGGTCATCCCGCACGACCTGCGCCGCCGGTCCCCGGTGCGTACCGCCGTCCTGCTGTACTGCCGCGAGGGGGACGGCCGTTGGACCGAGGAGGACGGGGCCTGGATGTGGGGGCTGCGCGACGCCTGCACGCTGCACGGGCTGCGCTGCGGGGCGTACATCACGATGACGCGTGACGGCTGGCAGGTGCTGGGCGAGGGCCGGGCCGGCCGGCGCCCGAGCGTCGGTTCCGCCGTCGAGACGCTGGGGGGCGACGCGCATGCGCTGCCGCGCACCGGCGGCGCCGCGACGGAGATGCTCCGCCGCGCGGCGGCCCGCTGAACCGCACGATCACGCTCACGCGCCCGCCTGCCGGACTCCCCGGACACCGTCGACGGGCGCGGGCAGCCGGCAAGCGGTGCGTCAGACTCCGGCGCCCAGCAGCGAGTTGATGCGCTGCGGGTCGCCGCACACGATCAGCAGGGCTCCGGCCCGGCCGAGCGCGAGCGGCAGTGCCGTGGTGGCCGCCTCGTCGGCGCCGCCGTTCACGGCGACGACGACCACCGGGCGGTCGGCGGCGCGGCTCAGCGCGGAGGCGTCGGCGTAGAAGACGTCGTCGCCCGCGTCGTGCTGCGCCCAGTAGGTGTCCTCACCGAAGGACAGCTCGTGAGCGGCCCACGGGTGGGGGTCACCGGTGGTGATCACCAGGACGTCGCCGGGCGCGCGGCCCGAGTCGAGCAGCAGGTCGACGGCCTCCTCCGCGGCGTCCAGGGCACCCTCGACCGAGGCCGGGAGCAGCTGGATCTGCGGCGTGGTGTCGGAGGTCGACGGGGTGGCCGGGGCGCTCGGCCCCGGCTTGACGGCACCGGCCGGCTCGCGCGGGGTGCGCTGCGCGGGCGGCGTGGGCCGTGCGGGACCCGGACGGCCGGGTCGCGGCGGCGCCGCGGGACGCGGGCCGGGTACAGGGCGAGGGGTCGGCGCGGTGCGGGGACCCTGGGCACTCTCGTGAATCTGAGGCTCCTCGGGAATGAGAGGCATGAGCTGATATCTATCAAACGCCGGTGCGGTTCGCGCCAGCGGGTGGCACGTCAGTGCGAACGTGGTGGTCAGAAGTCGAAGCCGAGCTGGCCCTCGATCTCCGGAACACTTGCGTCCGCCCAGCTGCGGGCCTTCTTGAGGTGCCGCCACTGGGGCAGCGCATCAAGATACGCCCACGAAAGCCGGTGGTACGGGGTGGGCCCCCGCTCCTCCAGCGCGGCGCGATGCACCGGCGACGGGTATCCGGCGTTGGCCGCAAACCCGAAGTCTGCATGGTCGATGCCCAGTTCGGCCATCATTTTGTCGCGGCGGACCTTGGCGATCACCGAAGCCGCGGCGACGGCGATGCAGGAACGGTCCCCCTTGATCACCGTACGGACCTGCCAGGGGTTGCCCAGGTAGTCGTGCTTCCCGTCGAGGATGACCGCGTCGGGCCGCACCGGAAGCGCCTCGAGGGCGCGTACCGCGGCGAGACGCAGGGCCGCGGTCATCCCCAGGTCGTCGATCTCCTCGTGCGAGGCGTGCCCCAGCGCGTGCGCGGTGACCCAGCTCTCCAGCTCGTCCGCGAGCGTCTCGCGACGCTTGGGACTGATCAGCTTGGAGTCGGTGAGCCCCTCCGGCGCGCGGCGCAGCCCGGTGACGGCGGCGCAGACGGTGACCGGGCCGGCCCAGGCACCGCGGCCGACCTCATCGACACCGGCGACGATCTTGGCTCCGGTGGTGGCGCGCAGTGAGCGCTCGACGGTGTGAGTGGGTGCTTCGTACGGCATGGCGGCAGACAGCGTACGCCGCCGAGGACCCGTCGCGACACCCGGCATGCCTCAATCCGCGTGCCGCCGCAACAAGGGGATCATCAGCCGGTCGATCATCTCCACCAGATCCCCCTCCTCCCATTCGCTTCCGCACACCTTGGAGCGGTACATCATCATCGCCGGAATGACGTCGCACTCATAGCTGCCGGTGGCGTCGGGACGCACCTCGCCGCGCTCGATTCCGCGACGTAGGACTTCCTTGATCAGCTCGACGCTCGGCTCGATGACCCCCTGGGTGATCACCGAATGGAAGCGCTCGGCGGTGAAGGTGTCGCACTCGTGAAGAACTGAGCGCACCGCGAAGCCGGGGCGCGAGTACATGGCCGCGCGCATCTGCCGGCACAACTCCAGCAGGTCCTCGCGCACGCTGCCGAGATCCGGCGCCGCGTCCAGCCTGGGCAGCGCGGCCGCCAGGGCGTCCACGACGAGGTCCTCCTTGGAGGGCCAGCGCCGGTACACCGCGGCCTTCCCTGTCTGGGCACCCGCGGCGACGCCTTCCATGGTCAGGCCGTTCCAGCCGACCGTGCTGAGCTGATCGAGCGCGGCTTCCAGGATGGCCCGTTCGAGCACGGGACCACGCCTGCGCATCCCGGCGGCCGGCTGAGCGGAGGCGGCCGTCCAGCGCGAAGTAACCATCGTCATCTCTCCGTTGAGCAGTCCGAGAGCGGTCCGAACGCACGGCAGCAGATTCAGTGAACGGTTGCGTTCACTGAAGGGGAGTCACTACCGTTGACGCGACAGTGAACGGGATCGTTCACTAACGCTCTTGTGGGGGATCCATAGTGACAACCTCTCAGCTAACACAAGATCAGAAACCGGGGGCGGCCCGCCGGGAGGGGCGCCCCGGCATCGCACTCACGGTCATCGCCGCCTGCCAACTCATGGTGGTCCTCGACGCGACGATTGTGAACATCGCGCTCCCGCACATTCAGGACGCTCTCAAATTCTCGACGACGGACCTCACTTGGGTCGTCAGCGCGTACACGCTCACCTTCGGCGGTCTGCTGCTCCTCGGCGGCCGTGCGGGCGACATCCTCGGCCGCCGCCGGGTCTTCATGTCCGGCATCCTGCTGTTCACCTTCGCCTCCCTCCTGGGTGGACTCGCCCAGGAACCCTGGCAGTTGCTGGCCGCGCGCGCCCTTCAGGGTGTCGGTGGCGCGATCGCGTCGCCCACCTCGCTCGCCCTCATCACCACCACGTTCCCCGAGGGCCCGGAGCGGAACCGCGCGTTCGGAGTCTTCGCCGCGGTCTCGGCGGGCGGCGGCGCCGTCGGCCTCCTCGCGGGCGGCATGCTCACGGACTGGCTGGACTGGCGCTGGGTGCTGTTCGTGAACGTACCCATCGGCATCCTGATCGCCGTCCTCGCACCGATGTACATCAACGAGTCCGAGCGGCATCCCGGAAGCTTCGACATCACGGGTGCGCTCACGTCCACACTCGGCATGGCGTCGCTCGTCTACGGCTTCATCCGGGCCGCCGACGAAGGGTGGCGCGACGGCCTGACCGTGGCGTCGTTCGGCGCGGCGGTGGTGCTGCTGCTGGCCTTCGTGGCGAACGAGAACCGCGCCAAGGATCCGATCACGCCGCTGAAGATGTTCGCCGACCGGAACCGCTCGGGCACGTACGTGATCATGCTGAGTCTCGCGGCCGCGATGTTCGGCATGTTCTTCTTCATCGTGCTGTTCGTGCAGAACGTGCTGGGCTACTCGCCGATCAAGGCGGGACTGGCGTTCCTGCCGGTCACGGCGGCGATCGCGGTCGGCGCCGGGCTGTCGCAGCGGCTGCTGCCCGTGCTGGGGCCGAAGCCGTTCATGGCGGGTGGTTCGGCGCTCGTGGTGGTCGGTCTGACCTGGCAGGCCTTCATCACCCCCGAGAGCTCGTACGTCGGCGGGGTCCTCGGCCCGATGCTGATCTTCGGCTTCGGCATGGGCCTGAACTTCGTGACGGTGACGGTCACCGCGGTCTCCGGTGTCGCTCCGCACGAGGCGGGTGCGGCCTCAGGGCTGCTCAACACGACGCAGCAGGTGGGAGGCTCGCTCGGGCTCTCCATCCTGACGACGGTCTTCGGGTCGGCCAGCCGTGACGAGGCGAAGGACCAGATCGCCGACTTCATGGCCACCGCCTCCCCCGAGCAGAAGGCCGAGTTCGCCAGGACCCACGAGCTGCCGGCGCCCTGGAGCCACGAGGTGCTCGCTCACGGCATCTCCACGGCCTTCATCCCGGCGGCAGCCATGGCCCTGCTCGCCCTGGGCGTCGCACTGACGGTGATCAAGGTCCGCAAGAGCGACCTGGAAGCCCTCGCCGGCACGGCGAGCGCGGCCGGGCCCGCCGGGGGCTGACGCCCCGGCACAGGCGTGGGTGCCGGTCCGTCCGTAAGACGGCGAGGCCGGTCCGGCATCCACGGCGCCCCGCAGGCATGCGTCACGGAAGAGCGCGGCGCCTCAGGCCCTCACGGCGGGCGCCCACTCCGGAAGGGACTCGGTCTGCTCCAGCCATGCGGCGGGCGGTGCCCCGCGCTGCGCGGAGGCGACGACCCCGCCCACGATCGCGCAGGTCGTGTCCATGTCGCCGCCCACTTGTGCGGTGCTCCAGAAGGCCCGCTCGAAGTCTCCGAGCCCCCGCGCCGCCGACCAGAGGGCGAACGGCACGGTGTCGTGCGCGGTCGTCCGCCGGCCGCAGCCCAGCACCGCGGCCACGGTGGCCGGGTCGCCGTAGTCGAGCATGCCCTTGGCGCGGCGCAGCCCCGCTCCCACCGCGCTGCGCGGCACGAGTGCGATCACTCCGTCGAGCAACTCCCGGGGCGAAGGCGGCCCCGCCGGATTCCCGGCCAGGGCGGCGGCCGCGGCCACGGCCATGGCGCCGACGACGGCTTCCCGGTGCTGGTGCGTCGGATACGCCGAGATCTCGGCCTGGTGCGTGGCCTGCTCGGGGTCGTCGGCGTAGTAGGCGCCGAGCGGCGCGATGCGCATCGCCGCCCCGTTCCCCCACGACCCCTGCCCCTTGAACAGGGCGGACGCCAGCGCGCGCCAGTCGCCGCCCTCCCGGACCTGTCGCAGCAGCCTGTTCACCGCCGGGCCGTAGCCGCGGTCGAAGTCATGGTGCTCCGCGAACGAACGCGCCAGGTCGTCCTGATCGATGCGCTCGTGGGCTGCGAGGACCGCCACCACGGAACAGGCCATCTCGGTGTCATCGGTCCACTGCCAGGGGCCGGCGGGCAGCGCGCGGCGCTTGAGCAGCGGATAGTTCGCCGGGACGAAGAACTGCGATCCCAGCGCGTCGCCCACCGAGAGTCCGCGCAGGCTGGACAGGGCGCGGTCCATGCGCCTGTCGGGAGAGGAGTCAGCGGTCATCGCCCTGCCACTCTATCCGGTGACCCCATAGGGCCTTGGGTCGCACCAGCGTTCGAATGGCCGGTTCAGTTCGTACTTCCCGTCGCCCCCTAGAACGAGCGATCGCGTCTCCGCGTTCCCGGGATTCGACAGGGATTCGAAGTCCGCCACGGTCCAGTGGAACCAGCGCATGCAGAACAGCCGCATGGTCAGACCGTGGGTCACGAGCAGCACGTTCGGCGGGTGGTCCGGGTCCTCGAAGCTCCGGTACAGGCTCTCCAGGAACGCCCCCACGCGGTCGTACACGTCGGCTCCGGACTCGCCCTGCGCGAAGCGGTAGAAGAAGTGCCCGTAGGCATCGCGGTACGCCTTCTGAAGCCGTACGTCGTCGCGGTCCTGCCAGTTCCCCCAGTCCTGCTCCCGGAGGCGGGGCTCTTCCCGCACCCGTACGCGACCGGGATCCAGACGGAACGCACGGAACGTCTCGTGCGTGCGCCGGTACGGCGACACGTAGACGCTCACCCGCTCACCGCCGAACAGCTCGCGCAGCTCCTTGCCGGTCTCCTCGGCCTGCCGCAGGCCCTTCTCGGTGAGCGCCAGCGCGTGATCGGGCTCGCGCTCGTACACGGTGTCGTCGGCGTTGCCTTCGGATTCGCCGTGCCGGACAAGAACGATGCGCCGTGGACGTGCCATGCCAAGACCCTAGATCGATCCGGCCGATTTCGAGCACCCGTACGGGCTCCATCCGGCGTAGATCACACGGCACGCGCGCGTGGCGACGCGTTCAGACCGTCCAGGTCGGCTCCAACTGCACGATGTCACCGGAGATGGCCGCGATGTCGGCTTCGGTCTGGGCGCGCAGCGAGAGCCGCTCCACCCGGTCGACCTGGTACTTGCCGTGCTCGGCCGCCGACCGCCACATCGACAGGACCACGAACTCGTCCCCCGGTGCCTCGCCGAAGAAGCCCCGCACCATGCCGGGCGAGCCCGCCATCGCCGGGTTCCAGACCTTCTGCTGCATCAAGGTGAAGTGCTCGGCCCGCTCGGCGTTCACCTTGCAGTGCGCCACCCGCACCACGTCGGCGTCCGTGAACCGCGGCTCGAAACCGGTCTTCACGTCGAAGCGGTGGTCGAACAGTTTGACCTGGATGTCCTTGAACGTGCCCGACTGCGCCGCCGCGAGCCGGTCGTGGGACCGCGCCATGAAGGAGTCGTAGAAGGCGCGGCTCTCCCAGAACCCGAAGACATGGGCCACATCAGGCCGTTTCCTGCTCCAGCCCCCGCCCTGCCCCCGGAACCCCGGCTCTCCTAGGAGCCCCGCCCATTTCCGCTGCCCCCGCTCGAACCCCCGACGGTCCATCACAGTGCAGCGAATCCACTTGACCAGCACCGCGCCATCGTACGGCGCTCTGCGTGACGCGGGGTCACTCTCCGGGGTAGTACATGCCGTACCAACTCGCCGTAGGGCATCGGCAGTTCGACGATACGGACACGGACGGCCACCGAGTTGTCAGTGGGACCACGTAGCGTGTGACCAGCACGCAACACGACGCCGAGAAGGGGGAGTTCGGTGAGCAGTCTCCGCAAGGGGTCCGAGAAGGTCGAGGTCGGGTTGAAGTGGGACCCGAGCCCGCTCGGCTCGCCGCCCCATGACCTGGACCTGGTCGCGGCGACGTACACGCGCGAGGACCCGCACGGCGCCCCGGCCTACATCGTCCACTTCGACAGCCGCTCCCCCGACGGGACGATCACGCTCAACCGGGACAGCAGGACGGGTCAGGGCTTCGGCTTCGACGAGGTCATGACGCTCGAACTGGACCGTCTCGGACCGCAGTACGCGCGCGTGGTGGTGGGCGTGGCCATCCAGCAGAACGAACAGGCCCGGGACAGGCCGAAGGCGTTCTGGGACGTGCCGAACACCGGAGTGCGCATACGCGAGGGGTACACCGACCTGTCGGAGCACGACTTCTCCGCGGTGGCGGGCCACGCGGCCACCACCATCGCCGAGTTCACCCGGGGCGCCGACGGCGAATGGTCGTTCCAGGAAGCCATCCGTGCCTTTGACGGCGACCTCACGGCGTTCGCTGCCGCCATGGGCAGCCTGTAGCAGCCAGGAACGCCGAAGGGCGGCGGGACCCTGGGGTCCCGCCGCCCTCAGCTCAGGCGATCGGTGCGATCAGCCCGATCCGTGCGGATCAGCTGCAACCGCTGGTCGAGCCGCAGCCCTCGCAGATGTAGCAGGAGCCGGCGCGCTGCATCTTCGTACCGCAGGAGAAGCAGAGCGGGGCGTCGGCCTGGATGCCCAGCTGCATCTCCACGAGCTCGGCGCTGGTGTGCGCCTGCTGCGGGGCGGGCTGCACGGCGGGAGTCTCGACCTTCGGCGTCTCGACGGCCTTCAGCTCCTGGGCGCGGGGCGCCGACTGGGCCAGACCCTCGACGTCGACCTCGTCCTCGGAGGGCTCGTAGGAGCCCGTCTCCAGGTGCCGCTGACGCTCCTCGGCGGAGTGGATGCCGAGCGCGGAGCGCGTCTCGAAGGGCAGGAAGTCGAGCGCCAGGCGGCGGAAGATGTAGTCGACGATCGACTGCGCCATCCGCACGTCCGGGTCGTCCGTCATGCCGGCCGGCTCGAAGCGCATGTTGGTGAACTTCGAGACGTAGGTCTCCAGCGGCACGCCGTACTGGAGGCCGACCGAGACGGCGATGGAGAAGGCGTCCATCATGCCCGCGAGGGTGGAGCCCTGCTTGGACATCTTCAGGAAGACCTCGCCGAGACCGTCGTCCGGGTAGGAGTTGGCGGTCATGTAGCCCTCGGCGCCGCCCACCGTGAAGGAGGTGGTGATGCCGGGACGACCCTTGGGGAGGCGCTTGCGGACCGGGCGGTACTCGACGACCTTCTCGACGGCCTCGCGGATCGTCGCCTCGGTCTTCGCGGTCACCTCGGCCTTCTCGCTCTCCTTCTTCTTGGCGGAGAGCGGCTGGCCGACCTTGCAGTTGTCGCGGTAGATGGCGAGCGCCTTGACGCCCATCTTCCAGGCCTCGAAGTAGACCTCCTCGACGTCCTCGACGGTCGCCGTCTCCGGCAGGTTGACCGTCTTGGACAGGGCGCCCGAGATCCACGGCTGGATGGCCGCCATCATGCGGACGTGGCCCATCGCGGAGATGGAGCGCTCGCCCATCGCGCAGTCGAAGACCTCGTAGTGCTCGGTCTTCAGGCCGGGGGCGTCGATGACGTTCCCGTGCTCGGCGATGTGCGCGACGATCGCCTCGATCTGCTCCTCCTGGTAACCCAGGCGGCGCAGGGCCTGCGGCACGGTGCCGTTGACGATCTGCATGGAGCCGCCGCCGACCAGCTTCTTGAACTTGACCAGGGCGAGGTCGGGCTCGAGGCCGGTGGTGTCGCAGGACATCGCAAGACCGATGGTGCCGGTCGGGGCGATGACCGACGCCTGGGCGTTACGGAAACCGTTCTTCTCGCCGAGGCGGACGACGTCCTGCCAGGCCTCCGTGGCGGCGGCCCAGATCGGGCTGTCCAGGTCGTCCATGCGGACGGCCGTGGTGTTGGCGTCGGCGTGCTGCTTCATGACGCGCTGGTGCGGCGTGGCGTTCTTGGCGTAGCCGTCGTACGGGCCGACGACCGCGGCGAGCTCCGCGGAGCGCTTGTACGAGGTACCCGTCATCAGCGACGTGATGGCGCCGGCGAGGGCGCGGCCGCCGTCCGAGTCGTAGGCGTGGCCGGTCGCCATGAGCAGGGCGCCCAGGTTCGCGTAGCCGATGCCGAGCTGGCGGAAGGCGCGGGTGTTCTCGCCGATCTTCTGCGTCGGGAAGTCCGCGAAGCAGATCGAGATGTCCATCGCGGTGATGACCAGCTCGACGACCTTCGAGAAGCGGTCGACGTCGAAGGACTGGTTGCCCTTGCCGTCGTCCTTCAGGAACTTCATCAGGTTCAGCGAGGCGAGGTTGCAGGACGTGTTGTCCAGGTGCATGTACTCGCTGCACGGGTTCGAGCCGTTGATCCGGCCGGACTCCGGGCACGTGTGCCAGTGGTTGATGGTGTCGTCGTACTGGATGCCGGGGTCGGCGCAGGCCCAGGCGGCCTCGGCCATCTTGCGGAAGAGCGACTTGGCGTCGACCTCCTCGATGGTCTCGCCGGTCATGCGCGAGGTGAGGCCGAACTTGCCGCCCTCCTCGACCGCCTTCATGAACGCGTCGTTCACGCGGACCGAGTTGTTGGCGTTCTGGTACTGGACGGACGTGATGTCGTCGCCGCCCAGGTCCATGTCGAAGCCCGCGTCACGCAGGGCGCGGATCTTCTCCTCCTCCTTCACCTTGGTCTCGATGAAGTCCTCGATGTCGGGGTGGTCGACGTCGAGGATGACCATCTTGGCGGCGCGGCGCGTGGCGCCACCCGACTTGATCGTTCCTGCAGAGGCGTCGGCACCGCGCATGAAGGAGACCGGACCCGAGGCGTTGCCGCCGGAGGAGAGCAGTTCCTTGGAGGAGCGGATGCGGGAGAGGTTCAGGCCGGCGCCGGAGCCGCCCTTGAAGATCATGCCCTCTTCCTTGTACCAGTCGAGGATCGACTCCATGGAGTCGTCGACGGCAAGGATGAAGCAGGCGGAGACCTGCTGCGGCTGCGGCGTGCCCACGTTGAACCACACCGGCGAGTTGAAGCTGAAGATCTGGTGCAGGAGGGCGTACGCCAGCTCGTGCTCGAAGATCTCGGCGTCGGCGGGGGAAGCGAAGTACTTGTAGTCCTCGCCGGCCTTCCGATACGTCTTCACGATGCGGTCGATGAGCTGCTTGAGGCTCACCTCGCGCTGCGGGGTGCCGACAGCACCGCGGAAGTACTTGCTGGTGACGATGTTGACCGCGTTCACCGACCAGAACTCGGGGAACTCGACGCCACGCTGCTCGAAGTTGACCGAGCCGTCGCGCCAGTTGGTCATGACGACGTCACGGCGCGCCCACTCCACCTCGTCGTACGGATGCACGCCAGGAGTGGTGTGGATGCGCTCGATACGCAGACCCTTGGTGGCCTTGGCTCCCTTGGCTCGGGAGCCTCGTGCCGGGCCGCTCGCCGTCTCTGTCATGCCGCCTCCCATATATCGGGCTAAAACGCCCTAAAGTGCCCGGATCTTCCCGTGCACGGTGTGTGTCTTGTGTTGCGGGCGCCGCTCTTGCCGCCCGTAACAGGTCTGTGGATCGCCGCCGCCCGGCCCGGGGCCGTCAGTCGGCGGCGTGGGCGGGCACGGGGACTTCGATCGTCCCTCCGGGCCCGCACTCGCCCTCTACGCGTTCCCCGCCGGCGCCGTCCGCGTCCGCGCCGGACGTCTGTTCTCTCAGTTCCGCGATGGCCGACTCGAAGTCCTCCAGCGAGTCGAACGCCCGGTAGACGGACGCGAAGCGCAGGTAGGCGACGAGATCCAGCTCCTGGAGTGGGCCGAGTATGGCCAGACCCACGTCATGCGTGGTCAGCTCGGCGCTTCCGGTGGCGCGCACCGCCTCCTCGACCCGCTGGCCGAGCAGGGCGAGAGCGTCCTCGGTCACGGGACGCCCCTGGCACGCCTTGCGTACGCCGTTGATGACCTTGGTGCGGCTGAAGGGTTCGGTCACCCCGCTCCGCTTGACCACCATCAGTGAACACGTCTCCACCGTCGTGAAACGGCGGGAGCAGTCGGGGCACTGGCGGCGCCTGCGGATCGACGTGCCGTCGTCGGTGGTGCGGCTGTCGACGACACGGCTGTCGGGATGCCTGCAGAAGGGGCAGTGCATGAACTCCCAACCCTCCTTCACGGCACGACTCGATAGCCCCGAGTGGCTGGTCCAGCCCCTCGAAGCAGCCCCAAGCATAGGCGATGACCAAGACCTCGACGGACCAGGGACCACAACTTCTGGGCTGCTGATGCAATCCAACCACTACATCTGGGGTTTGGCCGCCTTTTGATCCCTAGCGCGTGTCGCGCGGCCCCGCGCTCCGGGTGCGCGTCACGGCAACCCCACAGGCCACAGGCCCCGACCGGCACGACGCACGGGAAGAGGGGGCGGTGCCCGGTTGACCGGGCGCGGGGTGGCAGACTGAGGGAGCCCACGGAGTGGGTCTCTGCCCCGGCGCTGAAGCGTACCGGATTGAGCCGAATTGCCTCTCCGCTCGAACGGCAGCCATACACCCAGGCGCATGATCACAACAAGTAATCTGCGATTTTTCACTCGAACGTGTGTTTGGCGCAACCTTTCGAAAGGAACTACCGTTGGCTAGCTAGGGAGACATTCTCGAGAGGGGCCGACCGACGTGACCACGACCGCAGACAGTGCCACCATCACTGCCCAGGGCCGCCCCCAGGGCCGACTCGAGCCGGTGCATGCCATGAATGACGCAGCCATGAACCAGGAGGGGCCCAAGCCCGGGCGCTCCTTGCCCGGCCGACCTCCAGGTATCCGCGCCGACAGCTCGGGGCTCACCGACCGCCAGCGTCGAGTGATCGAGGTCATCCGGGACTCCGTGCAGCGCCGGGGCTACCCGCCGTCGATGCGGGAGATCGGCCAGGCCGTGGGCCTGTCCAGCACGTCGTCGGTCGCGCACCAGCTGATGGCTCTCGAGCGCAAGGGGTTCCTGCGCCGTGACCCCCACCGCCCGCGCGCGTACGAGGTCCGTGGCTCGGACCAGCCCAGCGCGCAGCCCACGGACACGACGGGCAAGCCCGCCGCCTCGTACGTCCCCCTGGTCGGCCGTATCGCCGCCGGTGGCCCGATCCTCGCCGAGGAGTCGGTCGAGGACGTCTTCCCGCTCCCCCGGCAGCTGGTCGGCGACGGCGAGCTGTTCGTGCTGAAGGTCGTCGGTGACTCGATGATCGAGGCCGCGATCTGCGACGGCGACTGGGTCACGGTCCGCCGCCAGCCGGTGGCGGAGAACGGCGACATCGTCGCCGCGATGCTCGACGGCGAGGCCACGGTCAAGCGCTTCAAGCGCGAGGACGGCCACGTATGGCTGCTCCCGCACAACTCGGCGTACCAGCCGATCCCCGGTGACGAGGCGACGATCCTCGGCAAGGTGGTGGCCGTCCTGCGGCGCGTGTGACGCTCCTCCCTGACCGGGCCCCGGGACCAACTGCGCCGGTTCCGGGGCCCAGCGCTGTCCGCGCCGAGCCCCGCAGGGTCCTGCCGGCCTACTTGTCGTCCGCCTTCGCCACCGCGTCGATCGCCGCGAGGGAGCGCCGTACCTGGTTCCGGTCGGTCGTGTACCAGAAGTCGGGCATCGAAGCCCGCAGATAGCTGCCGTATCGAGCCGTCGCGAGGCGCGGGTCGAGCACCGCGACGACGCCGCGGTCGCCCGTGGCCCGGACGAGACGGCCCGCTCCCTGCGCCATCAGCAGCGCCGAGTGCGTCGCCGCCACGGCCATGAAGCCATTGCCGCCCGCGTCCTCCACCGCCTTCTGGCGTGCGCTCATCAGCGGGTCGTCGGGCCGGGGGAACGGGATCTTGTCCATGACCACCAGCTGACAGCTGGCCCCCGGGACGTCCACGCCCTGCCACAGCGACAGGGTGCCGAAGAGACAGGTCTTCGGGTCGGCCGCGAAGTTCTTGATCAGCTCGCCGAGCGTGTCCTCGCCCTGCAAGAGGATCGGGTACTCCGGGATCCTCGTACGTAGCTCTTCCGCGGCCGCCTGCGCCGCACGCATGGACGAGAAGAGGCCGAGCGTCCGGCCGCCCGCCGCCTGCATCAGCTCGGCCAGCTCGTCCATCATGTCGGTGCGCGTGCCCTCGCGCGCGGGGCGGGCCAGGTGCTTGGCGACGTAGAGGATGCCCTGCTTCGGGTAGTCGAACGGGGAGCCGACGTCGACGCCCTTCCACTCGGGCAGATCGTCGCCCTTGGTGCCCTCGGGGGCGAGGCCCAGCGACGCACCCACGCCGTTGAAGTCCCCGCCGAGCTTCAGGGTGGCCGACGTGAGGATCACGGAGCGGTCGGCGAACAGCTTCTCCCGCAGCAGTCCGGAGACGGACATGGGCGCCACCCGGAGGGACGCTCCGAAGCGCTCGTGCCGTTCGTACCAGACGACGTCCCACTCCGATCCGTTCGTGATCCGCTCCGAGACGTCGTGGATCGTCTCGACCGCGGCCAGGGCCTGCTTGCGCACGGCGTCCTCGTCCTGGACGGACTTGTCGCGCGTGGTGCCGAGGGCGGTGATCACGGTCCGCGCGGCATCGCGCAGGGCCATCAGCGCGTAACCGAGGTCCTCCGGGATCTCCTCGAGGCGGCCGGGCAGGGCCAACTCCATGAGCCGCTCGAAGCCCTCGGCGGCGGTCTGCAGCTGGTCGGCGGCCTTCTCGTTCACCAGCTTCGCGGCGCGGCGCACCGCCCGGTTGACCTGCCCGGGGGTCAGCTCGCCCGTGGCGACGCCGGTCACGCGGGAGACCAGCTCGTGGGCCTCGTCCACGATCAGCACCTCGTGCTGCGGCAGGACCGGCGCGCCCTCGATGGCGTCGATCGCCAGGAGGGCGTGGTTGGTCACGATGACGTCGGCGAGCTTGGCGCGCTCGCGGGACATCTCGGCGAAGCATTCCTGGCCGTACGCGCACTTCGACGCGCCCAGGCATTCGCGCGAGGAGACCGACACCTGGGACCAGGCCTTGTCCGAGACGCCCGGGGTCAGATCGTCCCGGTCGCCCGTCTCCGTCTCGTCCGCCCAGTCCCGCATGCGCAGCAGGTCCTGCCCCAGCTTGCTGGTGGGGGCGGCCGCCTCGAACTGGTCGAAGAGGCCCTCTTCCTCCTCCTGCGGCACGCCTTCATGGAGGCGGTGCAGACACAGATAGTTCGACCGGCCCTTGAGCATCGCGAAATTGGGGCGTCTGCGCAGCAGAGGGTGGAGGGACTCGACCGTGCGCGGCAGGTCCCGCTCCACGAGCTGGCGCTGCAGTGCCAGCGTCGCCGTGGCGACCACGACGCGCTCCCCGTGGGCCAGGGCCGGCACCAGATAGCCGAGCGACTTTCCGGTGCCGGTGCCCGCCTGGACGAGAAGGTGGGAACCGTCGTCGATCGCCTCGGCGACGGTCTCGGCCATGGTCACCTGGCCAGGGCGCTCCGTGCCGCCGACAGCGGTGACGGCGGCGTGCAGGAGCTCGGGGAGTGAGGGCTTCGTCATAGCTCGACCACCCTAAAGGGCGCCACTGACAATCCCGCGATCAAGGCTGGTGCAGGGGGTTGGGGACGGTGCCGTGCACGGCCGCGTGCGGGCGGTGGGAGCGGTCGCGGTAGCCGTCGAGGTGCAGCCGGTTGCGGTTGAGGCAGAGGCGCTCGATGCGGGGGGTGAGCAGGTCGAACATCTCGTACCGCTCCTTGAGCTCAGGGAAGCGGGAGTGGTGGCGGAGGATCTCGGCGCGCACCAGGGCCCAGAACTCCTCCTCCGGAACTCCGAGTTGGTCCTCGCACAGGGGCGCCAGATAGCGGAACACACCGACGAAGAGGCCGGAGTGGATGAACTGGGTGAGGAAGGAGGGACGCTCCGTGAGCAGCACCTCGCGGACGTCCTGGGGCATGGCGTGGTGTTCGGGAAGGGGCTCCGAGCTGATGTTTACGTCGTCCACGAAGTCCTTGACGGCGAGGCGTACGGGAACGTCCTTCTCGTCGAAGACGACGATGGCGTTCTCGCCGTGGGGCGAGAACACGGTGCCGTAGCGGTACAGGAAGCGCAGCAGCGGCGGGAGCAGTGCCGCGAAGAGCCTGCGCAGCCAGGTGCCGGCATCGAGTCCCGACCGGGCGACCAGTTCGGCCGTGAACGCACGTCCTTGTGGGTCGGTGTGCAACAAGGAGGCGAGGGTCCGGGCCCGCTCTCCGGGGGCGAGGTGGCGTGACACGGGTTCGCGCCAGATGGCGCCCAGCAGTTCCTTGTACTGGTAGGGGACTTCGTCGAGCCCGTCGTACAGGGGGTGCTGAACGGTCACCGAGGCCACTTCGCCCAGCAGGATGACGCCGCACTCGTCCTTGAGGAACGGATCGCCGTCGCGGAGCCCCTGCATCCATGTGGTGACGGCGGGGGCGGCCAGCGTGCGCTCGGTCGGGAGTCCGCGCCATACGAGGGTGTTGAGCACGGACAGCGGCAGCTTCACGGTGAGCCGCTCGGGGTGGGTGGTGTTCAGGAAGGTGCGGATCGACTGCTGCGGCAGTCGGAGGTCACCGTCGGTGGGCAGCGGGACGATCGCGTCCGCGGCGATGGAGGGCGCGAACAGCGGCAGCACGATGTCGTCCCACTGCCAGGGGTGCACGGGCAGGTAGAGATACGCCGCCGGGTCCAGGCCGCGGGCCTTGAGGGCGTCGGCGAACAGTTCCCTCGCCGTCGGGCTCAGCTCGCGGGAGTAGAGGGAGTCGGCGGATTCCAGGCCCCGGGCTCCGCGGTAGGTGGCGAGGCCGGTGTGCACCGCGATCCAGGGGAGGTCCGTGTGGCGCCGGGCTTCGGGGGCCCAGCGGGAGGTGTCCGTGGCGGAGAAGCCGAGGCGGCCCTTGTTCAGGACGAGCCACGGGTGACCGGTCTGGTGTCCCTCCAGCTCGGCGTATCCGAGGTCGGCGAGCCGGTCCGCGGCGAGCGCGGTGTGGTCCAGGCGCGCGTCGGCGGCGAGGGTGACGGTCAGCTCGCGGAGCAGGTGCCCGAGCGTCGTGCCGTCGAGGCCGAGGACGTGCTTGGCGCGCAGGAGGAAGGCGAGCGGGTCGGTGAGCCGGGTGGGCTCCGCCTTCTCCGGGCCGTCCGGCCCCGGCGTCCACGTGAGGCTGGTGGCGTCGACCTGCCAGCTTCCGTACGCGCCTCGGCGGGCGCTGAAGCGAAGTTCGCCGCCGTCCGTCTCCGGCCTGTCGGGCACCGTCAGGGTGTAGGGGTGGCGGCCCGGCCCTGCCGCGGCGCCGGGTTCGGCCGGTTCGATCGGTTCATCCGTTTCGAGCGGTTCCGGTCGGAGGATTTCCTCGTACGCGAACTCGCCGATCAGTTTGGCCAGCAGCCGCGCGCCCGCCCGGTCCCAGTTCTCACGCGTGAGCTCGGGCGGGTCGTACAGCTCGGGCGATTCGGTGGAAGTCGGGACGACGGACGGATTCGGCACGGGGACTCCTCGAGAGGGAACCGGATCGGGTCGAGCGGTGTACTAAGAGTGACCGACTCACAGCACGGTGCGCAGGGCTCGGTCACGGATCATGAGCGCGGCCCGCTTGTCGGGGAGGTCCACTTCGGCGGAGAAGCGGAAGCCGGCGCTCAGGAAGGCTGAGACGGAAGGGGTGTTGCGAAGGTCGGGTTCTGCCACGACGCGCGCGCATTGCGGGCGGTGATCGAGTACGAGATCGGCGACGGCTTGGAGGAGCGTGGTTCCGAGGCCTCGTCCGCGGTTGGCGACACCACCGATGAGGAGGTGGATTCCGGTGTCGTGCGGGCGTGCGGGGTAGTGGCGGGCCAGCGGGTCGAGGTCGGCGCGGTAGATCTCCCAGTAGCTCATCGGTGTGCCGTCGAGGACGCCGAGGCAGGGCACGCTGCGTCCGTCACCGTCGAGTTGGGGGCGCAGATGGTCCGCCGTGACGGCTTCCGGGCCGGCGAGTTCCCAGAAGAGGGCCACGGCGGGGTCGTTCATCCAGCGGCTGATCAGCGTCAGGTCGCGCTGGATGCGTACCGGGACGAGGTGGAACACGCCGGACGGAGTCGTGACCGGCCCCCACTCCCCCACGTTGTCGAGCAGATCGTGCTCGATCAGCGCGGTGGGGTTCGGGGAGGCGATGGCGTGGCGGGCGCTGTCCGGGCCGTGGGCGGCAGACATCTGCCCGTCCTGTTCGGCGATGAGCGCGATCAGTTCGTCGGGCAGGCGCAGGTCCAGGGTGTCCTGGCAGTCGGTGTTCTCGGTGCCGGTGACGGTTCCGCTCGGATCGGCGACGGGGGTGGCACCGGCGCCGGTGCTCGCATCGGTGGGGGGCACGACGACGCTCCTCTCAGAAGGTGGTCCGGGGTGTGGTCCTCGGTTCTCCGGGGTTCAGGAATGGAGGGGGTTGGTGATGGTGACGTAGACGGACTGGGTGTCGACGGGGCCGATGAGTTCGTCGAGGCCGTGCAGGCGCGTGAGCAGGTTCGCCTTGCAGCGGAGGGTGGGTGAGTCCAGCAGCAGGCCGGGCAGGGGGCTGCGCAACCGGAAGGGTCCGGCGGCGGCTTCGCCGAGGAAGCGACGGAAGGCGGCGAGCAACAGCCTTTCGTCGGCCAGTTGTTGGGAGCCGAAGGCTCCGATCAGGCCGAGGACGTTGTTGATGGCGAGGTAGTAGGCGAAGCGTTCGTCGGTCACTGCGTCGGAGACGAACGTGTCGCTGTCCGCGCCGATCCCGGGGAGTCGCTGGTCGAGTTCGGCGCGTCGGGACTCTCGGAAGTAGTAGCCCTGGTTGTCGCGGTAGTAGCCGCCGATGGGCCAGCCGTCGGAGTCGAGCAGCAGAAGCGTGTTCTGCTGGTGGGCTTCCAGGGCGATGCCGGCTTCGCTGTCGAGCCAGAGCACGGGGCGTACGACGTGTTCGAGGTAGCGCAGGAACCACTCGGTGGCCACGGCTCCGCCGGGTCGTCCGGTCAGGGCCGCGAGGCGGGTGATCGTGTCGGCGAGGCGGGAGCTCATGGGGGCCCGGCCGCCGCGGACCGCCGGGGTGACGGTCGGCCGGGGCGAGACGAATCCGGCGACGCAGGCAGCGTCGTCGCCGGGGCCGAAGGGGTTGTTGCGGATCATGACGTCCAGGCCGGGGACGGGGTTGCCCGCGGCGTCGTCGACTGCGAGCCAGGCCGGGTCCCGGACGATGTCGAAGCCGGGGTGGGCGGCGTGCCACTGCTCGGCCAGGCCGGTGCGGAGCAGGCGGTGGACCTCGACGCCTCGGTGGAGTTCCTTGCGGAGGTTCTCGCGGCGGGAGTTGGTGATGCGCAGGCCGAGCGAGAGCTTCAGCATGGCGGGCGCGCCGGGGCGGTACAGGGTGCGGACGGAGGAGGTGGGGTACCAGGGCGTGCCGAGCGGGCCGAGATCGCGCAGCAGGCCGGCGTCCAGGAGGGCGGCGGTGGCGGGCCGGTGCTGGAGTTCGCGGATCTGCCAGGGGTGCATGGGCAGGGCGGCATGGCCGTCGGGCAAGGAAAGCTTGGGGCCGGCGAGTTGGGAGGTGAGGTGGGCGGCGGTGATGGTGCGGCCGCGTTCGGTCCAGGCCGAGTCCTGGGCGAGGAGTTCGGGGGCGACCGCGATCCAATGCAGCGGGAAGGAGCCGCGCAACTCCGGTGAGTAGAGGTGGGATTCGCCCTCGGAGAGTCCCTCACGACTCTTCGGCGTCGGGTGCAGGGGGTGGCCGAGGAGGAGCGACTGTTCCGCGGCGAGGAAGCGGTCCGGGGTGTCGGACGGTCGGCGGCGTCGGTCGGCGATGAAGTCCGCGGTGCGGCGCACCGAGTCGGCGACCCGGCCGACCAGGTCGCCGCCGTCGCCGGAGGGGGGCGCGGCGCGGGGGGCGGCGGGCTGCGGTTGGCCGACGGCCGGGGTGACGGGGTCGACCGCGGTACCGGTCGACTCGGGCGGGCTAAGTCGGGCGGGCGCGTCGGGCTGGGCGCGAGCCCTGGCTCCGGCCTCACCCCCTCCCGGGACCCAGCCCTCAGTCGCCGCCCCTCCAGGACCGGCTGCCACCGAGTCCTCAGCCGGCGTCTCCTCAGGCCCCGCCGACACCAAGTCCTCAGTCGCCGTCTCCTCAGGACCCGACTCCCGGCTGAGGAGTGCCGCAAGGGTCACGGCGTCGACGCAGGGGGCGCTGCGGGGGCCGTCCTCCAGGTAGGGGAGGCCGAAGCGGTGCCAGCCGGCCGGGGACCAGTAGTGGATGGGGACGAGAAGGGCGGCGCCGCTCGCGGGGAGGGCGATGCGGAGGGCGCCGCGGGAAGGAGGAGCGATGTTGTTCTCGCGTACCCAGCAGCGCAGGAGGTTCTCGACTGCCGCGGCCTGGGCGGCGGTTGCCGGGTCCGGATGGTCAAGGAGGTCGAGGGTGGGAGTGTGCGGACGTTCGGCCTCTTGGCCGCTGCCCTTCTGCCGGGGGACCGTTTCGCGTTCCGGCGCGGGCGGAGGCTGCGTGTCGCAGGCGCCGCCGGCAGGAGGGCGGGGACGGCCGTCGGATGTGGGAGTGGCGTTCAAGAGGGCTTCCTTGCGTGGGGTGGTGGGCTCCGTGTGGCGCGGGTCCGGCTGGTCCGGTGTGCCGTCGGTGGCGGCGGGGGTGTGCCGTCGGCTGGTCCGACGGCTAGGCGTGATGGGCGCGGGCCACGGCGGCGAGGGCGTCCGCGAGGCGGTCGACGACGGCCGCGGCCTGTTCGTCGGAGATCGTCAGGGGTGGCAGGAGGCGTACGACGCTGGAGTGGCGGCCGCCGAGCTCGACGATCAGGCCCCGGTCGAGGCAGGCGTCCCGCACGGCCGCGGCGAGGGCCGGGGCGGCGGGGAGCGGGCCCGCGCCCGGGCCGTCGAGGAGGGGGTCCGAGACGGTGGGGGTCGGGACGCCCGTGGACGGGGTGGTGCCGGGGTGGGCCGGGGCGGGGCCGCCCTCCGGGTCGACCAGTTCGACGCCGATCATCAGGCCGCGGCCGCGGACGTCGCCGATGCAGGGGAACTCCTTGGCCAGGGCCTGGAGTTGGCCGAGCATACGGGCGCCGAGGTCGGCGGCGCGCTGGGCGAGGTGGTTCTCGCGGACGTGGGCGAGGGTGGCGGCGCCGGCGGCCATCGCGAGTTGGTTGCCGCGGAAGGTGCCCGCGTGGGCGCCGGGCCGCCAGACGTCGAGGTCGTCCCGGTAGACGATCACGGCGAGCGGGAGGCTGCCGCCGATCGCCTTGGACAGCACCATCACGTCCGGGACGATGCCGCTGTGCTCGACGGCCCAGAAGGCCCCGGTACGGCCGACGCCGGTCTGTACCTCGTCGGCGATCAGCGGGATCGAGTGCTCTTCGGTGAGGGTCCGCATGCGGCGCAGCCAGGCGTCAGGCGCGGGGATCACGCCGCCCTCCCCCTGGACGGGTTCGAGGATCATGCCCGCCGGGTGCGGCACCCCCGACTTGGTGTCGTCGAGGAGCGACCGCGTCCAGCGGGCGGCGAGTTCGGCGCCGCGCGGTCCGCCGATGCCGAAGGGGCAGCGGTAGTCCTGCGGATAGGGCAGGCGCGTGACGCGGACGTCCTGTGCGCCGCCCGATGCTTCGAGGGCCCCCGCGGTCATCCCGTGATAGGCGCCGGTGAAGGCGAGCAGGCCGGAGCGTCCGGTGGCGGTGCGGACCAGTTTCAGGGCCGCTTCGACGGCGTCCGTCCCGGCCGGTCCGCAGAACTGGATGCGGGCCCGGTCGGCGAGGGCGGGCGGCAGGGTGCGGAACAGCTCGGTGGTGAAGTCGTCCTTGACGGGGGTGGCCAGGTCGAGGACGTGGAGCGGGGCGCCCGAGTCGAGCACCTTGCGGATCGCTTCGAGGACGACGGGGTGGTTGTGGCCGAGCGCGAGGGTGCCGGCGCCGGAGAGGCAGTCCAGATACCGGCGGCCGTCGGCGCCTTCGATGGTGAGCCCACGGGCCCGTACCGGCACGATCGGCAGCGCGCGCGCATAGGTGCGCGCCGCGGACTCCCGCGCGGACTGGCGGCGCAGGATCCCTTCGTGCGCGACGCCTTCACGGGCAGGCGTCCCCCGCGTCTCCCCGTCGTACGGGGCGGGCACCGGAAGGGGCGCAGGATCGGTCACGGCCACGGCTGTTGGTCCTCCCGCTGGATATACGGCCGACGGGGCCCGTCGACTCACCGGTGGGCGGAGCGAGTCGGTGTGCGCAGACCGAAGGAACCGTCCGGCAGGACACCAGGACGGTTCGAGGACTGAACGCCGACTGCGGATCCCCCGTACGCACTAACGACGATGCGCCCGTAGGAACACGGGTCGAACGGAGACTCATGACGAGACCTTTGCCGCGCACCGCCGGCCACGCGGCCGACGCCGACGTACGCTGCGCCGTTCTCCCCGGCCCGGGTGCTGCGTGCGGCCCTCGTCGCGCGGAGCCGCGCACCGACGAGCCCTGCGGCGACGCCCGCCGAGTCGTTCGGCGCCGGGCCCCGGCGATTCGTACGGCGCCGCCCCTGAGCATCGCGGCCTCATCTCTGAGAATCGCGGCCTCGTCCCTGCGGGCAGCGGGCGTCGTCCCAGCCCGACCGTGGCCCACGCCCCGTCTCTGTCCCGTCTCTGTCCCGTCTCTGTCCCGTCTCTGTCCCGTCTCTGCCAGCGGTGCCGTGCCTCAACGATCCGTAGGGCGCGCATGATCCCTCCGTGACGGAACCGTTGCTGTTCCGTCGGTCGTCCCCGACGGCACCGGCATAGTGTGGGGTGCCGTTCGGCGGAGGGGCGGCGCCGCTCGTCCACCGCACACGTACGGCACTGCAACGATCTCGAAGCCCAGGGGGATTCACGACATGCGACCCATACGCCCGCTGTTCGCCGCTCGCCGCGCGAGGGGCGTGCGCGGCAGAACGTCCCCCGTGGCGGCGGCAGTTGCGCTCGGCGCGGTGCTCGCCCTGACCGCCACGGCCTGCGGTCCGAGCGAGGACGACGCGAGTGACAAGCCGACCGCCTCGGCTCCCGCGGGCGGTGACACGATCAAGATCCCGGACGAGCTCAAGGACCGGCTCAAGGAGCACGGGATCGATCTGGACAAGTGGAAGAACGGCGAGTGGAAGAACTGGGACAAGGACAAGTGGCTGCGTGAGGCGCAGGACTACGTCAATCCCATCATCGACGGTCTGTGGGACTCGGACCGGATGCGTGACGCCGACAAGAACCCGGACAACGAGGTCGACGACAGCGATCTCTCCGGCGACCAGGGCGTGACGGACCCGACGCCGAAGCCGG
Source organism: Streptomyces sp. KL116D (assembly GCF_030766975.1). Taxonomy (NCBI): domain Bacteria; kingdom Bacillati; phylum Actinomycetota; class Actinomycetes; order Kitasatosporales; family Streptomycetaceae; genus Streptomyces; species Streptomyces sp. KL116D. Next base: position 82,357 of record NZ_JASERH010000035.1, on the reverse strand, counting down.
TCGAGGCCGCGGCGGTCGCCAGCCCGTACCACGGCAGCGCGCCGTACGCGGGCAAGCTGTTCTTCGACGGGCCCGAGGGTTCGATGGTGTGCTCGGCGACCGTGGTCACCGACCCGGCGCACCCGGGCAAGTCCAACATGATCTGGACCGCGGGCCACTGCGTGCACGCGGGCAAGAACGGCGGCTGGTACCGCAACATCGCGTTCGTGCCCTCGTACAACGACAGCGGCAAGTCGGCGGCCGAGCTGCAGGGCGCGCCGAAGGAGGAGGTCGCTCCGTACGGTGTCTGGTGGGGTGACTGGGCGCAGACGTCCGACCAGTGGATCGAGCAGGGCGGCCCGACGGGCGGGGCGGGCGCTCCGTTCGACTTCGCGTCCATTCACGTGACGCCGGAGAAGGGCAGTTCGGGCAAGTCGCTGGAGGAGACGGTCGGTTCGGCGCTTCCGGTGAACTTCAACGCGCCGGCGGTGCCGAAGATCTCGCAGCTGACGGCGAAGGGCTACCCGGCGGCGCCGCCGTTCGACGGGCAGAAGCTGTTCCAGTGCGCGGACAAGCCGGGCCGGCTCTCGCTGAACACGACGGACCCGACGATGTACCGCATCGGCTGCACGATGACGGGTGGTTCGTCCGGTGGCGGCTGGGTCGGCCAGGGTTCGGACGGCAAGCCGGCGCTGGTGTCCAACACCTCGATCGGTCCGGTGACGGCGGGGTGGCTGGCCGGTCCGCGGCTGGGCAAGGAGGCCAAGGGGATCTATGACGCCGTGAGCAAGAAGTTCGCCGGGCAGTGATGCCGGAGCGGCGGGGTGGAGGAATCTTCACCACCCCGCCGCCGTTCGTCCTCGACCTCACGGGCATAGTGGGGTGCTGTGTCTCAGCGGGTTCACAGGGTCACCCGTCCCGGAATGACACGCTCATGACAGATTTCCATCGGGGGTAATCGCACCATGCGTTCCATACGTCCGTCCGTCGCGCGCGGCCGGGGGCGGCGTTCCGTTCTCGCCGCGACCGGCATCGTCGCGGTCCTGGCGCTCACCGCCACCGGCTGCAACGACAGCAAGGACAGCAATGCCTCGGGCGACAAGCCCGCGGCCACCACGTCGCAGGGCTCCGACAGCGGCGCGAAGCTGCCGGGTGACATCGCCGGCCAGCTGAAGAAGCACGGCATCGACCCCGACAAGTGGAAGAACGGGGCCTGGAAGAACTGGGACAAGGACGACTGGCTGCGCGAGGCCAAGGACTTCGTCAACCCGGTCATCGAGGGCCTGTGGAAGCCCGAGCGGATGAAGTCCGCCAAGGACCCGGACAAGACGATCGCGGCGAAGGACTACTCGACCGACCAGGGCGTCTCCGACCCGGAGCCCTCCCCGGTGAAGGCGCAGGCCGAGAAGACGCCGTACCACGAGAACGCGGCGCCGGTCGGCAAGGTCTTCTTCGACTCCCCCGAGGGTTCGATGGTCTGCTCCGGCACCGTCGTGAAGGACCCGCGCAACCCCGGCAAGTCGAACCTCGTGTGGACCGCGGGCCACTGCGTCCACGCCGGTTCGGCGGGCGGCTGGTACCGCAACATCGCGTTCGTCCCGTCGTACAACGACCTCGGCAAGTCGGCCGACGCCCTGCGCAACGCGTCGCAGCAGGAGATCGCGCCGTACGGCACGTACTGGGCGGACTGGGCCTCCACGTCGAACGAGTGGATCGACCAGGGTGCCGAGTCGGGCGGCGCGGGCGCGCCGTACGACTTCGCGGTGCTGCACATGAAGCCTGAGCAGGGCACCAAGTCCCTGGAGGAGACGGTCGGGAACGCGCTGGAGGTGGACTTCTCCACGCCCTCCGTGCAGTCGGTCGGCTCGATGGGCGCCTGGGGCTACCCGGCCGCGCCGCCGTTCGACGGCCTGCTGATGAACAAGTGCCTCGACCGTCCGGGCCGGCTCGCGCTGAACTCGACGGACCCGACGATGTACCGCATCGGCTGCACCATGACCGGTGGTTCGTCCGGCGGCGGCTGGTTCCGCAACGACGGCGGCAAGACCGTCCTGGTGTCGAACACGTCGATCGGCCCGCCCGACAACACCTGGCTCGCCGGACCGCAGTTGGGCCAGGAGGCCCAGCAGGTCTTCGACACGATGAGCGAGAAGTACGGCAGCCAGTAGGGCGGTTGCCCGTGGGACCCGAGCGACGGCCGGGTCCCACGGGAAAGGGCCCCTCCCCGGGTGACCGGGGAGGGGCCCTTTCCCGTAGTACTGCTGGACGTCAGCCGGCGGCGCCCGTCGGCACGTACGGCGCGAATTCCGCCGCGAGTTCCTCGTGGACGCGCGCCTTCAGGAGCGTGCCCTCCGGGGTGTGCTCCTCGGAGATCACCTCGCCGTCGGTGTGCGCCCGCGCGACCAGCTGGCCGTGCGTGTACGGCACGAGGGCCTCGATCTCGACCGAGGGCCGCGGCAGTTCGGCGTCGATGAGCGCGAGCAGCTCGTCGATGCCGGCGCCCGTGCGGGCGGAGACGGCGATCGCGTGCTTCTCGACACGCAGCAGCCGCTGGAGGACCAGGGGGTCCGCCGCGTCCGCCTTGTTGATCACCACGATCTCCGGCACCTTGGTGGCGCCGACGTCACGGATGACCTCGCGCACCGCGGCGAGCTGCTCCTCCGGCACCGGGTGCGAGCCGTCGACCACGTGCAGGATCAGGTCGGAGTCGCCGACCTCCTCCATCGTGGAGCGGAACGCCTCGACGAGGTGGTGCGGAAGGTGCCGGACGAAGCCGACGGTGTCGGCCAGCGTGTACAGCCGGCCGCTCGGCGTCTCGGCCCGGCGCACGGTCGGGTCGAGGGTGGCGAACAGCGCGTTCTCCACCAGCACGCCCGCGCCCGTGAGGCGGTTGAGCAGCGAGGACTTGCCCGCGTTGGTGTATCCGGCGATGGCGACCGACGGCACCTTGTTCCGCTTGCGCTCCTGGCGCTTGATGTCGCGGCCCGTCTTCATCTCCGCGATCTCCCGGCGCATCTTCGCCATCTTCTCGCGGATCCGACGCCGGTCCGTCTCGATCTTGGTCTCACCGGGACCACGGGTGGCCATGCCACCGCCGGAGCCGGAGGAGCCACCGCCACCCATCTGCCGGGAGAGCGACTGACCCCAACCGCGCAGGCGCGGCAGCATGTACTGCATCTGCGCGAGCGCGACCTGCGCCTTGCCCTCTCGGGACTTGGCGTGCTGGGCGAAGATGTCGAGGATCAGGGCGGTCCGGTCGACCACCTTGACCTTGACGACGTCTTCGAGGTGGATGAGCTGGCCGGGGCTGAGCTCACCGTCGCACACGACGGTGTCGGCACCGGTCTCGAGGACGATGTCGCGCAGCTCCTGGGCCTTGCCCGAGCCGATGTACGTCGCCGCGTCGGGCTTGTCCCGGCGCTGGATGACGCCGTCGAGCACGAGGGCACCGGCGGTCTCGGCGAGGGCGGCGAGCTCCGCGAGGGAGTTCTCCGCGTCATGAACCGTTCCCGACGTCCAGACGCCGACGAGGACCACGCGCTCCAGGCGGAGCTGTCGGTACTCGACCTCGGTGACGTCCTCGAGCTCGGTGGAGAGGCCCGCGACGCGGCGCAGGGCCGCGCGCTCGGAGCGGTCGAGCTGATCGCCGTCCCGCTCTCCGTCGATCTCGTGGCTCCAGGCGACGTCCTCTTCCATCAGGGCATCGGCCCGAAGACCTTCGGGGTGGTTCTGCGCGAAGCTCTGCGCGTCCTGGGAAGGGGAAGAAGAGGAGGTCATTGGATCCTTACGTCAGTGGGATGCGGGAAACGTGACGGGCGCTCGCCCGTCCTCTGTGTCAACGCTCGGCCCGGCCCGGGGATTCCCGGAGGAGCCGGTTCGGTGACCGCCGTCGGCCCGTGCCGTCGACCTGAAGATGGTCGCACGGTACGGGCCGTCTCGTCATCCGGGTTATTGCCCGCGATCATCGGGTCCGAAGCCCGGAATTCCGGCCTACTTCTCCACCGGCCGGCTCTTCCAGTCGGGGTGTCCGGGCATCGGCGGCGTCTTCCGGCCGTAGAGCCAGGCGTCGAAGAAGCCGGTCAGGTCGCGTCCCGCGATCCGTGCGGCGAGGCCGGTGAAGTCCGCCGTCGTGGCCGTGGAGTCACGGTGGGTGGCCACCCACTGCCGTTCCAGCCGGTCGAAGGCGTCCTTGCCGATCTCCTGGCGCAGCGCGTAGAGGACGAGGGCGCTGCCGTCGTAGACGACCGGCCGGAAGATGCTGATCTTCTCGCCGCTCTCGGGGCCCTTCGGCGCGGCGGGCGGGCCGCCGGCCGCGCGCCAGCCGTCGGAGTCGCGGTAGGCGTCCCGCATCCGCGTCACCATCGGCTGGTCCGCCTTCTCCTCCGCGTACTGGGCCTCGTACCAGGTGGCGTGGCCCTCGTTGAGCCACAGGTCGGACCAGGTGCGCGGGCTGACACTGTCGCCGAACCACTGGTGCGCCAGCTCGTGGACCATGATCGAGTCGATGTACCACTCCGGGTAGCCGGGCTCGGTGAACAGGTCCTTCTCGAAGAGGGAGAGCGTCTGCGTCTCGAGTTCGAAACCGGTGGTGGCCTCGGCGACGAGCAGGCCGTAGTTCTCGAAGGGGTAGCGGCCGACCTTCCCCTCCATCCAGGAGATCTGGCCGGGCGTCTTCTTCAGCCACGGCCGCAGCGCCTTGACGTCCTTGGCCGGTACGACGTCGCGTACGGGCAGGCCGTGCGGGCCCTGCTGGTGGAGCACCGCGGAGCGGCCGATGGAGACCTGGGCGAGCTCGGTGGCCATCGGGTGGAGCGTCCGGTAGGACCAGCGGGTGGCGCCGGCCTGCCGCGTCGTGGCCATGGGGACGCCGTTGGCGACGGCGGTGAGGCCCTTGGGGGCGGTGATGCGGAAGGTGAAGTAGGCCTTGTCGGAGGGGTGGTCGTTGCTCGGGAACACCCGGTGTCCGGCGTCGGCCTGGTTGGCCATGGCGAGTCCGTCCTTGGTGCGCACCCAGCCGATCTCCTCCTTGCCCGGCATGGGGTCGCTGGTGTGCCGGACGGTGATGCGCAAAGGTTCGCCGGCCACGACGGGGCGGGCGGGCGTGACGATCAGGTCCTCGCCGCCGGTCGCGAAGTCGGCGGGGGCGCCGTTGACCTCCACGGACCGCACGGTGCCGTGCGAGAAGTCGAGGTTGACCCGGTCGAGCCGGTCCGTCGCCCGGGCGTCGATCTTGGTGACGGCGTCGAGCGGCTTGCGGTTGTCGCCCTTGTACGTGAGCGCGATGTCGTACGACTGCACGTCGTAGCCGGGGTTGCCGAGGTGCGGGAACAGCCGGTCGCCGAGTCCGAGCGGGGTGGCCGGGCGGGGCGCGGCCGCGGCGAGGAGGGCGACGGAGGCACCGGCGGCGAGCAGCGCGGCGGTGCGGGACGTTCGGGAGCTGAGCAGCATGAACTACCGCTATCAGCGCGCGCTCCCGCGGCCCGGGCGGCACGCGCCGCACCACCCGAACGAGGCCCCGGGTCGGCTTACAGGGCGCCCGTCGCGGCGTGCTGCGCGCGCCCCACGTCGTACACGCCCGGCACGTTCCGCATCGCCCGCATCAGGGCCTGGAGGTGGGTGGCGTCCGGGAGTTGCAGCGTGTACGTGTGCCGGACCCGGCCCTGGGCGGGGGGTTCGACGGTCGCCGAGATGATGGCGACGCCCTCCAGCGCTATGGCTTCGGTGAGGTCGGCCAGCAGGTGCGGGCGGCTGAAGGATTCAGCGAGGAGGGTCACCCGGTACTCGGCGGTCGCCGCGTCCGCCCAGTGCACGCCGACCTCCGGGCGGCCGGCGTTCTTCATGCGCTGCGCCCCCGAGCACTCGACGCGGTGCACGGTGACGGCGCCGCCGCGGACGGCGAACGCGGTGATCTCGTCGGGCGGCACGGGCGTACAACAGCCCGCGAGGCGGACGGTGGCGCCGGGCTGCTCGACGACGGCGTTCGCGGCGGCGGGGCGGGCGGAGGGGCCGCTGTACGGGGCGCGCGGTGCGGGCTCCGTGTCGCGCGGCCCCTCCGGGTGCGCGGTGAGCCAGCGGCGGATGGCGATGCGGGCGGCGGGCGTGCGCGCGTGGTCGAGCCAGTCGCGGGACGGTTCGGAGGCTGCGCCGCTCTCCATGTGGTCCATCAGGAGCTGGACGGTGTCGCCGTCGCTGAGGACCGTACTGAGCGTCGCCAGGCGTCCGTTGACCCGTGCGCCGATGACGGCGTGGGCGTCCTCGCCGTACTGCGCGTACGCGGCGTCGACGCAACTGGCGCCCGCGGGGAGGCCGATGGTGCCGCCGTCGGGCCGGAAGACGGTGATCTCGCGGTCCTGCGCGAGGTCCTCCCTGAGCGTCGACCAGAAGGTGTCGGCGTCGGGCGCGGACTGCTGCCAGTCGAGCAGGCGGGAGAGCCAGCCGGGACGGGTGGGGTCGGAGCGCTCGCCGAGGGTGTCGAGGTGCTCCTCGCCGGACGGCGCGTACGGGTTGCCGAGCGCGACGACGCCCGCCTCCGCGACCTTGTGCATCTGGTGCGTGCGGATGAGGACTTCGGCGACCTCGCCGTCGGCGCGGGCGACGGCGGTGTGCAGCGACTGGTACAGGTTGAACTTCGGTACGGCGATGAAGTCCTTGAACTCCGAGACGACGGGCGTGAAACAGGTGTGGAGTTCGCCGAGCACGCCGTAGCAGTCGGCGTCCTCGCCGACGAGGACGAGGAGGCGGCCGAAGTCGGCGCCGCGCAGTTCGCCGCGCTTGCGCCGGACGCGGTGGACGGACACGAAGTGCCGGGGCCGGATGAGGACTTCGGCGCTCAGGCCCGCCTCGCGCAGCACACTGCGCACCTCTTCGGCGATCGCGGCGAGCGGGTCGTCGTCGCGCGCGGCGTTGGCCGCCATCAGCGCGCGGGTCTCCGCGTACTCCTCGGGGTGCAGGATCGCGAAGACGAGGTCCTCCAGCTCGGTCTTCAGGGCCTGGACGCCGAGTCGCTCGGCGAGCGGGATGAGGACGTCGCGGGTGACCTTGGCGATCCGCTCCTGTTTCTCCTGGCGCATGACGCCGAGGGTGCGCATGTTGTGCAGGCGGTCGGCGAGTTTGATCGACATGACGCGGACGTCGTTGCCCGTCGCGACCAGCATCTTGCGGAAGGTCTCGGGCTCGGCGGCGGCGCCGTAGTCGACCTTCTCCAGTTTGGTGACGCCGTCGACGAGATAGGCGACCTCCTCGCCGAACTGCTCGCGCACCTGGTCGAGGGTCACCTCCGTGTCCTCGACGGTGTCGTGCAGGAGGGAGGCGGTGAGCGTGGTGGTCTCCGCGCCCAGCTCGGCCAGGATCAGCGTCACCGCGAGGGGGTGCGTGATGTACGGCTCGCCGCTCTTGCGCATCTGGCCGCGGTGCGAGGACTCGGCGAGCACGTAGGCCCGGCGCAGCGGGTCCAGCACGGCGTCCGGATGGTGCGCGCGGTGGGCCTCGACGACGTGGCCGATGGCGTCCGGGAGCCGGTCGCGGGTGGTGGGGCCGAGGAGCGCGGCGCGGCCCAGACGGCGCAGGTCGATCCGTGGGCGGCCGCGCCGACGGTGCGCTCCGGGCGTGATCGGCCCCGGCGTCGCGGGGTTGGTCGCCTCCGCACTCATGAGCACCTCCGGCTTTGTCGACCGGTGGCGGGCTCGCAGGGGCACCCGTCCGGACCGGTGCTTGATGCTACCGAGCCCATCACGTGGCGCAGTCCCGCTCTCGCCCAGCGTGAAACGGATCACCCATTCGAGCGACAGTTCACGGGTTTACGGTTTCGATTGCCGCGAACCAGTCCGCGTCGAGCTCGCCCTCGGCCACGATCACCGCGGGCCCGGTCATCTCGATCTCTCCGTCGGGCCGCTCGGTGATCGTCAGCCGGCCACCGGGAAGGTCGATGTCGTACGTGACGGGGGCGCCGGTCACGGCCGGGTCGAGGCCGTCCCTGCGGGCCGTGGCGACGGCCACCGCGCACGCGCCGGTCCCGCACGAGCGGGTCTCGCCCGAGCCGCGCTCGTGCACGCGCATGGCGACGTGCCGGGGGCCGCGGTCGACGACGAATTCGACGTTCACACCCTCCGGATACACGTTCGCCGGCGCAAAGGGGGGCGGATCGTACAGGGTGCCCGCGTGGGCGAGGTCGGCCACGAAGGCGATCGCGTGCGGGTTGCCCATGTTCACGTTCCGGGCGGGCCAGGAGCGGTCGTCGACGGTGACGGTGACCTCTCCCTCGGGCAGTGCGGCCCGGCCCATGCCGACCGTGATCAGGCCTTCCTTGTCGATGTGGACCCGCTTGACGCCGCCGCGGGTCGCCACGGCGATGTCGCCCTCGGTGGCGTGCCCCGCGTGCTGCAGGTAGCGGGCGAAGACCCGCACGCCGTTGCCGCACATCTCGGCGATCGAACCGTCCCCGTTCCGGTAGTCCATGAACCACTCCGCCTCGGCCGCCAGGTGGCGCGCCTCGGGGTGGGCCGCGGAGCGCACGACGTGCAGGACGCCGTCCCCGCCGATACCGGCGCGACGGTCGCACAGGGCCGCCACGGTGGCCGGGGACAGCTCGATCGCGTTCTCCGCGTCCGGGATGATCACGAAGTCGTTCTCGGTCCCGTGGCCCTTGAGGAAGGTGGTCATTTCTCGATCGTACGAGATGGCGCCGACAACCCGGCGGGGCGGGCGGTCAGCGGAGCCGGGCGACGCGCCAGACGGCGAGGACCGCCACGGCCGCGACCACCACGACGTAGGCGCCGACGACGCGCCAGTCCGGCCATCGGCCGCTGCCGCGCGGCGGCAGACCGGGCAGCGTGTAGCCCACCCGGCGGGCGGCCATCATGCCCCAGCCCGCGGCGCAGGAGCTGATCAGCAGGCCGAGCATCGCCACGACCGCGCCGCCGTCGCCGAACTCGAAGAACAGCGGGAACGCGAACATCAGGGAGCCGATGGTGGCGAGCATCACGATGGGCGCGAGCTGCCAGATGCGGAGCCGGCGCTGCGGGCGCAGCTCGACCTCCACCTCGGCGGCCTCGTCCTGCGCGGCGATCTCGTCGGCGGTGGGACCGTCGGCGATCACGCCGTCCGGGGTCGTCTCAGGACCGTCGGAGCTCAGCTGCTCCCCGCCTGGTGCGGTGTCACGAGGGCCGGCCTCCATCGCCACGCGCCCTCCCACTCCGGACTCCACTGGTCGATCGATGGTCGATGATGGCACGGCCCGGGAGGCCGGGATGACCGCCCGAGCGTCCCGATGCCATCACGTGATCAGGCTGTAACCGGTCGTTCGACCAACGCCATTGCGCGGGCCGGGAGTTCCCCGCGCTCGGCGACGGCCCCACTGAGCCAATGCACCCGGGGGTCGCGCCGGAACCACGAATCCTGGCGGCGCGCGAAGCGCTTGGTGGCGCGGACGGTCTCGGTCCGCGCCTCGTCCTCGGTGCACTCCCCCGCGAGCGCCGCGAGCACCTGCTGGTAGCCGAGCGCACGGGACGCCGTGCGCCCCTCGCGCAGGCCCTGGTCCTCCAGAAGGCGCACCTCGTCGACGAGACCTTCGTCCCACATGCGGTCCACACGCGTGGCGATGCGCTCGTCGAGTTCGGGGCGCGCGACGTCCACGCCGATCTGGACGGTGTCGTAGACGGAGTCGTGTCCCGGCAGGTTGGCCGTGAACGGCTTTCCGGTGATCTCGATGACTTCGAGGGCGCGCACGATGCGCCGGCCGTTGCTCGGCAGGATCGCGGCGGCGGCCTCCGGGTCGGCGGCGGCCAGCCGGGCGTGCAGGGCGCCGGAGCCGCGCAGGGCGAGCTCCTCCTCCAGGCGGGCGCGGATCCCTGGGTCGGTGCCGGGGAACTCCATCTTGTCGACGGCGCCGCGCACGTAGAGCCCGGAGCCGCCGACGAGGACGGGCCAGCGGCCGGCGGCGAGGAGGCGGTCGATCTCGGCGCGGGCCAGCCGCTGGTACTCGGCGACGCTCGCGGTCACCGTGACGTCCCAGACGTCCAGGAGGTGGTGCGGGACTCCGTCGCGCTCCCGGGGCGTCAGCTTGGCGGTGCCGATGTCCATCCCTCGGTAGAGCTGCATGGAATCGGCGTTGACGACCTCGCCGCCGAGTTCCTTGGCGAGGAAGACGCCGAGATCGGACTTTCCGGCCGCGGTGGGACCGACGACGGCGATGACCCGCGGGGCGGGAGCTGCGCTACTCACCGCCCCAGTCTCGCAAACCTCGGCCCCACTTCTCGAACGAGCTACGTGACGCCCCAGGTGCGGGGTCGTTGCCTGTTGCGAGGTTCCAGCCGCCGGTTTCGAGGACCGGTGACCCGGGCGACGCAATGGGACGCACCGGGCAGGGCGGGATTTCGCCCACACGAGTACTGTATGGAGTTGAAATGGGCGTTTTTGCCATGTTTCGCCGGAAGGCCAAGGGCAGCGAGGAGGCGTCAACCGCGCAGGCCCAGGCCGCCACTCTGACGGCCGAGCCCGAGGCGGCGGACACCGAGACCCCGTCCGAGGCCCCCGAGGCCGCCACGGCCGAGCAGAAGGCGGAGGAGCCCGAGGCGGGCGCGGCGGGCGCGGCGTCCGAGGCGGCCGAGGGCGCCGCGGAGAGCGTCGAGATCCCGAAGCAGCAGTCCGCGGAACAGGCCGCCGACAACGAGGCCGGCGAGGGCGCCCGCAAGTAACTCCCGCGAGCTTCTGCGAGCTCCTGCGAGCTTCTGTGACGGAAGGTGGGTCCATGGGCTTCCTGGACACGTTGAAAGCCAAGCTGAACCCTGCCAAGGAAAAGGTCTCCGGCCTCGCGCAACAGCACGGGGACAAGATCGACCAGGGCCTGGAGAAGGCCGCCAAGGTGGTCGACGACAAGACCAAGGGCAAGTACAGCGACAAGATCCAGCAGGGCACGGACAAGGCGAAGGGCGCCCTGGACAAGCTCTCCGGGCCGGGCGACAAGGACGGCGGGACCCCGCCGTCGCCGCCCGCGGGGTCCTGAGACACCGCGCGCGGAACGCACACGGCGGACGGCCGCGAAGCCGAAGGGCTTCGCGGCCGTCGCCGTGTCCGCGCCGGCTACGTCCAGCTGGCCACGAAGTAGCCGACTCCGTAGGGCGCGTCCTCGTACAGGAGACGCGCGGTGGTGTCCTTCTTGTCCCAGGCGCCGTCCAGCATCTGCCAGGGGCCGCGGCCGGAGATCTTGAGCTCGCGGGCGAGGTCGGCGTCGAGGCGGGCCAGGTAGTGGTCCGGGTCGCCGGTGCGCAGGGCCTCGGCGATCCGCGCGTCCACGTCCTCGGCGCGCTCGTCCAGGTAGCCGGGGGCCTTCACGGTGCGGCAGGCGGTGCCGTCGCCCATGACCAGGAAGCCCACCCGCTCCTTGCCGGTCCGGCCGTCGCCGAGCCGCCACGCGCCGTCAAGGTTGTCGAACGCGGACCTGCCCCCCGCCACCTCGTAGCCGCGCACCTCGCCGCTCCACCCCGCGCGCGCGAGCAGCCACGCGCCCACGGAGAGGGACGGCGGGAGCGTGGCCTCTACGGTTCCGGCGTCGTCGGCCGGGGTTCCGAGGTGGACGTCGAGGTCCACGCCGAAGGGGCGGAAGGAGCCACGGGCGCCCGGGCGGTGGACTCCCGGGCGCGTGCCCTCGCCGATGATCCACACCAGGTCGGGTCCGGCCGCGAGCATCGCGCCGATCGCCTCGTCGCACGCCGCGCGCGCGGCGTCCAGCTCGGGGGCGGCGCCGGCGGCCACCTCGGGCACGAGCAGCGGCGGGCAGGGGCAGACGGCGGCGGCGACAAGCATGATCGGCAGCCTACTGTGCGCCCCCGGCCGCGGGTCAGTCGACGGCGCAGCCGCCGGTCATCGCGGGCAGCGGCTCGGGAACGCCCACCTTCGGCAGGCCGAGCAGGACGCCCTGCTTCTTGTCCTGCGCCTCCTGGGTGCGCTTCTCCCACGCGTCGCCCGCGCGCGTGGAGCGCACGCTCAGGACGGGGCCCTCGGCGAGCAGGTGGTGCGGGGCGGCGTAGGTGATCTCGACGGTCACCACGTCGCCGGGGCGCACCTCGGTGTCCGGCTTGGTGAAGTGGACGAGGCGGTTGTCGGGGGCGCGGCCGGAGAGGCGGTGGGTGGCGCCGTCCTTGCGGCCTTCGCCCTCGGCGACCATCAGCTCCAGGGTGCGGCCGACCTGCTTCTTGTTCTCCTCCCAGGAGATCTCCTCCTGGAGGGCGACGAGGCGCTCGTAGCGCGCCTGCACGACCTCCTTGGGGATCTGGTTCTCCATGGTGGCGGCCGGGGTTCCGGGGCGCTTGGAGTACTGGAAGGTGAAGGCCTGGGAGAAGCGGGCCTCGCGCACGGCGTGCATCGTCTGCTCGAAGTCCTCCTCGGTCTCGCCGGGGAAGCCCACGATGATGTCGGTCGTGATGGCCGCGTGCGGGATGGCGGCGCGGACCTTGTCGATGATGCCGAGGAAGCGCTCCTGGCGGTACGAGCGGCGCATCGCCTTGAGGACCGTGTCCGAACCGGACTGCATCGGCATGTGGAGCTGCGGCATCACGTTCGGCGTCTCGGCCATCGCCGCGATCACGTCGTCCGTGAAGTCGCGCGGGTGCGGGGACGTGAAGCGGACGCGCTCCAGGCCCTCGATGGCACCGCAGGCGCGCAGCAGCTTGCTGAACGCCTCGCGGTCGCCGATGTCGCTCCCGTAGGCGTTGACGTTCTGGCCGAGCAGCGTGATCTCGGAGACGCCCTCGGCGACGAGGGCCTCGATCTCGGCGAGGATGTCGCCGGTCCTGCGGTCCTTCTCCTTGCCGCGCAGCGCCGGGACGATGCAGAAGGTGCAGGTGTTGTTGCAGCCGACGGAGATCGACACCCAGGCCGCGTACGCGCTCTCGCGGCGGGTGGGCAGCGTGGAGGGGAAGGCCTCCAGCGACTCGGCGATCTCGACCTGGGCCTCCTCCTGGACGCGGGCGCGCTCCAGGAGGACGGGCAGCTTGCCGATGTTGTGCGTGCCGAAGACGACGTCCACCCAGGGCGCCTTCTTCACGATGGTGTCGCGGTCCTTCTGGGCGAGGCAGCCGCCCACGGCGATCTGCATGCCGGGGCGCGAGGCCTTGCGGGGGGCGAGGCGGCCGAGGTTGCCGTAGAGGCGGTTGTCGGCGTTCTCACGGACCGCGCAGGTGTTGAAGACGACGACGTCGGCGTCGCCGTCCGCGTCCTCGGGCGCACGGACGTAACCGGCACCCTCCAGGAGGCCGGACAAGCGCTCGGAGTCATGGACGTTCATCTGGCACCCGTAGGTGCGCACTTCATACGTCTTGGGGTGCGATACGTCCACTGCCTGACTCCGGTCGCTGCTGCTGGTCATGGAACAAGGGTAGGCCGTCGCGCCCGGCCTCCCGTCCGGCCCCGTACGCCCCTCACGGTTGCAGCCCGACCCGCTGGGCTCCGTCGTCCTCGGGGGTCTCGTCCAGGAAGCCGCCCGACTGGTGCAGCCACAGGCGGGCGTAGGTGCCGTCCGCGTCGAGCAGGTGCTGGTGCGTGCCCTGTTCCACGATCCGGCCGCGGTCGAGGACGACGAGGCGGTCCATGCCGGCGACCGTGCTGAGGCGGTGGGCGACGACGAGGGCCGTGCGGCCTTCCATGAGGCGCCACAGCGCTTCCTGGACGAGGACCTCGCTCTCGGAGTCCAGGGCGCTGGTCGCCTCGTCGAGCAGCAGGATCGGGGCGTCGCGCAGGATGGCGCGGGCCAGGGCGACGCGCTGGCGCTGGCCGCCGGAGAGTTTGATGCCGCGTTCGCCGACCATCGTGGCGAAGCCGTCGGGGAGGGTGTCGGCGAACTCCGTGACGTGGGCCGCCTCGGCCGCGCGGCGGATGTCGGCGTCGGTGGCGTCGGGGCGGGCGAAGGCGATGTTGTCGCGCAGGCTGCGGTGGAACATGGCCGGGTCCTGGGGGACGTACGCGATCAGGCCGCGCAGGTCCTTCTGGCGCAGGGTGGCGATGTCCTGGCCGCCGATGAGGATGCGGCCGCCCTGGATGTCGGTCATCCGCAGCAGCAGCCGGGTCAGGGTGGTCTTGCCGCCGCCTGACCGGCCGACGAAGCCGACGCGGGCGCCGTCGGGCACCTCCAGGTCGAGTCCTTCGAAGAGGGGCCTGCCGCCGGCGTGGGCGAAGGTCACCTTCTCGAAGCGGACGTCGGCGCGGCCGGGGCGCACCGGCTCGGGGGCCGGCGGGTCGAGGACGGTCGGCGGGTCGAGGAGCAGCTGCGTGAACTGCGCGGCCTCCGTCATCGAGCTTTCCAGGCGGCGGTAGATCTGGTTGAAGTCGAACATGATCCGGGTCGCGTTCGTGTAGTACGTGAAGGCGACGACGACGCCCTCGACGCCGTGCCCGGCGCCGAGCGTGACCGCGAGCAGCAGGCCGAGGGCGTTGGTGAGGACGGAGAGCGGGGCGACGACCGTGTCGATGCGCAGGTTGCCGTAGTCCCAGGAGCGGAGCATCAGGCGGCGGGACTCGGCGACGCGGGTGCGGTGCTCGTCGGCCTCGCGTTCCTCGGCGGCGAACGCCCGGACGGTGTCCATGTTCATCAGGCTGTCGGCGACGTGCCCCGCGACCTTGGCGATGGCTTCCTCGCGTGCGTCGACGAGTCGCTGGCGGCGACGGATGAGGGGCGCCACGCCCACGGCGGTCAGCGTGATCATCGACAGCAGGCCGACGACGAGCAGCGGTTCGTAGCGCCAGAGCACCACCGAACCGAACAGCAGCGGCACGAGGCTGCCCGTGACCTGGAAGACGAGGGTGTCGATGAACTCCTCGAAGCGGGACGCGAAGCTCAGCACGCGCTTGGTCAGCGAGCCGGCGAAGTTGTCGTGGAAGAAGGTGGCGTCCTTGGCGTACAGCTCGTCCATGCCGAAGACGTAGAGCCGCTCGACGCCGCGGGCGTCCAGGCGGTTGAGGCAGTGGAACCCGAAGCGCCAGAGCGTCTCGGCGAGCAGCAGGACGCCGGCGAAGGCGAGGACGTACGGCAGTGAGTCGGTGACGCTGACGGTGCCCGCGCCGGCGATCTCGCCGACGAGTTTGGCGACGAGCAGCGGTGCCACGTAGTTGAGGCCGATGTTGCCGAGTGCCGGGAGCAGCAGGGCGGGGACGGTGAGCCGGCGCTGGCGGGCCAGCTCCCGTCCGTAGAGGCGCAGCGCGAGCAGGACCGCGCCGCGCCCGGGTGTGCTGTTCGGTGAACCGGGCGTTCCCACTTCCTCACCCTCCGTAGCCGGACGAGAGGGAAGTGTCCCGCGGCGGCGGGTGCAGGGTCCACGTGTTTTCCGGGGGCTCAGCCCCTGGTGGCCGGAAGCGGCACGCCGCGCTCGGCGGCCGCCGCGGTCAGCTGCTGCCAGACCTTCGGTGCGACGGGGATCCCGGCGGTGTCCCGCTGCGCCGCGATCGCGGCGCTGCGCTCGCCCGGGTAGTACACGCCCGCCGAGTCGTCCGCCGCCGGCAGTTCCTTGAGGGCGGCGAGCGTCGCGTCGGTGTCGGCCAGGAAGCCGGCCGTGCCGCCGAACGCCGCCGGGTCGACGGCGATGAGGAGGGCGTTCTGCCGGTGCTTGCGGCCCGCCGGGTCGTCCGCGTGGAAGGCCGCGAAGATCGGCGCTCCGACGAGGACGCTGGTGAGCAGTTCGAAGGCGAGGGACATGCCGGAGCCCTTGGCGCCGCCGAGCGGCAGTGGCATGACGGCCTCGGCGGGGTCCGTGGTGGGCGTGCCGTCGGCGGTGGCGGCGGCGCCTTCGGGCAGCGGGGTGCCGGCCGCCCTGGCCTGGCGGATCCGGCCGAGGGCGATGGTGGCGGTGGCCATGTCGAGGAGGAGCGGCGCGTGGTCGCGGGCGGGGACGGCGACGGCGAGCGGGCTGGTGGCGACGGCCGGGCCCTTGACTCCGGTGTAGCCCATGTTGGGCATGCCGGCGACGAAGCCGATGCCGACCAGGCCGGCGTCGGCGATCTTCGACACGTAGTAGCCGATGGCGCCGGTGTGCACGGTCTGCCGTACGCCGACGGACGCGATGCCCTGGCTGCGGGCCCGGGTCACCGCCTCGTCGGCGGCGGCGGTCAGCGCGACCGGTCCGGGCGCGCGGTCGGCGTCGATGACGGCCGCGCCGGGGGCGGTGGACTCCAGGGTCAGCCGGGGCGCGGGGTTGGCGACGCCCTTGGCCAGCAGGTCGAGGTAGGCGGGCACGCGCGCGATGCCGTGCGATTCGACGCCGCGCCGGGCGGCCCAGACGAACACGTCGGCGGTGGTGGCGGCGTGCTCGGCGCTCAGGCCGCCCTTCTCCAGGAGGGCGGCGGCGAAGCTGCGCAGGTCGGCCGCGGCGACCAGGGTCTTCTCGGGCATAGGGGGTTCCTTCGGGGTCAGCGGGTCACGAGGACGTCGACGACGGCGGTCGTGCCGTCGTCGACGGCCTTGAGCGCCCGCTCCAGGGCGGCGGCGAGGGCGTCGGGGGCGTCGACGGTCTCGGTGTGCAGGCCGAACGGTTCGGCGAAGGCGGCCAGCCGCGGCAGCCGGCGCAGATCGGTGCCGAGCCATTCGCCGGTCTCGGCGGCGGCGCCGTCCGGGTAGAAGCGCCGGTGGTTGAGGTTCATCGACTTGTAGACGCGGTTGTTGAACACGACGACGAGCAGCGGGAGTCCGTACGCCGTGGACGCGTCGTAGGACGGGATCACGGGGTTGTAGGCGAAGGCGCCGTCGCCGACGGTGAGCACCACCGGGCGCTCCGGCTCGGCGAGTTTGACGCCGAGGGCGACCGCGATGCCCTGGCCGAGGCCGCCCTGCACGTAGAAGTACGCGTCGGGCGCGGCGGTCCTGAGGTGGCGCTTGACGGTGCGGCTGTGCGTGATCGTCTCGTCGACGACGATGCCGTCGCGGCCGTCGAGCAGTCGCCGCAGGGTGGCGGCGACGAGGACGGGGTCGACGCCCTCGCCGGTGGCCGTGGCCGCCCGGGTCTCGGCCTCGGCGATCGCCACCTGCTCGGCGGCGTGCCGCTCCTCCTGTGCGGCGCGCCGGACCGCCACCGAAGGCCCGTCGAGGTCCCGGGCCCGCTTGGCGAGCTGGCGCAGCGTGTTGGTGACGTTCCCCTCCAGGTAGTGGTCGGCGAAGAGGACCTGGTGGACGACGTGCGGGCGCTGCGGCACCTCGTCGACGACGACGACCGTCGCCTTCGCGGGGCGGCGGGACGGCGGGTAGAACGGGGCGCGGCAGTTGACGAGGAGGATCAGGTCCGCCTCGTCCGTCCACGGGCCGATGTCGGCGCCCGCGTGCAGCGGATGGGTGCGCGGGAAGTTGGCGCACACCGCCGAGTCGGGTTCGACGACCGGGATCTGCCAGGCCTCGGCGAACGCGACGAGCGCCTCGAGACCGCCCGCCTCGCGGCCTGCGGTCTCGGTGACGATCACCGGGTTCTCCGCCGTGCGCAGCAACGCGGCGACGGCGTCGGCCTGTTCGGGCGAGCTGTGGGTGGTGCCGGGCTCCACGACCGGTTTGGCCTCGCGGCCGTCCCAGTCCTCCAGGAGGATCTCCAGGGGGATGTTCAGGTACGCGGGCCCGGCCGGGGCCCGCCGGGCCAGTTCGGCGGCCCGCGTGACCATGGCGGGCAGCGTGTGCACGCTGGCGGCCTCCGTGGCCCACTTGGTGAACGGCCGGGCGATGCCGTGCGGGCCGCCCACGATCGACAGGTTGCGGTACCACTGGCCGCCCGGGTCCTGGCCAGGTCCGTCCCCGTACGTCGTGGACTCGGACGAGGAGACCACCATGGGGACGCCGGCCAGCAGCGCCCCGTGGATCGCCATCGACCCCTGGAGCAGTCCGGGGGCGGCGTGCAGCAGGACGCCCTGCGGGCGGCGCTTGAGCAGCCCGTATCCGGTGGCCATGCCCGCCGCCACGGTCTCGTGCGTGAGGTCGAGGTAGCGGGGGGCGGGGAGTCCGTCGCGGTGCCGGCGGGCGAGGGACTCCCAGACGGGGGCCCATTCGGACCCCGAGGAGCAGAACAGGTAGTCGGCGCCGACGGCGTTGAAGGCGGATACCAGAGCGTCTCCGCCGTCGACGCCTTCAGTACGTTCGGTGTGCGTCATCTCTGGTGGTTCCTCAGCCCTCGATCGGCCAGTTCAGGACCTCGGCGATGCCCCGGCCCATGATCCATTCGAGCTCGTCGGGCGTGAAGTCCCAGTGCTTGGTGAACTGTTCGATGGTGTCGGTGTACGTGATGCCGTGGCCGAGCAGCCGGGTGATGTCGGTGCCGTAGAAGCAGCGCCGCGGGCCCATCTTGTCGACCATCTCGCGCACGTACTTCTCGATGTTGTTGTTCGGGAACGGCTGGGTGGAGTAGCCGGGCAGCGCCGAGACCTTGACGTAGATGTTGGGGTGCGCGGCGAGGTCGGCGGTCTCCTGGACCCAGTAGCCGATCGCGTCGTCGACGCAGCGGGCCATGATGCCCATGTGGTCGATGATGATCTTCAGGCCGGGGTGGCGGCCGGCGATCTCGCCCAGTTCCCGCTTCCAGATGGGCGCGTGGACCATCGTCGGGATGTTCAGTTCCTCGGCCAGCGGCCAGTACCAGTCGTTGGTGCCGTCGATCATCCAGTTGCGGTCGATCGGCCGGTGGAAGGTGAGGCGGGTGCCCTTCACGTGCGGGTTCTGCGCGAAGTCGGCCAGCATGGCCCTGCCCTCTTCGGGCTTGTTCTGCGGGATGCGGGCCATGATGCCGAAGCGGTCGGGGTGCGCCTCGCACGCTTCGAGGGCGTAGTCGATGCGGTCGCCCTCCCAGGACGGCGGCAGGATCAGGGCCCGGTTGACGCCGGCCTCGTCCATCAGCTCCAGGGCCTCTTCGTAGCTGAAGGGGTCCTCGCGGTGGCCGTTGAGGCGGATGCGCTCGCGGGCGCCGGGGACCCAGGGGCGGTCCGGGGACTCTTCCTTCCAGATGTGGATCTGGGTGTCGACGACGAACATGCGGTTGCTTCTCTCTGTCGGAGCCGGTTCGGGTGGAACGGGTCCCGGGTGGGCGGGTCCCGGGGTGGTGCGGGATCGACGTTAGGGGCGCCACGGGGGCCTTGCGGAGAGCTGGGAGCGCAAGCTGTTCTTGCGTGAAAAGCCGCTGTACGCAGGGGAGTTCAGGTCTTCCTGAAGATCTCGTCGACGATGTGCGCGGCGATCGCGAGGGAGGCTGTCGCGGCGGGCGACGGCGCGTTGCGCACGGCCGTGATCCGGTCGGACCGGTGGATGCGGAAGTCGTCGACGAGGGTGCCGTCGCGGTCGAGGGCCTGGGCGCGGACGCCGGCGCCGCCGCGTACGACGTCGTGGACGCCGACGCCGGGGACGTAGTGGCCGGCGTCCTTCATGAACGCCGCCGCGGAGAAGGAGCCGCGGTACTCCTTGACGCCGGTGCGCCAGTGCCGGGCGGCCATCCGCCAGGTGCCCGGGTAGGCGGCGAGGCCGAGCAGGTCGCGGGGTGAGACGCGGGTGCGGCGGTAGCCCTCCCGGGCGAGGGCGAGGACGGCGTTCGGGCCGACCTCGACGGAGCCGTCGACGCGCGGGGTGAAGTGCACGCCCAGGAACGGGTACCGGGGGTCGGGCACGGGGTAGATCAGCCCGCGCACCAGGTGCGCCCGCTCCGGCTTGAGCAGCATGTACTCGCCGCGGAACGGGACGATCCGCGGTTCGGGCCCGCCTCGGGCGAGCGCGGCGACGGTGTCCGACTGGAGGCCCGCGCACAGGACGAGCCGGTCGACCGCGACCCGCTCGGGCCCCGAGGCGACCTCGACGCCGCCCGGCACGGTGGTGATGCCGGTGACCTCGAAGCCGAGCCGCACCTCTCCCCCGGAGTCGGTGACGTCCTTGGCGAACTCCCGGGCGATCGCCGGGTAGTCGGTGATCGCGGTGCGCGGGGAGTGCAGCGCCGCGATGCCGCCGGCGTGCGGCTCCAGCTCCTTGATCTCCTCCCGGGAGACGGTGCGCAGGTCGGGGACGTGGTTGTGCTTGGCCCGTTCGTAGAGCCGCGCCATGCGGCCCAGCTCGTCCTCGCGCACGGCCACGACCAGCTTGCCGATCTCGCGGTAGGGCAGTCCGCGGTCCTGGCAGTACGCGCGCAGCAGGGCCACGCCCCGTACGGTCAGGTCCGCCTTGAGGCTGCCGGGCGGGTAGTAGATGCCCGCGTGCACGACACCGGAGTTGTGTCCGGTCTGGTGGCGGGAGACCTCGTGCTCCTTCTCCAGGACCACGACGCGGGTGCCGGGGCGGCGCAGCGCGATCTCGCGGGCCGTGGCCAGGCCCACGATGCCGGCGCCGACGACGCCGATCGTCTCGTCTGCCAACGTGGCTCTCCTTTCCGGGAGTTGTCTCGGGCGTCTGGGAGACAGGCCCTAGGCGCCGTAGTGGATCGCGACCGTCTTGACGCGGGTGTAGAAGTGCAGCGCCTCCGTGCCCTGCTCCTTGAACGGGGAGCCGGAGGCGTGGAAGCCGCCGAAGGGGTGGTGGACGTCCCAGCCGGGCGTGGTCAGGTTCACGGCGATCTGGCCGCACTCGGCCTCGTCGGCGAACCGGTGGGCGGCGGTCAGGTCCTGGGTGAACACCGCCGCGGCGAGGCCGAACCCGGAGTCGTTGACGGCGGCGACCGCTTCCTCGAAGGAGTCGACGGCGCAGAGCGCGACCACCGGGCCGAAGACCTCCTCGCGCCAGACGGCGAAGTCCGCCGTGACGTCGCCGAGGACGGTCGGGGCGACGTAGCAGCCGTGGGCGAGGTCGGCGCCGGCCGGGACGTCGCCGCCCGCGAGGACCGTGGCGCCCTGCTTGACGGCGCCCTCGATGTGTCCGAGCACGCCGTCCCGGTGCCGGGGGCTGGAGAGGGGGCCCATGCCCGTCCCCGCCGCGAGCGGGGCCCCCGGTTCGATGCGCGCCACCTCGGCGAGCAGCAGCCGGGTGAACTCCTCGGCCACGGGCCGCTCGACGACGACGCGGCTGGTGGCGGTGCAGCGCTGCCCGGCCTGGCCGAAGGAGGCCGCGGCGACGGTCCTCGCGGCCTTCGGCAGGTCGGCGTCGGCGAGCACGACGGAGGCGTTCTTGCCGCCGAGTTCGCCCTGGAAGCGGATGTTGCGGGCGGCGAACTCGGTGCGCAGCCGGTCGCCGACCTCGTTGGAGCCGGTGAAGGTGACGGCGGCGATGCGCGCGTCGCCGAGCAGGGCGGCGCCGATCCGCGCGGTGCGGCCGGTGACGACGCCGAGGACCCCGGCGGGCAGCCCGGCGTCGTGCAGCGCCCGCGCCAGGTGGAGGCCGGAGACGGGTGTCTCGCCGGCGGGCTTGAGGACGACGGCGTTGCCCGCGGCGAGCGCGGGGGCGAGTTTGCGGGCCGGGGTGATGAGCGGGTCGTTCCACGGGGTGATGGCCAGCACGACGCCGATCGGTTCCTGCTGGGCGCTGGTGCGGGTGTCGGGGCGGGCGTCGTTCAGGAGGGTGCCGTAGCCGCCGCGGCCGACGAGCAGCGCGTAGTACTCCAGGAAGTCGGCGGCCTTGAGGGTCTCGCCGTGGGCCTCGGCGCGGGTCTTGCCGTTCTCGGTGGCGATGTCCTCGGCGATCGCGTCGGCCCGTTCGCGCAGCAGGGCCGCAGCGCCGGTGAGGACGGCGGCGCGGGCCAGCGGGCCGGTGCGCCGCCAGCCGGCGAAGCCGCGCTCGGCGTGGTCGTAGGCGCGGGTGACCTCGTCGGGGGCGAGGGCGGGGACGCGGAACGCGGGCGTACGCAGATCGGCCGGGTTCTGCACGTCGATCCACTCGCCGGAGCCGGCGGCCACCCACTCCCCGCCGACCAGGGTTTCCACGGAACGCATCTGGATCACTTCTTTCTCCGGTGTCGATAACCGGATGTACGACACACCACGTGCGGCGCCGCGGGCAGACCTGAGGAGGCAGTCATTGGTTGCGCTGTGCGCGGGCCGTCCACGCGGCGTTGTGTGCTGCAATCGAGGCGCCGCTGAACCGGTCCTTCACGATGAGGAGTTGTGCCATGGCGTACGCCGTGTTCGCCCGCTACCGCTGCGCCGCCGACGACGCGGACACCGTGCGGGACGCCCTGCTGAGGCTGCGCGAGCTGACCCGCGAGGAGCCGGCGAACCGGGTGTACGAGGTGCACGCGGAGGCGGAGGTGCCCGGCGGGTTCGTGCTGTACGAGGTGTACGAGGACCGGGCCGGGTTCGAGGCGCACGCCGCCGCGCCGCACTTCGTGGAGCTGAACGTGGGGGTGGTGCGGCCGCTGCTGGTGGAGCGGACGGTGACGTTCGCCGAGGTGCTCTAGGGCCTGTCGTCACACTCCCGTCGTCGCCCGAAGGGCGGCCCCGCGGCGTCTGGTGCGTGCGATCGCAAGGCGCCGGAAGGTCCTGGTAGCGGAGCTACCCGGGCCTTTCGGCAACGCGGCGAGCGTGCGTGCCAGGCGCCGCGGGGCAGACGGGAGTTTGACGACAGGCCCTAGACCCTGCCGGGGGCTCGGCTCCCGCGCCCCCGGGACGGCCATGTGGTGCGCCGTCCCGGGGGCGTTCGCGTGCTCAGAACTCGTTGCCCCAGATGTAGCGGGCCAGGGTCTCCACCAGGACGAGCTTCCTGCGCTGGCCCTCGGCCGTCTGGAGCGGGCGGGCCGCCACGTCCGCGAAGCCGCTGGACGGGGCGACGGCCGCGTCCTCCAGGTCCTTGAGCTCGCCCGCCGCGTCGAGGCGGTCGAGGGCCGTGTCGATGTCCTCCGGGTCCGCGCGCGCCGCGTCGACGACGCCGAAGCACACGTCGCGGTCCTCGGGCAGCGCCCGTATGAGGTCGAGTTCGGCGGCCGACGCGGTCAGCAGCGGCAGGACCCAGCGGTCGGCGGTCATCTCGGCGAACAGCCGCCCGGCCTTGGCCCGGTCCACCGCGGCCGGCGGCGTCGCGCCGGGGCAGTAGCCGATGCGGACGCCCTCGGGGCGGGTGTCGAGGCGGGTGGCGGGGGCGTCGACCGCGAGGGCGTCGGCGAAGGACAGGGCGCCCACCGGGGTGTCGTCGGGGCCGGTCGCCGCGAGCAGCAGCGGATTGTCGAGCTGGATCAGGCGGACGCCGGCGTCGACCAGGCGGGCGATCTCGGCCCGGACGATCTCGGCGAACGCCTCCCCCACCTCGCGTGCGGGCAGCGGGCTCGACACGGTGGCGGCGAGGTAGGACGGGGCCGGGAGGGTCACCTTGGGGGCGATGACGGTGAGGCCGGCGAGGCGCTCGGCCCGGTCCACCGCGAGCGGCCCCGCGGCCTTCGGGAGGGTGTCGGCGACCCGGACGGGGCTGCCGTCGGCGGCCGTCTCCCCCGTGCGCCGCACGCCGTCCACGTGGTCGAGGACGATCCCGAGGGCGTCGTCGTAGGGGTGGCCGCCGTCGGTGACGACCGTGGTGCGCAGGGCGCGCTGGAGGGCGACGGCCTCGGCGACCGCCGCGTCGACGGAGGCGGCGTCGGTGCGGTCGAGTCCCGTCGGGCGGACCAGGCTGCCGTGGTGGTCGATGCGGTAGTTGAACGTGTCGGCCATGGTCAGGCGTCCTTTCCGCCGGGCTCGGCCGGGCGGGCGGCCACGCCCCACGCCGCGAACTCCAGTTCGTAGCCGAGGGAGCCGAGGACTTCCTCCGCGATCACCTGGTCCTCGTCGGCGGTGCCGCCGGCGATGCCGAGGCCACCGATGACCTCGCCGTCCTTCTTGATGGTCATGCTGCCCTCGGCGGCCATGATCGGCAGGGCCGCGCCGGGCAGGTGGGAGAGCTGCGAGAAGAAGACGGGCTGGCTCTCCTGCCACTTCTTGAGCATCGGTCCCGGGCGCTGCATGACCGCGGCGGTGTAGGCCTTGGCGCGGGCGATGTCCGGGGTGAGCGGGCGGGCGCCGTCGGGGCGGCGCACGGCGACGACGAAGCCGCCCGCGTCGACGACGGCGACGCTGACCGCCTTGCCGATGTCCTGGGCGCGGCGGTGCGCGGCGGCGATGATCTCTTCCGCGGCGTCGAGGGTGAGGGCGGGGCTCATGCGGGGTCCTTAACGGCAGTGAGGGTGCGGCGCAGCCGGGCGACGGCGGCGTTGTAGCGGTCCGGCGTCTCCCAGTACATGGAGTGCGGGGCGCCCTCGACGATCTCCAGGTGGGAGCCGGGCAGCAGTTCGTGGGCGCGGGTGACGGTGGCGACGCTCAGTACGGCGTCCTGCTCGCCCGCGAGGAAGGCGACGCGGAGGCCGGACGCGGTGAGGTCGTCGAGGGTCGGGCCGTTCGTGTCGAGGTTGCGCAGATCGGCCATCCTGGCGGCGTTGAAGGTGCCCATCTGCTGGAACAGGAAGGTCAGATCGGGCCGCTCCTTCTGGAACGGCTTCGTCAACAGCCGGTCGACGACCGGGAGTTGGACGGCCCTGGCGCGGTCGGCGGCGGCCAGTTCGGTCAGCTCCGGGTGGCTGATGCCGCCCAGGGAGTGGCCGAGGACGACGGACGTGACGCGCTCGGGGCGCAGCAGTCCGGCGCGCAGTGCCGCGACGGACCCGATGGACTGGCCGACCAGCATCGCGTCGTGGACGTCCTCCCGGTCGAGGACGGCGACGACGTCGCCGGGGAAGTCCTGGCCGTCGAACTCCGTCATGGTCGAGTCGGACTTGCCGAAGCCGCGCAGGTCGACGGTGAGGACGGTGAACTCCTCGCGCAGCGCGGCCACTTGCTGCCACCAGGCGGCGTGGTGGCCACCGGAACCGTGCACGAGGAGGATCGCGGGTCCCGAGCCGTGCCGTTCGTAGTAGAGGGACGTGCCGTCGTCGGAAGTGGCGTAGGGCATGGCGGTGACTCCCTTGGATCAGCAGGTCAGTTGGGGCGCTTGGCGTGGTACACGATTTCGATCATGGTGTGGTCGGGATCGTGGATGTAGCAGAACTTCGACTGGTTCTCGGGGCGCTGGATCGGGCGGGTGTGCCGGACGCCCAGCTCCTTGAGGTGGGCGAGGAAGTCGTCCCAGTCGTCGACCTCGACGGCGAAGTGGTAGGGCGCCATGCGCTCCATCTCCTCGACCGGGGTGAAGTGCAGGTCGAAGGCGCCCCGGGTCATCAGCACCACGCGGGTGTTGGACTTGGGCATGATCCGCTTCATCCCGAAGACGGCCGTGTACCAGGCCGCGGTCCTGTCGGGGTCGGTGGTGGGGAAGTTGACGTGGTGGATGTAGCGGGGTTCCTTGCTCACGGGCGGGTCCTTTCGGGAGGGCTTTCCAGGCGGACGGGGTTGGAGAGCACGCCGATGCCGCTGATCTCGACGTCGACGGTGTCGCCCGGCTCCAGCCGGCAGGTGGCCTCCGCGCCCATCCACAGCACGTCGCCGGGGTGCAGCGTGAGGTGCCGGCTCATCTCGACGATGTAGTCGTAGGGGTCGAAGACCATGTCGCCGGTCGGGAACGCGGCGCGGACGGCGCCGTTCACCCGGAGCGTCGTGGTCTGCGCGAGGGCGTCGACGTCGGTCTCGATCCAGGGGCCCATCGGCTTGAAGGTGTCGCTGTTCTTGGCGCGCCAGAACGTGCGGTCGGTGTGCTGCCAGGTGCGGGCGCTGATGTCGTTGCCGATGGTCCAGCCGAAGATCCCGGCCCGCGCCTGGTCGTACGAGGCGTGCCGCAGGGTCGCCCCGATGACGGCGACGAGTTCGGGTTCGGCCTCGAACCGGCCGGTGACGTCGGCGGGCCGCACCACGGGGGAACGGTGGCCGGTGAGCGCGTTGTTGGCGCGGTAGCCGACCTCCGGCCGGTCGGGGGTCGCGGCGTTCGCGTGGGCGATGTGGCGCGGGTAGTTGAAGCCGACGGCGTAGAAGACGGGCGGGACCACCGGGGGCAGCCAGCGGACCGTGGCCAGGGGCGCCGTGCCGGTGACCGTGGGCGTGCCCTCCAGCGGGGAGGCGGCGAGCAGCTCGACCACGTCACCGGTGACGCGCCCCCAGCGGGCCCGCCCGCCGGCCTCGACGCGGGTGTATCTCATGGGTGTTCACTCCAGCCGGTGGGAGACGCGCTTGGTGACGAGGTAGGCGTCGAGGGCCTCGGGGCCGCCCTCGCGCCCGTAGCCGCTCTCCTTCACCCCGCCGGAGGGCGCCTCGTGGACGGAGCCGCCGCAGTGGTTGATCGAGAGGATCCCGGCCTCCAGTTCGGCGGACAGCTTCGCGGCGGTCGCGGCGGACTCGGTGAAGCCGTACGCGGCGAGCCCGAACGGCAGGGAGTTGGCGACGGCGAGCGCGTCGTCCAGGTCGCGGAAGGGCAGGATCGGCGCGAGCGGCGCGAACGGCTCCTCGGTGAGGATCTGCGCGTCGTCCGGTACGTCGGTGAGGACGGTCGGCGGGAAGAAGTAGCCGGCCCGGTCGGGGCGCAGCCCTCCGGTGCGCACGGTGGCGCCGCGGCGCACGGCGTCGGCGGTGAGGCGTTCGGCGGCGGCCAGCCTGCGGTCGTTGGCGAGCGGCCCCATGGTGGTCGTGCCGTCGGCGCCGTCGCCGACCACGACTTCCTCCGCCGCCTTCACGAACGCGGCGGTGAAGTCGTCGTAGTGGCTCTCGTGGACCAGGAAGCGGCTGGGCGAGGTGCACACCTGGCCCGCGTTGAGGAACTTGGCGCGGGCGGCGCGGCGGGCGGCGCGCACCGGGTCGGCGTCCGCGCAGACGATGACCGGGGCGTGGCCGCCGAGCTCCATGAGGGACGGCTTCATGACGGTGCCGGCCTGGGCGGCGAGCAGCTTGCCGACCGGTACCGACCCGGTGAACGCGACGAGCCGGGTGACCGGTGAGGCGATCAAGTGGGCGGAGACGGCGGCCGGTTCGCCGAAGACCAGGTTGAGGACACCGGGCGGCAGGCCCGCGTCGGCGTAGCAGGCGACCAGGGCGGCAGCCGTCGCCGGGGTCTCCTCGGACGCCTTGATGATCATCGAGCAGCCCGCGGCGAGCGCGGAGGAGATCTTCCGGTTCGGGCCGCCGACGGGGAAGTTCCACGGCACGAACGCGGCGACCGGGCCGACCGGTTCGCGGCGCACGGACAGCAGCGTGCCGGGCGCGGCGGGGATCGTGCGGCCGTAGGCGCGGCGGGCGTCCTCGACGTGCCAGCGCAGGGTGTCCGCGGTGCGGATCGCTTCGCCGGTCGCCTCCTTGACCGGCTTGCCCTGCTCCAGGGTCATGACGCGGCCGATCTCCGGGGCGCGTGCGGTGATCAGGTCGGCGGCCCGGTGCAGGATCGCGGTGCGCTCGGCGACCGGGGTGCCGCGCCAGGTGCGAAAGCCGTGGTCGGCGGCGGTCAGGGCGTCGTCGAGGTCGGCGGTGGTGGCGAGCGGGACGGCGCCGATGACTTCTTCGGTGGCGGGGTTGACGACGGGCGCGCTCGCTCCGGAGCCGGAGTCGCGCCACTCGCCGGATATGTGGAGGCGGACGGTGGGATAGGTGGCGGTCATGAGGGCTGAACCTCTCGTGTCAACGCCGTTGCAGGCTGAGGATTCGTCGACGGGTGCGGGTCTCGTCGTGGCTGGTCGCGCAGTTCCCCGCGCCCCTAGGCCCGATTGGTGCGCAGCGACCAGAGGGTGTGCGGCGGAGCCGTCTCGTGGACGCGGGTCTCGTACGAGGCGTCGGCGCGGTCCATGTCGCAGGCGTACTCGACGCGGCCGCCGCAGGGTGCGTGCAGGAAGCGGAAGATGTTGGAGCCGATGGTGTGCCGGCCGAGCTTGCGGGCCTCGCGCCAGCCCCGGGCGATCATGTGGTTGCCGCCTTCGATGACGTCGTCGACGCCCGGGACCTCGTACGCGACGTGGTTGACGCCGGCCTTGTCGGGGCGGTGGCAGAGCAGGAACGTGTGCTGGTCGTCGTCGCCCGGCGCCTGCAGGAAGACGCCCATCGGCTCGACGACGTCGGTGGGGCGGAAGCCGAGGAGGTCGGTGTAGAAGGCGACCGCGGCCTCGCGGCCCGCCTTGGGGATGTTGAGGGCGACGTGGCACATCCGCAGCGGCCTGACCCGGCCGACCGGCTCCAGCGGGGTGTTCCAGCGGGTCACGCTGCCCGAGACGTTGGCCGGGCGCGGGGTGACGTGCAGCGGGCGGGGCCGGGCGAGGGTGAGGCCGACGCCGAATCCGGTCTCGTCGACGGTGTGGTGCACGCCGTCCGCGCTCGCGCGGACCGTCCGGTCCGCGCCGAGTCCGGTGACGAGGCGGTCGAGGGCGTCGGCGGTGTCCACGCCCCAGACGACCTCGCGCAGCGTCGGGCCGCTCTCGACGGGCGGCGGGAGGTGTGCCGCGGGGTCGGTGTCCAGCTGGACCGTCTGTCCGGCGAGCGTCTCGCACACGGCGTGTTCGGCGGTCCGCTCCACCAGGACCAGTCCGAAATCCTCGAAGAACCGCACAGCTTCTTCGAGCATTTCGGCGTCTGCGACGCCGTAGGTGACGGACTCTATTCGCTGGATCCCCATCGGTTCCTCACTCCAGATCTTTTTCCCCGGCGATCGTAGATTTGCTCACCGGCCGTCTCAACGGCCTTGCCGCGCAGGGTCCGCAATCGTTGGTTGCGTGCGCGGTCGGGTCAGACGGATTCGGCGGCGATCCGCGGAATGGGGTTCTTGGAGAACCATCGGGTGAGGAACTCCAGGAACACCGCGACCTTTTTGGGCGTGGACTGTCCCGGCCCGTAGATCGCGTACAGCGGGCGGTCGGGGACGCCAAGGCCGGGCAGCAGCACTTCGAGCGCGCCCGACAGCAGGTCGTCGTAGGCGGGGCGCTGCGGCAGCAGTCCGATGCCGCGGCCGTGCACGGCGGCCTTCTGCAGGGCGATGTACGAGTTGGACGAGAAGGCCACGTTGCGGATCTTGTGCAGGGTCGAGGCGTGGCCGTGCCCGACGCGCCACACCGGGTCGTTGAGGTGCACCAGGCAGTCGTGGCCCGCGATCGCGTTGGGCTCGGCGAGCCGGCCGTGCCGCTCCAGGTAGTCCGGGGCGGCGCAGAGCACGAAGGGCAGCGAGGCGATCTTCTTCAGGCGCACTCCGGAATCCCGGAGGTCCCGGGTGTGGAACGCCACGTCGAATCCACTGTCCAGGAAGTCGTACGTCCGGTCGGACATGCCGCCGAGTTCGAAACGCACCTGGATCTTGGGGTGTGCGGCGGAAAAGGCGGCGATGGCGTCACCCAGGTCGAGACTTCCGATCCATTTGGGGCAGATGATGCTGAGCGCCCCTTCGGCCCGGTCGTGGAGCCGCCCTATGGAGACGTCCTCCGCCGCTATTTCCTCGAGTATCCGTGAGCAGAATTCGGCATGGCGCAGCCCTTGTTCGGTGAGGCTGACCGAGCGGGCCGTGCGATTGACGAGGCGGACGCCGACCTGCCGCTCCAGTTCGGCGACGTGCCGTGACACCAGGGAGCCCGACGAACCGAGCTTCTTGGCGGCGCCGTTGAAGCTGCCGGTCTGGGCGACGGTCACGAAGCTGTGCATGAGCAGCAGGCGGTCCATGTTCCCTCGATTTCAGCTGTTTCTCAGAAAGCACTGATTACTTGGGGCAGTACTGGGGCGCCTGGTCAACGTTGTCCGCGGTGATCAAAGTAAGGGGGACCTTACTGACTTTGTCAACCTTTTTGTCACCAAGAAGGTCGACGGTCTGCTCGACCGCCGTCTCGCCGATCGTGAGGGCCGAGTTGGACACCGTGGCCTGGAGCCGGCCGTCCTTGACGGCGGCGATCCCGTCCTCGGAGCCGTTCACCGAGACGATCTTGACCTTCTTGGCGCCGGCCGCGTCGAACGCCTTGCGCACGGCGAGGGCCATCTCCTCGTTCGCGACGAACGCGTAGTCCAGGTCGGGATGGGCCTGGATCATGTTCTCGGCGACGTCCTGCGCCTTGGCCGGGTTGAACATGCCGGGCTGGTTGGCGACGACCTTCGCGCTGCTCGGGAGCTGCTTCTCGAAGCCGCCGACGAGCAGGTCGGAGGCGGCGCCGGGGGCCCCGGCCACGATCCCGACGGTGACGTCCTCGGACCCCGCGTCCTTCGCGATCCAGTCGGCGTCCATCCGGCCGACCTCGGTGAGGTCGACGACGGCCGCACCGAGGATGTCGGAGACCTTGTCGGTGCTGACGGACGTCAGGTAGATCGGCACGCCCGCGGCCTTGGCCTTGGCGATGTCCCCGTCGAGGGCGTCGACGTTGACCGTCTGCACGATCAGGGCGTCCACGTTCCGGGAGATCATGTCCTCGATGTTGGACAGCTCGGTCCCGGCGTCCTGCTTGGAGTTGGCCGAGTAGACCTTCGCGTCCTTCGTCTTCGCGGTCTGCTCGACGGCCTTCTGCAGACAGGTGTGGAAGTGGGTGTTGGCGCCGTTGACGAAGCCGAGGGTGACGGAGCCGTCGCCGGCCCCTCCGCTGTCCGCGCTGCTGTCGGCACAGCCGGAGAGCAGCAGCGCGGTGACACCGGCGATCGAGGCCGCGAGGAGTCTGCGGGAGCGGGCGGTGGAGGTCATGTGGGTCTCACCTTTCAGTGGTGGCCGGGGTCGTTGCGGTGCTGGAAGCCGTTGATGATCGCGGCGACGAGCAACACGGCGCCGGTGACGACGAGTTGGTAGTTGCTGTTGACCTGGAGCAGGTTGAGGGCGTTGGCGACGACGCCGAGCAGGACCACGCCGAGCGCGGTGCCGACGACGGTGCCGCGGCCGCCCGCCAGTGACGTACCGCCGATGACCACGGCGGCGACGGCGGTCAACTGGGTCTGCAGCCCTGCCGTGTTGGGCGCGCTGGCGCCGAGGCGGGAGAGCAGCATCAGGCCCGCGAGACCGGCGAGGGCGCCGGCGAGCGCGTAGAGGGCGAGCTTGCGCGCGGGCACGTTGATGCCGCTGAGCCGGGCGACGTGCTCGTTGCCGCCCATCGCGAAGGCGTCCCGGCCGAACGTGGTGAACCGCATGACGAGCCCGATGAGCAGCAGGACGAGGACGGCGACCACGAGCAGCCACGGGAGGCCGGCGACGGTCGAGTTGCCGAGGGCCTGCATCTTGTCGCCGATGGTGACGCTCATGCCGTTCAGGACGAGCAGGGCGACGCCGTCGAGCAGCATCGCGGTGGCGAGCGTCGCGACGAACGGGGCGACGTTCGTGTACGTCACGACCAGCCCGTTGACCAGGCCGATCACGGCCGCGAGGACGAGCGCGACGACCACGGTCAGCGCCGTGGACCGTCCGCCGGACAGCAGCTGCGCGGCGACCGCGGTGGTCACGGCGGCGTTCGATCCCATGGAGAAGTCCATGCCGCCGGCCGTCATCAGCAGGGTGAGGCCGCCGGCGATGACGGCGTTGACGCTGATCTGGCGCAGCACGTTGAGGAGGTTCTGCGACGTGGTGAACGAGTCGGCGCGCAGGGCCGTGAAGACGATCACCACGAGGAGCACGGCAAGGAGTCCGCCGTGCGGGACGCGCCGCAGGGCGCCGCCGCCCGCGGCCGACGGTGTGTCCACCCGCTCCGGGGCGGCGGACGGGGTCTTGAGACTCACTGGGACGACCTTCCGGGGAGGGGGCGCCCGGTCAGGGGCGCGGGGCAGTTTCGGGTGGCGGCGTCGCCGCGGGACGCGAGCGGAGGGTGCGGGGGCGGCGCCCCGGCCCCGGAGCGGCGCGGCGGGCCCGCCCCCGCCGCTCCGCGCCACGCCCTCACGACGCCGCTCCGCCCACCGCGAGGGCGACCAGGTCGTCCCTGCTCAGGCCCGGCACGTCGCGCTCGGCGACCACCCGGCCCGCGCGGACCACGACGACCCGGTCCGCGAGCCGCAGCACCTCCTCGGCCGACGACGAGGCGAGCAGTACGGCGACGCCGCGCGCGGCGAGTGCGTCGACGAGGGCGTGGATGTCGGCCATCGCGGCGATGTCCACGCCGTTCGTGGGGTCCTCCAGGAAGGCGACGACCGGTTCGGTCTCCAGCCACTTGGCGAGCAGCACCTTCTGCTGGTTGCCGCCGGAGAGCGTGCCGACCGGCGGGTTCCCGGCGAGCGCGACCACCCCGTAGTTCTCGCGCAGCGGTTCGGCGCGCCGGGCCAGGTCGCCGGCGCGGTGCCAGCGGCGGCGGGCGAAGCGGTCGCCGGCGAGCATCAGGTTCTCGTCGACGGTGAGTTCGGGGACCAGGCCGAGGGCGCGCCGGTCGCCGGTGACGCAGCGCAGTCCGCTCGCCAGCGAGGCGGCCACCTTCCCGAACGGCACGGCCCGGCCGTCGATCTCGAACGCTCCGGTGTCCGGCCTGGCCCGCCCCGACAGCAGGTCGAAGAGTCCCGACTGGGCGTCCCCGGCGGGCCCGAGGACCGCCACGACCTCGCCCTTGCGCACCTGCACGGAGAAGTCACGGATCACCCGGCCGCGCCCGAGGCCCCGTACCGCCATCCCCAACTCGTCCTTGGGCGCCGGGCGTTCGGGCCGGGTGGACACGACGTCGCGGCCCACCATGTCGCGGACCAGGGACGCCGCGTCGAACTCGGCGGCCGGCCCGCTGCGGACGACGCCGCCGTCGCGCAGCACGGTGACGCGGTCGGCGATGCCCATGACCTCGTCGATGTAGTGCGAGATGTAGACGACGGCGACGCCCTCGTCGCGCAGCCTGCGCACCAGCGTCCGGATCTGCCCGGCCGCCTCGGCGCTCAGGCACGCGGTCGGCTCGTCGAGGACGAGGACCCGGCCGCCGCGCCGCACTTCGCGCGCCACCTCCACCATGGTCTGTTCGGCGACGGTGAGTTCGCCCGCGGGGCGGCGTACGTCGATGGCGAGGCCGAGGCCGGCGAGCGCCTGGCGGGCCCGGGCGTGGACGGCCCGCCAGTCGACGACGCCGCGGCTCACCGGGAGCGCGCCGAGCATGACGTTCTCGGCGACCGTGAGGCCCATCGCCAGTTCGCGGCGCTGCGGGACGAACGCGATGCCGAGGCGGCGGGCGCGGCGCACGGTGAGGCCGGGGTGGGCGTGCCCGTCGACCTCGACCGTGCCGCGATCGGCCTGGTGGACGCCGGAGAGGACCTGGACGAGCGTCGACTTGCCCGCACCGTTCATGCCCATCAGGGCGTGCACCTCGCCGGGGTACAGGTCGAGGTCGACGTCCCGGAGGGCGGCGGCGCCGCCGAAGCTCTTGGTGACGCCGCGGACGCGCAGCACCGGCCCCGTCACGACCGGGCCGCCCGGCCGTACCCGTGGATGTCGGGGAACGGCGGTTCCTTGTCGGCCTGGAGGTCCACCTGGAAGGTGTTGAGGCACATGCCGAGCATGGTGAAGTTGCCCAGCGCCCCGATCGTGTCGACGAGTCCCTGCGGGCCGAAGTGGCCGAGGGCGGCGGCGAAGGTCGCGTCGGAGACGAAGTGGTCGTCGAGCACCTCGTGCGCGAACTGGAAGAAGGCCTGGTCGGCGGGGTCGTCGAAGGCGACGTCGGCGTACCGCCGCTCGGCGATCGCGCGGACGGCCGGCTCCGGGACGCCGGCCTCGACCGCCTGGTGCACATGGGCGTTCCAGGAGTACTGGGCGTCCCAGTGCCGCGCCGCAAGGAGCAGCGCCAGTTCCCGCAGCCGCTTGGGCAGCGAGCAGTCGAAGCGGGCGAACGCCCCCAGGGAGTCGGCCCGTTCGGCCATCTCGGGGCTGTGCAGCCAGACCCGGAACGGGCCGCGCACCGCACCCCGCCTGCCGGCGATCCGCGCGGCCAGCTCCCGCTGGCGCTCGGTCATTTCCTCTTCGGTGAGTACGGGGAGCCTCATGGCCGGGATCCGCCTTTACATCCGGGCACGGTCCGGTTTCGCCGTGCGACGGTGGCCGACCGTACCCCCGCATCCACCGCCGTCGATCCCTCCGGGAATGCAAGGTAAAGCTGCACGCCGGACGGCATCCGCCGACGCTGAAAGGCTCTTAATCTCGGTCGGCGCGGCACCCGTGGAGAGCTCCGGGCCGCATCCCACCGGACCCAGGGAAGGACCCGGATGACCACGATCATCAAGGCGGCGGAGGTCGCGCTCCTCGACCGCGGCGGCGCCGTCGTGACGACCCCGCTGATCACCACCTCGTCCGCGGGCGGCGAGAACCGGATCACCAGCGGCATCAGCGTGTATCCGGTCGGTTCCGGCGCCCCGCTGCACTCGCACAACTGCGACGAGCACGTCACGGTCCTCGACGGCGAGGCCGAGGTCGTGGTCGACGGCGAGGTGACGCGGCTGACCCGCCACGACACCACGTACGTCCCGTCGCCGATCCCCCACCTCTTCCGCAACGTGGGAGACGGCCCGCTGCGCATCCTGTGGGTCTACAGCTCGGGTCACGTCACGCGGACGTTCACGGAGACCGGCCGGACCGTGGAGCACCTGTCGGCCGACGACCAGATGGGCAAGGACTGACCCGCCCGCCCTGCATGGCACCCCTCACGGTATTTTGAACGTGTTCAACTCACCGTCGGGGGAGCCATGAAGGGGGAGCCATGAAGGTCGTACTGCCGGGCGGCACGGGACAGGTGGGCGGCGTGCTGCGCCGCGCGCTGACGGCGGCGGGGCACGAGGTGACCGTCCTGAGCCGGCGCCCCACGCGCGCGGGCGACGTGAAGTGGGACGGTCGCACCAGGGGCCGTGGGCGAAGGAGCTCGACGGCTGCGACGTCGTCGTCAACCTGGCCGGGCGCAGCGTCAGTTGCCGCTACACCCCCGCCAACCTCCAGGCGAGGATGGACTCCCGCGTCGACTCGGCCCGCGCCGTCGGCGAGGCGATCGCGGGCGCGGCCCGGCCGCCCGCCCTGTGGCTGCAGATGAGCACCGCCACGATCTACGCCCACTCCCACGACACCGCGCACGACGAGGCGAGCGGCGTCATCGGCGGCACCGAACCCGGCGTCCCCGCCTACTGGGCGTACAGCGTGCGGATCGCCAGGGCGTGGGAGCGGGCGCAGGAGGAGGCCGACACCCCGGACACCCGCAAGGTCGCCCTGCGCGCGGCCATGGTCATGAGCCCGGACCGGGGCGGGGTCTTCGACGTGCTGTCCCGGATGGTCCGCCTCGGCCTCGGCGGACCGGTCGCGGGCGGCCGCCAGTACATGTCGTGGATCCACGACCGGGACTTCGTGCGCGCGGTCGAGTTCCTCACCGCCCGCGAGGACCTGACGGGACCGGTGAACCTCGCGGCCCCGCAGCCGCTCCCCCAGCGCGACTTCATGCGCGTCCTGCGCCGGGCCCGGCGCGTCCCCGTCGGCCTGCCGGCCACGCGCGCGATGGCGGAGCTCGGCGCCTTCGCGCTGCGTTCGGACACGGAGCTGCTCCTCAAGAGCCGCCGGGTGGTCCCCGGCCGGCTCCTGGACGCCGGTTTCTCCTTCGCGCACGAGCGGTGGGAGACGGCCGCACGGGATCTCGTGAGCCGCTGAGGCCCCGGCCGCAGGGGGCGCGGCCGTCACCGGGCGTGACCGCCCACGGACGCCTTCGGGCCTGGTCAGTGGCCGGTCCCAGCTGGCAGGATCGCGACATGCCACCGGCCCCCTTCCAGACGTTCCGCCCGACCCGCCGTCGCGCCCTCACCGGCTCGACGGTCGGCCTCGTGGTGTTCGGGCTGCTGCTGTGGTGGCTGCTGCCGCTGGGCGAGCGGTCGCCCAGCGGCTCGGTGACCTTCTCCACGGGAGCGCGCACCGGCGTCTACGAGAAGTACGGGAACCTCCTCAAGACGGCGCTGGCCCGCGACCTGCCCGGCCTCGACGTCTCGCTCACCGGCAGCGAGGGCTCCTGGGACAACGTGGAGCGGGTGGCCACCGGCAAGGCGGACTTCACCATCGCGGCGGCCGACGCGGTGGCGAAGTACCAGTTCCAGGACCGCCCCGGCGCCCTGCGGCTGCGCGGCTGCGCCCGGCTCTACGACGACTACATGCAGCTCGTCGTGCCGCGGGACTCCCCCGTGCAGAACGTCGCCGACCTGCGGGGCAAGCGGGTGGCCGTGGGAGGCGGGGCGTCCGGGGTGCGGCTGATCGCGGACCGGGTGCTGCAGGCGGCCGGGCTCGACCTCGACACGGACATCACGCCCGTGGGGATCGGCATAGACACCATGCCGAGCGCCCTCAAGTCCGGCGAGATCGACGCGTTCTTCTGGTCGGGCGGACTGCCCACCAACCACGTCCGCGAGCTGTCGAAGGAGTTCCCTGTCCGGCTCGTCGAGCTCGGCAGGCTCGTGGAGAAACTGCACAAACTGGGCGAATCCTCGCGCTACTACCGTGCTGCGGTGATGCCCGCCGACGCCTATCCGGCCGCGCAGCGCGGCAAGGCCGTCAGCACGCTGGCCGTGGCGAACCTGCTGGTGACGACCGACCGCACGGATCCCGCGCTGACCGAGGCCGTGACCCGTACGGTCATCGACAGCCGCGACCACATCGGCACCGAGGTGCACGCGGCCCAGCTCGTCGACCTGAGGACCGCCGTCTACACGGACCCGCTCGCGCTGCACGAGGGCGCGCGCCGCTACTACCGCTCGGTCAAACCCTGAACCGTCGTCGGCGCCGGGGCCGTGCGCGGCACCCGGACCGTCACCTTCAGGCCGTGCGGCTCGTGGTGCGCGTACGCGATGGAGCCGCCGCCCGCCGTGAGCAGCGCGCGCGAGATGGACAGGCCGAGTCCTGAGCCCTTGACGTTCTGGTGCCGGCCACTGCGCCAGAACCGGTCGCCGATCCGGGCCAGCTCCTCCGCGCGCAGGCCGGGGCCGCCGTCGGCGACCTCGACGGACGTGCTCCCGCCGTTCGCCCGGACGGTGACGCGGACCTCCTGCCCCGGGGGCGTGAACTTCAGCGCGTTGTCCACCACCGCGTCCAGGGCGCTGGACAGCGCGACCGGGTCGGCCCAGCCGGTCACCGCGGGGCAGTCGGCGACCAGCCGTACGCCCTTCTCGTCGGCGGTCAGCCGCCACGCCTCGACCCGCTCGGCGGCCAGCTCACCGATGTCGGTCAGCCGCAGGTCAGCCGCCGTGTGCTCGGCAAGCGCCAGGTCGAGCAGATCGTCCAGGACCCGGGCCAGGCGCTTGCCCTCGGCCCGTACGGACGCGATCTCCTCGTTCCCCTCCGGCAGTTCGTACGACAGGACCTCGATGCGCAGCAGCAGGGCGGCCAGCGGATTGCGCAGCTGGTGCGAGGCGTCGGCGACGAAGGCGCGCTGCTGCTCCAGGACGTCCTCGACGTTGTCGGCCATCTCGTTGAACGACCGGGCCAGGCGGCGCAGTTCCGGCGGGCCGCCGGCCGCCGCGACGCGCGACTTGAGCCGCCCCGTGGCGATGTCGTGCGTCGTCGCGTCGAGCACCCGCACGGGGCGCAGCACCCACCCCGTCAGGCGCAGCGCGGCGCCCACCGCCAGCAGCATCGCCGCCGCCTCGCCCGCCGCGATGATCAGCCAGCCGCGCAGCGTCTTGGCGCGCATCGTGCCGGTCGGCGACTCGGTGACGACGACGGCGACCACGTCCCCGTCCCTGACCACCGGCGAGGCGACCACGAGACGGCCCTGCTGCCACGGCCACACCTGCGGCGGGTCGTGGCTGCCGCGCGAGTACATCGCCTCGTCGAACGCCGACCGCAGCTGCCCGTCGCCCGGCACCCGGAAGTCGCCCGGCGCCCGCCCCATGGGGTCGAGGTTCCGGTAGAAGACGCCCGCCTTTATGCCGTACACGTCGTGGTAGCGGGCGAGTTCCTTCTGCAGGGTCTGCTGCCGCTCGTCCGTCACGTCCACCCCGTCCTCGCTCGCCCGCGTGGTCACGAACTGGGCGAGGGAGGCGAACCGGGCGGTGTCGTCGATCCGGTCCACGACGACCTTCTGCTGCTGCGCGGACGCGACGCTGACCGCCAGCGGGAAGCCGAGCGCGAGCAGCACGCCGGCCATGAGGACGATGAGGAGCGGAAGCAGGCGTGCGCGCACGCGGCGACCCTACGGCTTCCGCTACGCGGCCGGAGCGACGAGCCGGTACCCGACGCCGCGCACGGTCTCGATGAGGGCGGGCATCCGCAGCTTGGACCGCAGGGACGCGACGTGCACCTCCAGGGTGCGCCCCGTCCCCTCCCAACTGGTGCGCCACACCTCGCTGATGATCTGCTCACGCCGGAAGACGACCCCCGGCCGCTGCGCGAGCAGGGCCAGCAGGTCGAACTCCTTGCGGGTGAGCTGGACGGCCGCGCCGTCCACCGTGACCTGCCGGGTGGGCAGGTCGATCACCACGCCGCCGAGCTGCACCTCGTGCTCGCTCGTGGGGGCGGGCTCCTCCTGGGCGGTGCGCCGGCTGACGGCGTGGATGCGGGCCAGCAGCTCGCCGGTGTCGTACGGCTTCACCACGTAGTCGTCCGCGCCGAGGTTGAGCCCGTGGATGCGGGACCGTACGTCCGCGCGCGCGGTCACCATGATCACCGGCGTCGACGTCCGCTTGCGGATCTTCCCGCACACCTCGTAGCCGTCCTGGTCGGGCAGCCCCAGGTCGAGCAGCACGACCCCGAAGGCGTCCGCCTCCGGGACGAGCGCCTGGAGCGCCTCCTCGCCACTGCGCGCGTGCCGCACCGTGAAGCCGTGCCGGGCCAGGACGGCCGACAGCGCGGCGGCCACATGATCGTCGTCCTCGACGAGCAGCAGTCTCATTTCGGCCCCCTCACCCGGTCCGGTCCCTGAAGTTCACCAAGGCATCCACGCCGATACATAAGGACGACGTCAAGAGGCTTCTGGTTACGTCCGGGTTCCGTTATGCAGCCGGTACGTACCACCCACGCCCCCTTCACGCGTAGTGTCCGGTTGCGGCCGGATCGTTATGCTCAATTTCCCCTCAGATGTAATGACGCTGGTCGTACCGGGTTACTACTGTCCTCCCAACCGAGGAGGATGGAGCAAGACCCCGATGACCGAAGTTTCGGTGACCAAGGACGCCACTCCCCCTGCGGGCGACGCACTGGTCGCACTGAGCCAAGTGAACAAGCACTTCGGCGCCCTGCACGTGCTCCAGGACATCGACCTGACCATCGCCCGGGGCGAGGTCGTCGTCGTCATCGGCCCGTCGGGCTCCGGCAAGTCGACGCTGTGCCGCACGATCAACCGCCTGGAGGCGGTGGATTCCGGCGCGATCACGATCGACGGCAAGCCGCTGCCCCAGGAGGGCAAGGAGCTGGCCCGGCTGCGCGCGGACGTGGGCATGGTCTTCCAGTCCTTCAACCTCTTCGCGCACAAGACGGTGCTCGAGAACGTGATGCTGGGCCAGGTCAAGGTCCGCAAGACGGACAAGAAGGCCGCCGAGGAGAAGGCGCGAGCCCTCCTCGACCGGGTCGGCGTCGGCACGCAGGCGGACAAGTACCCCGCCCAGCTCTCCGGCGGTCAGCAGCAGCGCGTCGCCATCGCGCGGGCGCTGGCGATGGACCCGAAGGTGATGCTCTTCGACGAGCCGACCTCCGCGCTCGACCCGGAGATGATCAACGAGGTCCTCGAGGTGATGCAGCAGCTCGCCCGGGACGGCATGACGATGGTGGTGGTCACGCACGAGATGGGCTTCGCCCGCTCCGCGGCCAACCGCGTCGTCTTCATGGCGGACGGCCGCATCGTCGAGGAGGCCGTCCCCGACCAGTTCTTCAGCAACCCGCGCAGCGATCGGGCCAAGGACTTCCTGTCGAAGATCCTGCACCACTAGACACACGCCGCGCCCGTGGCGCCGACCGGCCCCCCGCGCGCGTGTGTTGACCTCTCCCTCCTGCTGAATCTGCCGACACGAAGGATGTTCACCATGAAGCTCCGCAAGGTCACCGCGGCGGCCTCCGTCGCCCTCGCCCTCGCCGTCACCGCCACTGCTTGCGGTGGCGACGACAGCGACGGCGACAAGGGTTCGTCGGGCGGCAAGAAGATCACCATCGGTATCAAGTTCGACCAGCCGGGCATCGGCCAGAAGACGCCGGACGGCAAGTACACCGGCTTCGACGTCGACGTCGCCACGTACGTCGCCAAGCAGCTCGGTTACAGCGCGGGCAACATCGAGTGGAAGGAAGCCAAGAGCGCCGACCGCGAGACGATGCTGCAGCGCGGCGACGTGGACTTCATCGCCGCCTCGTACTCGATCAACGACGAGCGCGCCGCCAAGGTCGACTTCGCCGGCCCGTACCTCCTGGCCCACCAGGACGTCCTGATCCGTGCGAACGACAACACGATCAAGGACCCGAAGGACCTGAACAACAAGAAGCTCTGTTCGGTCACGGGCTCCACGTCGGCGCAGAACGTCAAGGACGAGCTGGCCCCCAAGGCCCAGCTCCAGGAGTACGGCGGCTACTCGGAGTGCCTGACGGGTGTCGAGAACAAGGCGATCGACGCCCTCACCACCGATGACTCGATCCTCGCCGGTTACGCCTCGCAGGCCGAGTTCAAGGGCAAGTTCAAGCTCGGCGGCTTCAAGATGACCAACGAGAACTACGGCATCGGCGTCAAGAAGGGCAGCGACCTCAAGGCCAAGATCAACACGGCCCTGGAGAAGATGGTCTCGGACGGTTCCTGGGACAAGGCCGTGAAGGCCAACTTCGGCCCGGCGAACTACAAGAACGAGCCCGCGCCGAAGATCGGCAACATCGTCAAGTGACGCGGTGACGCAGGGCGCGGCCGTCCGTCCGAAAGGGTGGACCGCCGCGCCCTCCTCACATCTGGCAGCCC
Organism: Streptomyces sp. KL116D; assembly: GCF_030766975.1. Lineage (NCBI taxonomy): Bacteria > Bacillati > Actinomycetota > Actinomycetes > Kitasatosporales > Streptomycetaceae > Streptomyces > Streptomyces sp. KL116D. Next base: position 41,759 of record NZ_JASERH010000035.1, on the reverse strand, counting down.
TCCACACACGCGGAAGCGCGGGAGATCGTGTTCGACTTTCTTGAAGGTTACGACCTGCTGGGAGCGTTCTGGGTGACGGTGAAACTCACCGCTCTCTCAGCCGTCGGCTCCCTCATATGGGGAACCCTGCTGGCCGGCATGCGAGTCGGCCCGGTCCCCGTGATGCGCGGCTTCGGCACCGCGTACGTCAACATCGTGCGGAACATTCCGCTGACCATCATCATCGTGTTCACCTCGCTGGGTCTGAACCAGACGATGAACATCACGCTCGGCGCCACGGACTTCAGCGCGATCAACTTCCGCCTGGCGGTGCTCGGGCTGACCGCCTACACGTCGGCGTTCGTCTGCGAGGCACTGCGCTCCGGCATCAACACGGTGCCGCTCGGCCAGGCCGAGGCCGCCCGTGCGATCGGTCTGAGCTTCAGCCAGACCCTGCGCCTGGTGATCCTCCCGCAGGCCTTCCGCTCCGTCGTGGGCCCCCTGACGAACGTGCTGATCGCCCTCACCAAGAACACCACGGTCGCCTCGGCGATCGGTGTGGCTGAGGCCGCGTACCTCATGAAGGGCATGATCGAGAACGAGGCCCAGCTCCTCCTCATCTCGGCCGTCTTCGCCTTCGGCTTCATCGTCCTGACCCTTCCGACCGGTCTGATCCTCAATTGGGTCGGCAAGAAGCTGGCGGTGAAGCGATGACCTCGGTCCTCTTCGACACGCCCGGCCCCCGGGCCAAGCGGCGCAACCTCCTCTACACGCTGCTCTTCGTGGTCGTCTTCGCCGCCGTCGCCTGGTGGGTGTTCAAGGCGCTCGACGACAAGAACCAGCTCGACTGGGTGAAGTGGAAGCCGTTCTTCACCGACAGCCGCGCCTGGTCGACGTACATCTGGCCGGGTCTCGAGAACACCCTCAAGGCCGCCGCGTTCGCCATGGTGATCGCGCTGCCGCTCGGTGCGTTCTTCGGGATCGCGCGCCTCTCCGACCACCTGTCGGTGCGTCTCCCGTCCAGCGTGGTCATCGAGTTCTTCCGCGCCATCCCGGTCCTCCTGCTGATGCTGTTCGCGAACGAGGCGTACGCCAAGTTCACCAACGTGTCCACGGAAGACCGTCCGCTCTACGCCGTCGTCACCGGCCTGGTGCTCTACAACGCCTCGGTGCTCGCCGAGGTCGTCCGCGCCGGCATCCTGGCCCTGCCCAGGGGCCAGTCCGAGGCGGCCTACGCCATCGGTCTGCGCAAGGGCCAGACGATGCGCTCGATCCTGCTCCCGCAATCGGTGACCGCGATGCTGCCGGCCATCGTCAGCCAGCTGGTCGTCATCGTGAAGGACACCGCGCTGGGCGGCGCCATGCTCACGTTCTCCGAACTGCTCGCGTCCGTCCGCCCGCTGAGCGCCGCCTACGGAGCGAACACCATCGCGTGCTTCACGATCGTGGCGTGCATCTTCGTGGCGATCAACTTCGCGCTCACCACGTTCGCCTCGTGGCTCGAGAAGCGGCTGCGGCGGGCGAAGAAGTCGACGGGCGCGGTGCTGCCCGCGGCAGCCGTCGCCGGCAGCCAGTCGGCAGGCGCCGAGTTCTGACAGATCGTCGGACGGGTCACTCGACCGGTCGAGGTACCACGGAGGCAGTGGCATGATCGCCACTGCCTCCGTCACTTGACGCAAGCACCGGCAATGGGTTGCATACGCTCTGTGAACGCGCACCCCGCTCCAACTGCCCGTCCTTGCACGTCCAGTACGCCGCCCGCACCGTCTCACGGGCCGCTTCTCGGGGCAGGAGGAGCTGCGCCGTGGATCCGGTGATCGTCGTCGGCGCGGGCCCCGTGGGGCTCACGCTGTCCCTCGCCCTCGCGCGTCAGGGCGTACCGTCCGTGGTGCTCGACGAGGGCCCGGGCAAGGACGAGCAGCGGCCCGCCCGCACCGTCGTCCTGCGGGAGGACACCGCGGCACTCGTCGAACGGCTCGCCGGCCCGGCCTTCGACGGCCTCGGCGCCCGCTGGACCGGCTGGCGCTCGCTGCGCCGCAAACAGGAGATGCGCGCCCTGACCTTCGGGGAGCCGGGCGACCCGATGCCCGCCCCGCTGCACGTCGCCCAGCACGATCTGACCGGCGCGCTGCGCGCGGCCGTCGCGCAGGAACGCCTGATCAAGGTCGCCGTCGACAGCCGCCTGGACTCCATCGAGGAGGAGCGGACCGGTCTGACCGCGCACACCCGCGGCCCCAAGGGCACCTGGTGGCGGGGCAGTTATCTGGTCGGCTGCGACGGCCCCCGCTCCACGGTCCGCAAGCTCCTCGACATCCGCTTCCCCGGCCGCACCGCCGTCGAACGACACGCGGTGGCCGCGCTGCGCACGGAACTTCCGTGGCCCGGTGAGGCGTTGCTCCATCGGAGCCCTCCGTGGCGGACCTCGGGTCCCTCGGGCTCGGAGGTCGTCGGCCGCCCCCTCGCCGACGGCGTCTGGCGCCTGGACTGGCTGCTGCCGCCCCGCAGCGACCTGGTGACCCCGGACGTCCTGGTGACGCGCATCCGGGAGACCCTCGCGGGCTGGTGCGGAGGCTCCACCCCGCCGTACGAGCTGCTCGACACGGGCGTGCACACCGTCCACCACCGGCTCGCCCGCCGCTGGCGCGTGGGCCGGGCCTTCCTCGCGGGGGACGCCGCGCACCTGCTGGGCGCACTCGGCACCCAGGGCCTGGACGAGGGGCTGCGCGACGCGGACAACCTCGCCTGGAAGCTGGCCCTGGCCTGGCACGAAGGCCCGCGCCCGGTGCCCGGCACGCTGCTCGACAGCTATCAGGCCGAGCGCCGCGCCGTCGTCGCGGGCCGGCTGCGCGCCGCCGACCAGGCGCTGCCGATACTGCGCGGCGGCGGAGGGCTGCGGTCCTACGTGCCCGGGTCGGCGCGCGGCCATGACACGTTGCTCACGGACGGTCACCTGGGGCACGGTCCGCTCGGTGCGCCGGGGGCGTACGCCGATTCCCCGCTCGCGCCCGAACGCACCGAGTCGCAGGTGGAGGTCGGCACGGCGATCGGCGCACCGATCGCCGACGTGCGGGTGACGGCGCCCGACGGCTCGTTCGCCCGCCTCCGCGACCGGCTCGGCCTCGGGCAACTGCTCGTCGTCCTCGTCGCGCCCGGCACCGGCGTGTGGGAGCGCAAGCACTGGGTGTCGGCGGGCCTGATGCCCCGGCTCGCGGCGGCGGTCACCGCGCTGCCCCACGAGGCCGAGCTGCTCGTCGCGGAGAGCTACCCGGAGGCCGCCGCGCACACCGTGCTGCTGATCCGGCCCGACGGCCACCTGGTGACCGCACTGAGCGGGGTCCGCCCCGCCGAGCTGTACGAGGCGGCGCGCACGGCCCTCGGCGGGCCGGCACCGGACGGAGAGCCGGTGGAGAGCGCGGCCGGCGCCTGATGAGCGGGGCGGTGGGTGCGCCGGTCGCCGGTTGACCGGCACCCACCGCCATGGTGTACTCCGGAGCGTGACGACGATCGACACCAATGTGCGCCTGTGGCGGAGGGTCCATATGGACCTCGTCCGCTATGCGGGCTGCGTGTGTCGCCCGTCCTGCTGAATTCGCATCCTTCCTCCTTCCGCGCGCCCGCCCTCCGGTGCGGTGCCTCCGGCACCCCTGCACCCGGCACCCGTGGCGCGCGTCCTTCGCGAACTCCAGGACGGCACCCGTGTCACTGCCCACGTCTTCCCGTACTTCCACGGCCACCGCGACCGGCGAACAGACCGCGCCCACCCAGGCCGACCTCCTCGACTTCGTCCGCCGCACGGCCGCGGACCGCGACCTCATCGACTCCCTCCCGCTCGACCCCGAGGGCCGCACCTGGGTCCGGCTCGAAGGGCCGGGCGGCAGCGAGGCCTGGCTGATCGGCTGGCCGCCGGGCACCGGCACCGGCTGGCACGACCACGCCGAGTCCGTCGGCGCGTTCCTCACCGCGTCCGGCGAGCTCACCGAGAACTCGCTCGCCGCCCGGCTCCCCACCGACGGCTGGCAGACCCTGGAGCTCTCCGAAGGAGTCGACAGGGAGCGGCAGTTGACGGCGGGCAAGGGCCGCGCCTTCGGCCGCCACCACGTCCACGAGGTCCTGAACGAGTCCACCACCGAGCACGCCGTCTCGGTGCACGCCTACTACCCACCACTGCCGCAGATCCGCCGCTACAGCCGTACGGGCCAGGTGCTGCGTCTCGAGTCGGTGGAGCGCCCGGAGGACTGGCAGTGAGCACCCACGATCGCGTCGGGATCGACGAGTTGCTGGAGCGGGTACGCGCCGGGCTCGACCGTGTGGAGCCCCGCGACGCCTTCGCCGCGGCCACCGCCGGCCGGGCCCTCCTGGTCGACATCCGGTACGCCGCACTGCGCGAGCGCGACGGGCTGATCCCCGGCGCCCTGGTGGTCGAGCGCAACGAACTGGAGTGGCGCCTCGACCCGCAGGGCAGCCACCGCGCCCCGGAGGCCACGGACCACGACCTCCACGTCGTGGTCGTCTGCAACGAGGGCTACGCGTCGAGCCTCGCGGCCGCGTCCCTGCGGCAGCTGGGGCTGCACCGGGCGACGGACCTGGTGGGCGGGTTCCAGGCGTGGCGGGCCGCGGGTCTGCCGGTGGCCGAGGAGTGAGGGCCGGCGGCGAGGCATGACGGTGGGCGCCCCTTGCGTAAGGGGCGCCCACCATTGCGAAGTAACCCCTACTCCTTCATTGCGAAGTGGCCGTTACTCCTTGCTCGTTACTCCTTGCTCGTCACTCCTCGCCCGTCACTCCTCGCCCGTCACTCCTTGCCTGTCGCGAGGGTGACCGGGCGCGTCCTCAGGGCGAACCGTCCGGGCAGCGACGTCGCGGTGAGGGCGAGCAGTCCGGCCACCGCGACCACGGCGACGTAGACCAGCGGCAGGACCGCCGGGGCCGCCGTGCCCGTCATCCCGAGGCTGAAGGCGGTGAGCACGGCCAGCGCGATGCCGCTGCCGAGGCCCACCCCCATGAGGACGACGGTCAGGGCCTCCACCCGCAGCATCCGCAGGACCTGCCGCCGGGTCGCCCCGGCGAGGCGGAGCAGCGCGAACTCGCGCATCCGCTCGGACACCGACATCGCCAGGGTGTTGACGACGGCGATGGCGGTGAAGGCGAGGACGAGTGCCATGGCCAGGAGGTTGACCTCGGCGTTGGCCTGCTGGCGCGCCTCCTGGAGCCCGTCGGCCGCGCTCGGCGAGAGGACCCGCACGCCCGGGAACTCACGCAGGGTCGCCGCGAGTTGTCCGTGTGTACGGCTGGTGGAGACGAGCACGGAGGAGGCGAGCGGATTGTCGACGTGGCGGGACAGCAGGGTGTGGGCGACGGTCAGATCGCCGAAGCCGAGCCCTCGGGCGTAGACGGCGGCGACCGTGAGCGTGACGGGCGTGCCGTCGCCGAGCGTCACCTTCAAGGGGCTGCCGGGCCTCAAGTGCAGCTGATCGGCGGCGAGTTCACTGACGGCGACCGAGCGCGCCCCGAAACCGTCGAGTGAGCCCCGGGTGACGTCCGGGTCCCAGGTGCGGGTGAGTCCGGCCGTCGTGACGCCCTGCGCCGGGTACTTGTCGAGGCCGACGCGGACGGTGGAGCGGACGATCTCCGTGGCGGTGGTGCCCCGGTCCGTACGCAGCGTGCGCACGGCTCCTTCGGGTACGCCAGGACCCTGCGCCGCGAGCACCCAGTCGGCACGGACCCCGTCGCGCACCTGGGCGCGGGCGGCGTCGCCGAGGGTGGGCTGGACGAACAGGACGGTGCAGGTCATGCCGACGAGGAGGGTGAGCGGGGTGACGGCGGCGGCCATCCGCGCGGCGTTGCCCCGGAGGTTGGCGACGGCGAGCCGGGCCCCGGGACCGGCCAGCCGCATCGGCCGGCCGATGACGCCCATGGTCGCCCGGACGAGCAGCGGTCCGAGCAGGGAGACGGCGACGGCGAGGACGACAACGGCCAGGAAGGTCACGGGGGTCGACGCCGCCTCGGTGCGCAGCCCGCCGAGGACCACGACGAGCACGGTGCCGCCCGCGAGGGCGACGAGCCCGGCGACGATCCGTGCCACGGCGGGGCGGGGTGCCTCCGCGCTCGCCTCGGAGAGGGCCTCGGCGGGCCGGATCCGGGCGATGCGGCGGGCGGCCAGGCGGGCGGCGGCCCAGGCGCCCAGCAGGGTCGCGGCGAGGGCGGCGGCCATCGGGAAGAAGCTCACGGTCCGCTCCAAGGTGGGCGGCACGGCGCCGAGTTCGACGAACCGCCGGTACAGCACGCCACCGAGCGGCAGCCCGGCCAGTGCGCCCGCGGCCCCGGCCACGGCACCGACGAGCAGCGCCTCACGGCCGAGCAGCCCCCGGATCTGGCGCGGGGTGGCGGCGATGGCGCGCAGCAGCGCCAGTTCGCGGTGCCGCTGCTGCACCGACAGGGCGAAGGTGCCGACGACCACGAGGACCGCGACGAGCAGGGACGTGCCGCCCATGGCGCCGCCCATGCTGACGAGCTTCACGCGGGCGGCGGAGGCGTCCAGGAACTCGACCGGGCCCCGCGCGTCCCCCACGGTCACACGGGCCTTCGTCCCGTCGAGCGCCTTCACGAGCGCCTGCTTCAACGCGCCGGTGTCCTGGCCCCGTTCGGGCACGACACCGATGGCCGTGACCTGCCCGGGCCGGGCGGCGAGCCGCTCCGCCTCAGCGGCGGAGAAGAACAACGACGTCTGGTGGGTGACGCTCGCACCCGCGCCCGGTGCGGCGACGCCCGAGACCCGGTAGGTGCGCGGGTCCTGCGTGGACTGCACGGTGAGCCGGTCGCCGGGCGCGAGACGGGCCCGCGCCGCGAGGTCCCGGTCCACCACGACGTCATGGGCGGAGCGGGGCGCGGTACCGGCGGCCAGTCGATAGGGCGTCAGCTCCGCGGACGCCCAGGCGTGCCCGAGGGCGGGCCGCTCGGCGTCCGCCACCCCGGGGGCCAACGGCTGTGCGGGAAAGGTGAGTTCGGGCAGAGCCCGCCGCACACCGGGTACGGCCCGGACGGTCCGTACGGCGTCCTGCGTCAGCCAGGCCCGCTCGGCGAGCGGCTTGGCCTTGTGCTTGACCTTCGTCTTGCCCTTCTTGTGCTTGACGATGGTCTGGTGGACGTCCTGGTCCGCGGAGACGAGCAGCGGGGCCGCCGCATAGCGCTCGGTGCGGACCTTGCCACGCAGCCCGGTCTCCAGGAGCGTGCCGCAGGCCGTGATGAGTGCGGCCGCGCACATGAGGGCGAGGAAGGCGCCCAGGAAACCGCCCTTGCGGTCCCGGACGGTCTGCAGGGCGTACCGCAGCATCATGAGGTCCCGCCCGGGTGAGCCGTGCGCATCGTCGAAGTCATGCGCTCACGATCGCCCTCATGCCCCCTCCGTGGCATTGCGGCGATCCGGCGTCTTGACCCGGGGGTAAACCCCACCGTCGTGAGCCGCACCGCCCGTCAGGGCGACGCCGCGCGGCACGGCCGGCGCAACGCTCAGTCCCCGAACTCCAGGTCCTCGGTCTCCTCCCCCTCTTCCTCCAACGCCTGGCGCACCACGCGCAGCGCCATGCCTTCCGGGTAGCCCTTGCGGGCGAGCATGCCCGCGAGGCGTCGCAGCCGCTTGTCCCGGTCGAGGCCGCGCGTGGAGCGGAGCTTGCGCGCGACGAGTTCCCGCGCGGTCTCCTCCTCGCGCTCGGCGTCGAGCTGCCCGACCGCTTCGTCGATCACCGTGCTGTCCACGCCCTTGGTGCGCAGCTCGCGGGCGAGCGCCCGACGGGCCAGGCCCCGGCCGTGGTGCCGCGACTCCACCCAGGCGTCGGCGAAGGCGCTGTCGTTGATCAGCCCGACCTCTTCGAACCGGGACAGCACCTCCTCCGCCACCTCGTCCGGGATCTCCCGCTTGCGCAGGGCGTCGGCGAGCTGCTTGCGGGTGCGCGGGGTCCCGGTGAGCAGACGCAGACAGATGTTCCGCGCCCGCTCCGCCGGGTCCCCTGACGACTCCCCCCGCTCGGCCCTCGACGAAGGAGGGGGGCCGTCGTCCTCTGCGGCGCCGCCGGACGGATCACCGAATCCGCCGCGCCGTCGACGCCCGCGCGGCCCGGTGCCGCCCCGCGCACGTCTGCCCCGGCGCGGTCCGTCCGCCGCGCCGTCCCCCGCTTCGACGTCGTCCCCGGCCTCCCCGTACACGGCGTCGTCGTACGCCCCGTCGTCACCGCGCCCCGGGCTCGCGGTGACAGGGGGGCGGGCGTCGTACTCGGCCCAGTCGGTTCGTCGTGTCACGGACTAGCTCTTGGCCGCCGCGGCCTTGGACTTGGTGGCCTTGGGCGCGGGCACCGTCTTGGCCGCGTCCTCGGCCGGGGCAGCCGCCGCGTCCGCGCTCGGCTCGGCGGCCGGCTCCTCGGTCTTCTTCACACCGACGCCCAGCTTTTCCTTGATCTTCTTCTCGATCTCGTTGGCCAGGTCGGGGTTGTCCTTGAGGAAGTTGCGCGCGTTCTCCTTGCCCTGGCCGAGCTGGTCGCCCTCGTACGTGTACCAGGCGCCGGCCTTGCGGACGAAGCCGTGCTCCACGCCCATGTCGATCAGACCGCCCTCGCGGGAGATGCCCTGTCCGTAGAGGATGTCGAACTCGGCCTGCTTGAAGGGCGGCGCGACCTTGTTCTTGACGACCTTGACGCGGGTGCGGTTGCCCACCGCGTCCGTGCCGTCCTTGAGGGTCTCGATGCGGCGGATGTCCATGCGCACCGAGGCGTAGAACTTCAGCGCCCGGCCACCGGTCGTGGTCTCCGGCGAGCCGAACATCACACCGATCTTCTCGCGGAGCTGGTTGATGAAGATCGCGGTGGTCTTGGACTGGTTGAGCGCGCTGGTGATCTTCCGGAGCGCCTGGCTCATCAGGCGGGCCTGGAGACCCACGTGCGAGTCACCCATCTCGCCCTCGATCTCCGCGCGCGGCACCAGGGCGGCGACGGAGTCGATGACGATGAGGTCGAGGGCGCCGGAGCGGACCAGCATGTCGACGATCTCGAGGGCCTGCTCGCCGTTGTCCGGCTGGGACAGGATGAGGTTGTCGATGTCGACGCCGAGCTTCTTCGCGTACTCGGGGTCGAGGGCGTGCTCCGCGTCCACGAAGGCCACCGCGCCGCCCGCCCGCTGGGCATTGGCCACGGCGTGCAGGGTCAGGGTCGTCTTACCGGAGGACTCCGGGCCGTACACCTCCACCACACGGCCGCGCGGGATGCCGCCGACGCCGAGCGCGACGTCGAGCGCGGTCGACCCGGTGGGGATGACCTCGATGGGCTCGTTCGGCCGCTCGCCCATGCGCATCACTGCGCCCTTGCCGAATTGCCGTTCAATCTGTGCGAGCGCGGCGTCGAGCGCCTTCTCGCGGTCGGTTCCTGCCATGGGTTCCACCCGGTTTGCTTGAGTCGATCGCTTCACGTCAAAGACGCTAACGCCTGCCACTGACAATCGGCCTCGACGCCCGTCCGCCTGTGGATAACTCGAGGCTCTTCGCCGGGCCACTCTTCTCGAAACCCTTGGGATTCCTGGGAAGAGAGTCCCCGGACACTCCATAAGAATGGATGTTCGATTTTGGTGTCAAGCGCACCACGCGGGCACCCGCCGCCACCCGGAGCCGTCCCCTCCGCCGGCTCCGCCGGGTCCCGCACCCTCTGCTCCCCACGGCGTACGCCGAGTGCTTCCGGCCGGACGACGACCCGCAGGGCCTGCGCGACGAACCTGGTCCCATGAAGCCCCACGCACCCCGCCCGAAACCCCAAGCACCCCGGCCGGCGCTCCCCCGCCCTCCCGAGCCGGCTCCCCGGGGTACGGGAACGCCCCGGTGGCAGGCGGCCCGCCACCGCCGAGCGCCTCTGCTACACGACCGGCGCCGTCCTGGTCGCGTCCGGCCTCGCCCACCTCGTCGTCCTCACGGTCGACGGCGGCCCGTGGAACGCTCACGAGGACGGGGCACCAGGAGGCGGCCTACCACTCGACGGCCGCCCTCAAGCCGCTGCACGGCGTCAGCCTGCACGCCGTGCTCGTGCTGGCGGCCCTGGCCCTGCTGCTGTCCCGCACGGGCTGGAGCGACCGCACCAGGAACCGCGTCATGTACGCGGCGGTCGGCTGCTACGCGGCAGCGGTACTCGCCGCCGGCGCCCGGGCCGTGGTCGCGCAGCTACCGGTCCTCGGCCTCGGCGTGCGGCTCGTTCGGCCCCCGCAGGGCGCGCCGCGCCCGCGCGACGAGGGACGCTCCGCCCCGCCGGCGGTGGCCGTGCACCCGCGGGTCGTCCGTGACGTCGTAGCGCTTCACGTAGGCGCCCAGGAACGCCTGCAGCGTCGCGACGGCCGGGATCGCGATCAGCGCGCCGACCGCGCCGAGCAGCGCGGTGCCCGCGATGACGGACCCGAAGGCGACGGCCGGGTGGATGTCCACCGTCTTGGCGGTCAGCTTCGGCTGCAGCACGTAGTTCTCGAACTGCTGGTAGACGACCACGAAGACGAGCACCCACAGCGCGTACCAGGGGTCCACGGTGAAGGCGATCAGCATCGGCAGGGCGCCCGCCAGATACGTACCGATGGTCGGGATGAACTGCGAGACGAGGCCCACCCACATGCCCAGGACGGGCGCGTACGGCACGTCCAGGGCCGCGAGCAGGATGTAGTGCGCGATCCCGGAGATCAGCGCCATCAGACCGCGCGAGTACAGATAGCCGCCGGTCTTGTCGACGGCGATCTCCCAGGCCCGCAGCACCTCCGCCTGCTTGGCCGGCGGCAGGACCGAGCACAGGGCGCGGCGCAGCCGCGGCCCGTCGGCGGCGAAGTAGAACGAGAACAGCAGGATCGTCAGCAGCTGGAAGAGGCCGCCGAGCACCTGCGCGGACACGTCCAGCACACCGGTCGCGCTGTTCTGCACGTACTTCTGGAGCCAGTCCGAGTGCAGCAGGCTGTCCTGGACCTCGACCCTGTTGAGGTCCGTGTGGAACGTCTGGTTGACCCAGCTGATGACCTGGTCGAGGTATTTCGGGAAGTCCTCGACCATGTCCACGATCTGGCCCGCGAGCATCGAGCCGAGCAGCACGACGAAGCCCGCGCCGGCGATCATGACGCCGAGGAAGGTGATGGCCGTGGCCAGGCCGCGGCGCAGACCGCGCGCCGCCATCCAGCTCACCGCGGGCTCCACGGCGAGCGCCAGGAAGAACGCGATCAGTACGTTGATCAGCAGCCCGGTGACCTGGTGGAAGGCCCAACTACCCAGCTGGAAGCAGGCGATGAGGGCGAGGGCGAGCACCATGGCGCGCGGCAGCCAGCGCGGCATCCGCGCGTGCGGGGCCGGCGCCGGGCCCGGCGGGCGCTCGGGCGGCGTCGTGCCGGGCGGTGCGGCGTCGGCCGCCACCTGGAGGGTCTCGTCTGTCGCTGCCACGGTGCCAGTCTCGCCCACGCCGCCGACAATCGGTGGCCGCCCCCGGATCACGATGTGATCAGCGCTTCTCGGCGGGCACGTCCATCGTGCTGCACACCACCTGCCAGACGTCCTTCGCCTCCCAGCCGGAGTCGAGCGCCTCGTGGACCGTACGGCCGCCGAGGCCCGCCATCACGTGGTCGCGCGCGAAAGTGTCGGCGTACCCGGACCCGAAGTGATCCGCCATCCGCTGCCAGAAGACCGTCAACCGCATGACTCCAGTATCCCGCCCCTGAGAGTGCAGCCGTGCCCGGGAGGCTTGCCGAGAACGCTTTCCGCCCTACGGTCGGTGCATGGCCGAAACCGGAGCTTCCCCACTCCCCTCATCGCCCTCGGCACGCTCCCCGCTCTCCCGTGCCGAACCGTTCGTCTGGCTGACCGCGCGCGTTCTGGAACAGCGCCGGTTCGCCTATCACTTCCTGGAGGGCTCGCCCGCGGCGGCGGACGCCGTCGAGACCGCCCTGGCCGCCTACCTCAACGAGGACGACGGCTACGGGCACGCCCTGGAGCCCGATCTGCGCGGCCCCGTCAGCCAGCCCCTGCACACCGGTCACGCGCTGCGCGTCCTGGACTCGATCGGGCGCTGCTCGGGCCGGCGGGTGGAGCGCGTGTGCCGCTACCTCACCGCCGTCTCCACCCCGGAAGGGGCCCTTCCGGCGGTGCATCCCAGCCAACGGGACTATCCGCACGCCCCGTTCGTCCCCGTGGTGGACGACCCGCCGAGCGAGCTGCTCGCGACCGGACCCGTCGTCGGCCTGCTGCACCGCAACGAGGTGTGGCACGCCTGGCTGTTCCGGGCCACCGACTTCTGCTGGGCCGCCGTCGAGTCCCTGAAGACGTCGCACCCCTACGAGGTGGAGGCGGCGGTCGCCTTCCTCGACGGCGTTCCCGACCGCGCACGCGCGCGGGTGGCCGCCGACCGGCTCGGCCGCCTGGTGCGCGAGCAGCGCCTCGCGGTGCTGGATCCGGCACGCAAGGACGACTATCCGGTCGCGCCGGGCTACGCCCCGGGCGAGCGCCACTACCCGTACGACTACGCGCGGACGCCCGAATCGCTGGCGCGCTCCTGGTTCACGGACGAGGAGATGAGCCGCGCGCTCGACCACCTGGAGAGCGAGCAGCAGGACGACGGCGGCTGGCCGGTCAACTGGCGGCAGTGGAGTCCGGGCATCGCCCTGGAGGCGCGCCCCATGGTGACGATCCAGGCGTTGCGCACCCTGCGCGCCTACGGACGGTCCCTGTAGGAGCGGTACCCGATCCCGTCCGCGTGGGAGCCGGAACCCGATCCGTCCGCGGAGGAAGGGTTCCGGTCCGGCGGCTCCGGCTCACGCCTCGGCGTCCCGCAGCAGCAGGGCGGCGAGCGCGAGGGCCGTGCCGCGCGGCGACGACAGGTCGATGCCGCTCGTCTCGGCGATCTTCGCGAGCCGGTTGTCGACGGTGTTCGGGTGCAGTCCGAGCGCACCGGCGGTGGCCCTGCGGTCCTGCTGGTGCGCCAGGTGGGTGCGCAGCGTCTCCAGGAGCTCGGGCCGCTCGGCGACCGGGTCGAGCAGGGCGGCGATGCGGTGGCTGCTCTCGTTGCGGCGGGAGAGGTGGTACTCCAGCAGGACGTCGTCGAGGCGGTGCAGTCCGGGAGGCATCCCGCACGCGCGCGCGATGCGCAGGATCTCGGTGGCGGTGCGGGCCGCGTCGGTGATGTGCGCGGGCCCGTCCGCCCGCACCGCCGCCACCCGCACCCGCAGACCGCTCGCCCTGCTCAGGCGCCGGGGCAGCTCGTCGGGCGGGGCGCAGTCCGCGGGCACGACGACGCGGCCCCCGTCGCCCTCCAGGAGGGCCAGGACGTCCACGTCGAAGGCGTGGTCGAGGACGGTCTGCACGCGGCGCAGCCGGCGCCGCACCGCGACCGGCCCCTCGGCGGGCGGGACGTCGACGCCGAGCGCGAGCACGAGGGCCGGGCCCTCCAGGCGCAGCTGGTCGAGCAGCACGTGCCCCGGCGGGACCATCCCGTCGAGCAGGCCGCGCACCAACGAGCGCTGCTGTGCGCGCTGTTCGGCCTCCAGGGCGGACCGCTCGTCCAGGTAGGTCTCGGCGACGGCGCCGACGATGGCGGGGTGACTGCGCAGCAGGACGTCGACCAGTTCGACGAGGGCGGCCTCCTCGCCGGGGCGGGCCACGTCGCGCAGCGCCTGCCACAGGACGTAGGTGCCGAGCGCGTGGGTGCGCAGCAGGAGGTGCAGCGGCATGCCCTCCTCGGCCCGCTGTGCGGCCCTCTCGCGGAACAGGCGGTGGCTGCCGGGCCGGTCCGCGTCCCGCTCGCCGACGTGCCGCAGGAACAGCCGTACGCCGTGCCGGGCGGTCGCCGCGATCTCCAGGTCCTTCACGTCGTCGGGCAGCTCCGGGTAGCCCGGCAGCTCCTCGAAGGCCTCCCGGGCCATGCGGCGGGCCAGCTCGTTGACGCGGGGTTCGCAGCGCGCGGCGAGCGAGCGCGCCTCGGGCGACAGGGGCACGGTCCCTCCCTCGGGGCGGAGCGCGGGGCGCTTCGTTGTGACGCGTCACATTATCGAGCCGGCCCACCGGCGGAGGTCACCCGGTGAGCGCCCGCACCCCTGCCGTGACGACCACCGCCGCCGCGACCACCACCAGGAAGGGCGCGCGCAGCACCAGCGCGACGGCGGCCGCGCCGAGCCCTGCGGCCTTGGCGTCGAGGAGCAGCGTCTGCCCCTCGGCGAACGTCTGCTGGGCCGTGAGCGCGGCCAGCAGGGCGACCGGCAGCAGCGCCGCGAGTCGCTTCACGACAGGCCGTTCCAGGGCTCCCGCGGGCACGAGGAGACCGATGAGCTTGACGGCGTAGCAGCCGACCGCGGTGACGCCGATGGCGATCCAGATGTTCAACGGTCCTGTCCTTGCGGTGTGTCGGTGGTGGCGCGGCGACGCCCTTCTACGTAGAGCACGGCCGGGGCGGCGAGCGCGGCCACGAGGACGGGAACCCCGGCGGGCAGCACCGGCAGCAGGCCGAGCCCGAGCACGACGGCGAGGCCCGCCACCGCGCGCTCCGTGGTCGTCCTCAGCATGGGCGCGAGCAGCGCCAGGAAGACGGCGGGTCCCGCCGCGTCGATCCCCCACGCGTCGGTGTCGCCGATAGCCTCGGCCCCCAGGGCGCCGAGGAGCGTGGTCAGGTTCCACAGGACGTACAGGGTCAGCCCGGTCACGGTGAAGCCGATCCGCGCGCTGCGCCGGGTGGACTGCGCCAGCGAGACGGCCGACGTCTCGTCGATGACCCAGTGCGCGGCGAACGGCCGCACCGCGCGCGGGAGGGCGAGCAGCTGCGACAGGCGGAGCCCGTAGAACGCGTTGCGCACGCCGAGGAAGAACGCGCCCGCGGCGGCGGTGAACGGGTTGCCGCCGGCCGCCAGCGCCCCCACGAGGGCGAACTGCGAGGCCCCGGTGAAGACGAGGAGGCTGAGCACGCAGGTCTGCCACACGCTGAGGCCGCTGCCCGCCGAGGTCACTCCGAAGGCGAATCCGGAGAGGCCCACGGCGATGCCGACCCCGAGCGCGTCACGGACGACGGCGGCTTCGGACCTGCCGGCTCCCGCGGTGCGCTCGGCAGCGTGCTCGGCGGGGGCCCCGTCGGCTGTTCGTATGTCGGTGGGTGTTGTCTGTTCTGCCACGTCCCCGACGGTACGAGGAGGTGCGCGTCGCGGTCTTGTACGTTCTTGCGCTCCCGCTGGTAGGCCCCGGGAGGCACCCCGACGATCCGGGTGAAGTGCCGGTTCAGGTGCGGCTGGTCGGTGAAGCCGACGGCCACGGCGGCGTCCGCGGGCGCCGTGCCCGACTCCAGGAGGCGCCGGGCCGCGCGCACCCGGGCATTGGTGAGCCAGGTGTGCGGCGGCATCCCGTAGGCGTCGCGGAACGCCCGCAGGAGCGCGAACGGGCTGGATCCCAGCTCGGCGGCGAGCGCTTCCAGGGACGGCGGGTCGGTCATCCGCGCCTCCAGCAGCTCACGCGCGCGTGACGCCGCCCCGGCCCCGGCGGACCGTCCGGGCCGCACCCCGAGCGCGGTGCCGTGATCGTGCAGCAGCCGGGCGAGCGCGACCCGCAGCAGGCTGTCGGCGGCCAGCGCGTTGCCCTGTTCGGCGGCCCGGTGCACCTCGGTGATCAGCCGTGAGGTCTGCGGGTCCATGACGATGGGCTCGGCGAAACCCGCGGTGCCGCGGACCGTGGTGATCTCGGCGGCGATCTCCGCGACGACGTCGGCGGCCGGGTAGAGCGTGGAGTACGCCCAGCCGTCCGGGCCGCCCGCCTTCGCGGTGTGCGCCACCTCCGGATTGATCATGACGACGCTGCCCGGGCCCGCCTGCAGCGTCCCGCCGGGCATGCCGACGGCCTCGACGCCCCGGGTGACCGCGCCGATCACGTAGCCGTCGTGGCTGTGGCGGGGGAACGTGTGCCGGAGGTAGTTGGCGCGCAGCAGATCGAGGCCCGGCAGTCGCTCGTACCGCCAGTGCCGTGCCCATTCGCCCTTGCCCGCCATGGCACCCATTCTGCGCCATGACACCCTCGGTGAACTCCTCGTTTCCGCAGGTCACGGCCTTTGTCAGTGGTGGGGTGCAGGATGGGGGCATGGTCAGGCCCAGGCAGGGGGCCCACAGCGCCCTCGAAGGATTCACCCCCGCGACCCGCGGCTGGTTCACGGGGGCCTTTCCCGCGCCCACGTCCGCGCAGGCCGGGGCGTGGAAGGCGATCGGCGAGGGCTCGGACGTCCTGGTCGTCGCGCCGACCGGCTCCGGCAAGACACTCGCCGCGTTCCTCGCCGCCCTCGACCAGCTCGCGTCGACCCCGCCGCCCGCCG
Organism: Streptomyces sp. KL116D; assembly: GCF_030766975.1. Lineage (NCBI taxonomy): Bacteria > Bacillati > Actinomycetota > Actinomycetes > Kitasatosporales > Streptomycetaceae > Streptomyces > Streptomyces sp. KL116D. The sequence goes on along the minus strand of NZ_JASERH010000035.1, from coordinate 25,461 downwards.
ACCCGAAGAAGCGCTGCCGCGTCCTGTACGTGTCGCCCTTGAAGGCCCTCGCGGTCGACGTGGAGCGCAATCTGCGCAGCCCGCTCACCGGGATCCGCCAGGAGGCCGTCCGCCTCGGCCTGCCCGAGCCCGAGGTGAAGGTCGGCATCCGGTCGGGCGACACCCCGCCCGCCGAGCGCCGCGCCCTGGCCACCCGCCCGCCGGACATCCTGATCACGACGCCGGAGTCGCTGTTCCTGATGCTGACGTCGGCCACGCGCGACGCGCTGACCGGCATCGAGACGGTGATCCTGGACGAGGTCCACGCGGTGGCCGGCACCAAGCGCGGCGCGCACCTGGCCCTCTCCCTGGAGCGGCTCGACGAGCTGCTGCCCCGCCCGGCCCGCCGGATCGGCCTGTCGGCGACGGTCCGCCCGGTGGACGAGGTGGCGCGGTACCTGTCGCCGCAGCGCCGGGTGGAGATCGTCCAGCCGCCGTCGGGCAAGGAGTTCGACCTGTCGGTCGTCGTCCCGGTCGAGGACCTGGCCGAGCTGGGCGGCTCCCCCGTGGCCGACTCCGACCAGGGGGCGGAGCGCCCCTCGATCTGGCCGCACGTCGAGGAGCGCATCGCCGACCTCATCGAGGCCCACCGGTCGACGATCGTGTTCGCCAACTCGCGCCGCCTGGCGGAGCGCCTGTGCAACAGGCTGAACGAGATCGCGTACGAGCGCGCCACCGGCGAGGCCCTCCCGGAGGACCACTCCCCGGCCGAGCTGATGGGCGGCTCCGGTGCGGCGGCGGGAGCTCCCCCGGTCATCGCGCGCGCCCACCACGGGTCGGTCTCCAAGGAGCAGCGCGCGCTGGTCGAGGAGGACCTGAAGGCGGGCCGGCTGCCGGCCGTCGTGGCCACGTCCAGTCTCGAGCTGGGCATCGACATGGGCGCGGTCGACCTCGTCGTCCAGGTGGAGTCGCCGCCCTCCGTGGCCTCCGGTCTGCAGCGCGTGGGCCGGGCGGGTCACCAGGTGGGCGCGGTGTCCACGGGTGTGGTGTTCCCGAAGTACCGCGGGGACCTGGTCCAGTCGGCGGTCGTCACCGAGCGCATGCGGTCGGGCTCCATCGAGTCCCTCCGCGTCCCGGCGAACCCGCTGGACGTGCTCGCGCAGCAGCTGGTGGCGACCACGGCGCTCGACACCTGGCAGGTCGACGACCTCCTCGCCCTGGTCCGCCGGGCGGCGCCCTTCGCGTCCCTCCCCGAGTCCGCCTTCACCGGCGTCCTCGACATGCTGGCGGGCCGCTATCCCTCGGACGCCTTCGCCGAGCTCCGGCCCCGCGTGGTCTGGGACCGGGTCGCCGGCACCGTCACCGGCCGCCCCGGCGCACAGCGTCTGGCGGTCACCTCCGGGGGCACGATCCCCGACCGCGGCCTCTTCGGAGTCTTCCTCGCGGGCGCCGACCCCAAGAAGGGCGGCGGCCGCGTAGGAGAGCTCGACGAGGAGATGGTCTACGAGTCCCGGGTCGGGGACGTCTTCACGCTCGGCACCAGCTCCTGGCGCATCGAGGACATCACCCGCGACCGCGTCCTCGTCTCCCCGGCCCCGGGTGTCCCCGGCCGCCTCCCGTTCTGGAAGGGCGACCAGCTGGGCCGCCCGCTCGAACTGGGCCGTGCGGTGGGCGCGTTCCTCCGCGAGATCGGCTCCCTGAAGCCCGACGACGCGCGCGTGCGCCTCGCCTCCGCGGGCCTCGACACCTGGGCCGCGGACAATGTGCTGGCGTACCTGGCCGAGCAGCGGGAGGCGTGCGGCCACGTCCCGGACGACCGGACCATCGTGGTCGAGCGGTTCCGGGACGAGCTGGGCGACTGGCGCGTGGTCGTCCACTCGCCGTTCGGCGCGCAGGTGCACGCCCCGTGGGCGCTCGCCCTCGGCGCTCGGCTCAGCGAGAAGTACGGCATGGACGCCCAGGTGATGCACGCCGACGACGGCATCGTGCTGCGCCTGCCCGATGCCGACCTGATGGGCCTGGACCTCCTCGACCAGGAGCCCGCCAAGCAGGGCACGGAGTACGACGCCGAGCAGGCCCCCATCGGAGCGGCCGACGTCGCCTTCGACAAGGGGGACGTGGACCAGCTGGTCACCGACCAGGTGGGCGGCTCGGCCCTGTTCGCCTCCCGCTTCCGCGAGTGCGCCGCCCGCGCGCTGCTGCTCCCGAAGCGCAATCCGGGCAAGCGCACCCCGCTGTGGCAGCAGCGCCAGCGTGCCGCCCAACTGCTGGAAGTGGCCAGCGAGTTCGGCTCGTTCCCGATCGTCCTGGAGGCGGTGCGGGAGTGCCTCCAGGACGTCTTCGACGTACCGGGGCTCGCCGAGCTGATGGGGGACATCGAGGCCCGCAAGGTCCGCCTCGTCGAGGTCACCACCCCGGAGGCGTCACCGTTCGCCCGCTCGCTCCTGTTCGGGTACGTGGCGCAGTTCCTGTACGAGGGCGACTCCCCGCTCGCCGAGCGCCGCGCGGCGGCGCTGTCCCTGGACGCACGTCTCCTGGCCGAGCTGCTCGGCCAGGCGGAGCTGCGCGAGCTGCTCGACGCGGACGTCCTGGCCGAGCTGGAGCAGGAGCTGCAGTGGCGCACGGAGGACCGTCGCGTCAGGGACGCCGAGGGTGTCGCGGACCTGCTGCGCCTCCTCGGGCCGCTCACCGACGCCGAGTTGGCCGAGCGCGGCGCCGAGCCCGGCTGGGCGCAGGAGCTGGCGGCCGCGCGGCGCGCCATCCGGGTCCGCGTCGCCGGCGGCGACCACTGGGCGGCGATCGAGGACGCGGGCCGGCTGCGCGACGCCCTCGGCACGGCGCTCCCGGTCGGCGTCCCCGAGGCCTTCACGGAGCCGGTCAAGGACCCGCTGGGCGATCTGCTGGCCCGGTTCGCCCGCACCCACGGCCCGTTCACCTCCACGCAGGCCGCGGCCCGCTTCGGCCTCGGCCCGGCGGTCACCGAGGGTGCCCTCCAGCGCCTCGCCGCGAGCGGCCGCGTCGTCCAGGGCGAGTTCCATCCGGCGGGCATCGGCCAGGAGTGGTGCGACGCCACGGTCCTGCGCCGTCTGCGCCGCCGCTCGCTCGCGGCGCTGCGGCACGAGCTGGAGCCGGTGCCGCCCGCCGCCCTGGCCCAGTTCCTGCCCCAGTGGCAGCACTTGGGCGGTCACGGCCTGCGCGGGGTCGACGGCCTGGTCCGCGCGATCGAGCAACTGCAGGGCGCGTCCGTGCCCGCCTCCGCCCTGGAGAAGCTGGTGCTGCCGTCCCGCGTCTCCGGCTACGCGCCCGCGATGCTGGACGAACTGACCGCGTCCGGCGAGGTGTTGTGGGCCGGGGCGGGTTCGCTCCCCGGCAAGGACGGCTGGGTCAGCCTCTATCTGGCCGACGCCGCCCCGCTGCTCCTGCCGCCCCCGCACCCCCTGGAGCCCACGGCGCTCCACGAGTCCGTCCTGAACAGCCTCTCCGGAGGCTACGGCCTGTTCTTCCGCCAGATCGCCGACCAGGTCCGCGCCACCACCCACCCCGAAGTCTCCGATCCCGAACTGGCCGACGCGCTCTGGGAGTTGGCCTGGTCGGGTCGACTCACGAACGACACGCTGGCCCCGATGCGCGCCCTCCTCGGCTCGGGCCGCACCGCAGGCTCCACCGCGCACCGCGCCCGCCGGGCGGTCCCCCGGGGGCGCTACGGAAGCCTCACCGCGGCGGCCAGGGCCACCTCGCGCACCGGCCCGCCCACGGTCGCCGGCCGCTGGTCCCTGCTGCCCGCCCTCGAACCGGACCCGACCGTGCGCGCCCACGCCCTGGCCCGCACGCTCCTCGACCGGCACGGTGTGGTCACCCGGGGAGCGGTGGCCGCCGAAGGCGTCGAGGGCGGCTTCTCCGCGACGTACCGGATCCTGTCCGCCTTCGAGGAGAGCGGTCAGGCGCGGCGCGGCTATGTCGTCGAGGGACTCGGCGCGGCACAGTTCGCGATGGACGGCGCGGTGGACCGCCTGCGCGCGGCGGCGAACGCGCGGGAGCGGGGTGCGGCACCCCCGGACCCGTACGCCCCGGTCGACGCCCCGGCCCCGGCGAAGTCCACCGGCACCCGCGCCCTCGTCCTGGCCGCCGCCGACCCGGCCAATGCCTACGGCGCGGCCCTGACCTGGCCCGAGCCGCCCACGGGCGCGGGCCACAAGCCGGGCCGCAAGGCGGGTTCCCTGGTGGTCCTGGTCGACGGCGAGCTGACGCTCTACATGGAGCGCGGCGGCAAGACGCTCCTGGCCTGGCCCACCCCGGACACGACGACGGCCGTGCCCGACCCGACCGCCGCCCAGCTCATGGACGACCCGCGGCTGCCCGCCGCCGCCGGCGCCCTCGCCGACGCGGCCCGCTCCGGCGCGCTCGGCACGATCACGGTCGAGCGGATCAACGGCACGGCGGCGCTCACCTCGCCGTACGCCTCCCTCCTGGAAGGAGCCGGTTTCCACGCGACCCCGCGCGGCCTGCGCCTGCGCGCGTGACGCCCCGACGCCGGCGTCGCACGCACCACGGCACGACACCACACCGCGCGCACCCCCACGCCGCGCCCAGCACCACACGCCACCACGCCGCGCACAGCACCACGACTCGCAGCGACGTCGCGCGCGCCCCGGCACGACACCACGCCGCGCACAGCGCCACGACACACAGCGACGTCGCGCGCACCACGGCACGACACCACACCGCGCGCACCCCCACACCGCGCGCACCCCCACGCCGCGCACAGCACCACACGCCACCGCGCCGCGCACAGCACCACGGCACGCCACCACGCCGCCCGCAGCACCACGGCACGCCACCACGCCCGACACGGCCCGCCGCCACCCACACCCCGCCTCAGCCCCGCCCAACGCCCCGGCCCCACCGCCTACCCTTGCCCCATGCCCGAAGGAGACACGGTCCTACAGGCCGCGAAGCGACTGCACAGCGCCCTCGCGGGCCAGGTGCTCACCCGCTCCGACCTGCGCGTACCCCAGTTCGCCACGGCCGATCTGACCGGCCGCACCGTCCTGGACGTGACCCCGCGCGGCAAGCACCTGCTGACCCGCGTCGAGGGCGGCCTCACGCTCCACTCGCACCTGCGGATGGACGGCTCCTGGAAGATCTACGCGCCGGGCGAGCGCTGGCGCGGCGGCCCCACGCACCAGATCCGGGCGATCCTGGCCAACGACGCGCACACGGCGGTGGGCTACCGGCTGCCCGTGCTGGAACTGCTGCGCACCAGCGAGGAGTTCAAGGCCGTCGGCCACCTGGGCCCCGACCTGCTCGGCCCCGACTGGGACCCGGACCGGGCCCTGCGCAACCTCCTCGCGGACCCCGCCCGCCCCCTCGGCGAGGCCCTCCTCGACCAGCGCAACCTCGCGGGCATCGGCAACGTCTACAAGTCCGAGCTCTGCTTCCTCCTGCGGGCCACCCCGTGGCTCCCGGTCGGCGAGCTGCCGCCCGAGTCCGCCGACCGCCTCCCGCTGCTCGCCAAGAAGCTCCTGGAGGCCAACCGCGACCGCCCGGCCCGCGTCACGACGGGCCGCCCCCGCCCCGACGAGCGCCTGTACGTGTACGGCCGCGCCCCGCGTCCCTGTCTGCGCTGCCGCACCCCGATCCGGCTGGCCGACCAGGGCGACGGCTCCCGTGAACGCCCCACCTACTGGTGCCCCACCTGCCAGTCGGGCCCGTCCCCCACGCCGTAGCGGCACCACCGTCCCCACGCCCCGCCCGGCCCCCGCGGAACAGTCGACCGACCAACCCCCGCAAGACAATTGACGATCCGTCAGAAAAGCTCGTACGGTCCCCTCATGCCCGTCAAGGCGTACGACCTCACCGGACGCACCGCATTCGTCACCGGCGCGGCGAGCGGCATCGGCCGCGCCTCGGCCGTGCTGCTCGCCGAAGCCGGCGCCACCGTCCACTGCGCGGACCGCGACGCACAGGGCCTGCACGAGACGGCGGCCCTCGTCAAAGAGGGCGGCGGCACGGCCCACACCCACACCCTGGACGTGAGCGACCGCGCCCAGCTCACCGAGGCGATCGCCGCGGCCGGCGCGACCACCGGCAGCCTCGACATCATGGCCGCCGTCGCCGGGATCATGCACAGCAGCCCGGTCCTGGAGACCCGCGACGAGGACCTCGACCGGGTACTCGCCATCAACTTCAAGGGCGTGCTCTACGCCTGTCAGGAGGCGGCCCGCACGATGATCGCGGCCGGCACCCGCGGCAGCATCGTCACGATGGCCTCGGGCGCCGTCGACACCGGCGGCCCCGGACTGCTCTGCTACGGCGTGGCCAAGGCGGCCGTCGTCCAGCTCACGAAGACGCTCGCCACGGAAGTGGGCCCGCACGGCATCCGCGTCAACGCGGTCGCGCCCGGCTGGATCCGCACCCCGATGACGACCCGCCACGGCGACCGGGTCCAGGAGCACACGGAATCCCTCATGGTGCGCATGTCCCCGCTCGGCCGGGTCGGGGAGCCCGAGGAGATCGCCCACGCGGTGCTGCACCTCGCCTCGGACGCCGCCGCCTTCACGACGGGCCAGATCCTCCGCCCGAACGGCGGCGTCGCCATGCCGTGGTGACCTGCCGCCCCAGACCGCCCCCGGCCTCCCGCCCCGCCCGCAGCGCCCTGACCCGCACCCGCCGCGCACCATGCCGCCCCGGCGCCCCGGCCACCCCGGCCGCCCGCGACTTGGGCAGCGCGTGCACGGGCAGCAGACTCAACCCCCAGCCCCCGGCCGCGACGGCCCCCTCGAACGCCCCCGCGTCCGGCGCGAACGCCAGCCGCAGCACACCCCACCACCACAGCGCCCCGAGCAGCACGGCCGGTATCCAGCGCGCCATCCGCCAAGCCACCGACCGCTCACCTCCGCCTGCCTCGGGCACCGCCCTCGACGCTAAGCGCACGTCATTTCCTCCGACAGGGCGCGCAAGGGGCGCGCCATGACCGCGTGACGCGCCCCCGCGAAGGCCACCCGGCCGCCTCAGCTGCCGTTCGCCGCCTGGAACATCCAGTGGTGCTTCTCCAGGTCGGCCGTGACGGCGATGAAGATGTCCTGGCTCACCGGGTCCGCCTCACCGGTCGCCTCGATCCGTTCCCGCATCCGGGTGATCACGGCGCCGAGCGCGTCCACCAGCGTCCCCACCGCGTCCCCGTCCTCGACCCAGCCGTCGGGAACGGCACCGATACCGCTGGTGGCCGCGACCGTCTTCGCGCGGCCGTCCGGCGGGACACCCAGCGTCGAGGCACGCTCGGCCACCGTGTCGGAGTGCAGCCGCGCCGTGTCCACGACCTCGTCGAGCTGAAGGTGCACCGACCTGAACCGGGGGCCGACCACCGTCCAGTGGACCTGCTTCGCCACCAGCGAGAGGTCCACGAGGTCGACGAGGGCGCCCTGCAGCGCCTCGGACACGGTCTTCAGGTCAGCATCGGACAGCGGGCTCTTCACGACGTACATCCGTCACCTCCGTTGAGAAACCACCATCAACAAAACCATCACCAACGATGGCACACCTGAACTATTACGGACATCCCAGGGCCAAGGCCGTGGACCAAGGTCCTGAAGCGGACAGCAGAAAGCCCCCGGCAAGCGGACAGCAGAAGGCCCCCGGCCGATCGATCGGCCGGGGGCCTTCCCCACATCACACGCTGAGCGCAGGCGCTACGCCGCTACGACGTCGACCGCCTCCGCAGGCGCCTTGATCGTCACCCGTTCCGGCGGGACGCCGGTCACGGAGACTGAACCCAGCATCGGGCGAACCGGTGCGGGCACCGGTTCCGACGGGACCGCTGCTGCCGACTCGGCCAGCTCGGCGAGGCTGAGCTCGTCGCTCACCTCGCGCATCAGCTCGGACATCCGTACGTCAAGCGCGTCGCAGATCGCGGAGAGCAGTTCGGAGGAAGCCTCCTTCTGCCCCCGCTCCACCTCGGAGAGATAGCCGAGCGAGACTCGGGCGGACGAGGAGACTTCGCGCAGAGTACGGCCCTGGCGCTGGCGCTGCCGACGCAGCACGTCACCCAGCAGGCGACGGAGCAGAATCATCGGTGGCTCCCTCCTCGGACCGCGTAGCCGCATCCTTCACGCCCCACCGTACCGCCTCGCGCCGCGGCCGTGCGGGGAGCGATGTCGTGTTCACTCAGGGCTGTAAACATCAAAACCCCCCGTTCTGTTCCGTATCCTGTGCCCGTTCATTCCCAGTACGTTCGCCGGAAAGCCCTCCGACCAGCTCTTCCGTGAGCAGCCTGAGCACGCTCCGTACACTCTCCATACGGATTTCCGTCCGCTCGCCGTTCAACCGCAGCTCGAGCACTTTGCGGCTACCAGCGAAATTCGGCGCACTCCCGGAAGCCACCGCTCCGGGTCCCTGCACGGCGACGAAGACGGTCCCCACCGGCCGGCCGTCCTGGGGTTCCGGCCCGGCGACGCCGGTCGTGGCGATCCCCCAGTCGGCGCCCAGCGCCTCCCGCACACCCGCCGCCATCTGCAGCGCGACCTCGGGGTGGACGGGCCCGTGCGCGGCGAGCAGAGCGTCGTCCACGCCGAGGACCTTGTGCTTGAGCTCGGTGGCGTACGCGGTGACGGATCCGCGGAAGGCCTTCGAGGCTCCGGGCACGGCCACCAGCTCCGCGGCCACCAGACCACCGGTCAGCGACTCGGCGACGGCAAGGGTCTCCCCCCGCTCCGTCAACAGCCGCAGCGCCTCGGCAGCCTCGTGGGTCACTTCTCGGCCGCCTCCGAGGCGGCCTGCGAGACGGCCGCGGCGGCCTGCGCCTCGGCCAGTCCGGCCCGGCGCAGCACGATCGCCTGCCGCACGTAGTCGAGCCCGGTGACCACGGTGAGCACGACGGCGACCGCCATCACCCAGAACCGGAACGTCGCGAGCGGCCCGGTCAGGGCCAGTACGTACATGCCCACGGCGGTGCCCTGCGCGAGGGTCTTCATCTTGCCGCCGCGGCTGGCCGGGATGACCCCGTACCGGATCACCACGAAGCGGAGCAGCGTGATGCCCAGCTCACGCCCGAGGATCACGCCGGTGACCCACCACGGCAGATCACCGAGCGAGGAGAGACAGATCAGCGCCGCCCCCATGATCGCCTTGTCGGCGATGGGGTCGGCGATCTTCCCGAAGTCGGTGACCAGGTTGTACGTCCGCGCCAGATGTCCGTCGAAGACGTCCGTGATCATGGCGACGGCGAACGCCGCCCACGCCCACGCCCGCCACACCGGGTCGTACCCGCCGTCCATCAGCATCAGGACGACGAAGAGCGGCACGAGCAGCAGCCGCACCATGGTCAGGATGTTGGCGATGTTCCACAGGCCGGCCTGGGGAACGGCCGCAGTGCCCAGCTTGCCGCCGGGCGCCGGCCTACCGGTGCCGCCGGCAGCGGATGCCGGCACTCCGGTCATCTGCCCGCCTCCTCAGAACTGTCGAGCGGCTCGGCGACGAGGTCGACGCCCTCGGTCCCGACCACCTTTGCCTCGACCATACGGCCGACGGTCAGACCCGCGCCGCCCAGGAGCCGCACCTGTCCGTCCGTCTCGGGCGCCTGGTGCGCGCCGCGGCCGACGACCCCGTCCCCGTCCTCGGACAGGTCCACGGACTCGACGAGCACCTCGACGGTCTCGCCGAGACGGTCCTCGGCCCGCTGCGACACCAGCTGCTCGGCCAGGCGCGAGATGTGCGCGAGGCGCTGCGCGACGACGTCCTCGTCGAGCTTGTTCTCGTACGTCGCCGCTTCCGTGCCCTCCTCGTCGGAGTACCCGAAGACGCCGATGGCGTCCAGCCGCGCGCCGTTCAGGAAGCGCTCCAGCTCGCCGAGGTCGGCCTCGGACTCGCCGGGGAAGCCCACGATGAAGTTCGACCGGACACCGGCCTGCGGGGCCTTGCTCCGAATGGTGTCGAGCAGCTCCAGGAACCGGTCGGTGTCCCCGAAGCGGCGCATCGCGCGCAGCACGCCCGGCGCCGAGTGCTGGAAGGAGAGGTCGAAGTACGGGACGACCTTGTCGGTGCCCGTCAGGACGTCGATGAGTCCGGGGCGCATCTCGGCGGGCTGCAGGTAGCTGACGCGCACCCGCTCGATCCCGTCGACACCGGCGAGCTCGGGCAGCAGCGACTCCAGGAGACGGATGTCTCCCAGGTCCTTGCCGTACGACGTGTTGTTCTCGGAGACCAGCATGACCTCCTTGACGCCCTGCTCGGCGAGCCACCGCGTCTCGTTGAGCACGTCCGAGGGCCGCCGCGAGATGAACGAACCGCGGAACGACGGGATGGCGCAGAACGAGCAGCGCCGGTCGCAGCCGGAGGCCAGCTTCACGGAGGCGACGGGCGCCCCGTCGAGCCGGCGGCGCAGCGGCGCGCGCGGCCCGGACGCGGGCGCGAGCCCGTCCGGCAGGTCCACCGGCGCGTGGCCGGGCAGCGCGATCCCGGATCCCGCCTCCTGGCGCTCGGCCGGGCTGATCGGCAGCAGCTTGCGGCGGTCGCGCGGGGCGTGGGCCTCCACGCTGCCGCCGGAGAGGATGGTCTGGAGGCGACCGGAGATGTCCTCGTAGTCGTCGAAGCCGAGCACGCCGTCGGCCTCGGGCAGCGCCTCGGCGAGCTCCTTGCCGTACCGCTCGGCCATGCAGCCGACGGCGACGACGGCCTGCGTCCGGCCGTGGCCCTTGAGGTCATTGGCTTCGAGGAGGGCGTCGACGGAGTCCTTCTTGGCGGCCTCGACGAAGCCACAGGTGTTCACGACGGCGACATCGGCGGACTCGGCGTCCTCGACGAGCTCCCAGCCGTCCGCCTCCAAGCGGCCTGCGAGCTCCTCCGAGTCCACCTCGTTACGGGCGCAGCCAAGGGTGACGAGTGCGACGGTACGGCGTTTGGGCATGGACTCAAGACTACTTCGTTCCACCGACAGCCCTCGCCGCGAGGGTTACCGAAGGATCGCCGAGGTCATCCGACCTCCGGGTCACCCTTCGTGTACGTGAGCCGCTCGACCTGGCCGGGCTGGAACTCGTCCTCGACCTGCTTGCCGTTCACGAACAGCTGGATGGCGCCCGCGTCACCGAGCACGAGGTCGATCTTCTGGTTGTCCTGGAACGTCTTCGACTGGCCCTGTTCGAGCAGCCCGTCGAACATGATCCGGCCGTTGTGGTCCTTCGCGGAGATCCAGCTGCGCCCGTCCGCCGCGTTGATCTTGACGGTGACCTTGTCCCGGGGCGCGGCCGCGATGGCGCTGTCCGACGGGTCCGGCTTCGGATCGGCGGGCTTCTTGGTGCTGGGGCTGGGCTTCGGGCTCGTCGCCTTGCTGGTGGCGGGCGTGGGGCCCTCGGCGGCCTGCTGCTTGTCGCCGCCGTCGTCCCCGCCGTTCACCGCGGTGTAGCCGACGAAGGCGATGACCGCGACGATCGCGGCGACCATGGCGGCGGTCCAGTTGGGCCTGCGGGGCTCGGAGCGGATGCGCTCGGCCTCGAACAGCGGCGTGGCCGGGGTGGGCGCGGGCCGCCCGCCGTGCTCGGCCCCGTACTGCTCGAGCAGGGGTTCGGGGTCGACACCCACGGCACGCGCGAGCGTGCGGATGTGCCCGCGGGCGTACACGTCGCCACCGCAGCGGGAGAAGTCGTCCTGCTCGATGGCGTGCACGATCGGGATGCGCACCCGGGTCGACTGGCTGACCTCGTCGACGGTGAGACCCGCGTCGATCCGTGCCTGTTGCAGGACACGTCCGATCGACGGCCGGTCGTCGTCCGCGTGCGGGATGCGGTCTTCCGAAGGGCGGTCGTCTTCAGGGGAGTTGCCGATGGACACGGGGGCGCCTTTCGAGCGTGTAGCCACCTGCTGGAGGTTCAGTCTAGGGGGGGTACGAAAGGGTGGGGCAACCGGGCGGTCGGACTTTGTACGCCATCAGAATGGCCCGACATCCTGATGGTGGGACTGCGATCCGTCCCCTCCCTCAACTTGACGTACTCGAAAGGGAAACGGTTGCCCCCGCCGCCCTTACGAGTGATAACGAGATCAGAACGTCTAGGACTGAGCCTCCCCGCGGATCACCGCGAGCACTCCATCCAGCTCATCGGGTTTCACAAGAACGTCACGAGCCTTCGAACCCTCGCTCGGTCCGACGATGCTCCGGGACTCCATGAGGTCCATGAGGCGCCCGGCCTTCGCGAAGCCCACGCGCAGCTTGCGCTGGAGCATGGAGGTCGAGCCGAACTGGGTCGAGACGACCAGCTCGGCGGCCGCGCACAGCAGCTCCAGGTCGTCGCCGATGTCCTCGTCGATCTCCTTCTTCTGCTTGGTGCCGACGACGACGTCCTCGCGGAAGACGGGCGCCATCTGGTCCTTGCAGTGCTGCACGACGGCGTGGATCTCGTCCTCGGTGACGAAGGCGCCCTGCATACGGGTCGGCTTGTTCGCGCCCATGGGCAGGAAGAGCCCGTCGCCCTTGCCGATGAGCTTCTCGGCGCCGGGCTGGTCGAGGATGACGCGGCTGTCGGCGAGCGAGGAGGTGGCGAAGGCGAGCCGGGACGGCACGTTCGCCTTGATCAGACCGGTCACGACGTCGACCGACGGGCGCTGCGTGGCCAGCACCAGGTGGATGCCCGCCGCACGCGCGAGCTGCGTGATGCGGACGATGGCGTCCTCCACGTCCCGCGGCGCGACCATCATCAGGTCGGCGAGCTCGTCGACGATCACCAGCAGGTACGGGTAGGGCTTCAGCTCCCGCTCGCTGCCCTCGGGCGTCTTGAGCTTGCCGTCGCGGATCGCCTGGTTGAAGTCGTCGATGTGCCGGTAGCCGAAGGCCGCCAGGTCGTCGTAGCGCAGGTCCATCTCGCGCACGACCCACTGGAGGGCCTCGGCGGCCCGCTTGGGGTTGGTGATGATCGGCGTGATGAGGTGCGGAATCCCCTCGTACGCCGTCAGCTCGACGCGCTTGGGGTCGACGAGGACCATCCGGACGTCCTCGGGGGTCGCCCGCACCATGATCGAGGTGATGAGGCAGTTGATGCAGGACGACTTTCCTGAGCCGGTGGCGCCGGCGACGAGGATGTGCGGCATCTTCGCGATGTTCGCCATCACGTAGCCGCCCTCGACGTCCTTGCCGAGCGCGACCAGCATCGGGTGGTCGTCCTCGGCGGCGTCCGCCAGGCGCAGCACGTCGCCGACGTTGACCATCTCGCGGTCGGTGTTCGGGATCTCGATGCCGACCGCGGACTTGCCGGGGATGGGGCTGATGATCCGGACGTCGGGGGACGCCACGGCGTAGGCGATGTTCTTCGCGAGCGCCGTGATCTTCTCGACCTTCACGGCGGGGCCGAGCTCGACCTCGTAGCGCGTGACCGTCGGGCCGCGGGTGAAGCCGGTGACGGCGGCGTCGACCTTGAACTCGGTGAAGACGTTCGACAGCGAGTCGACGACGGCGTCGTTGGCGGCGCTGCGCGACTTGCCGGGCCCGCCCCTGGTGAGCAGGTCGAGCGAGGGCAGCGCGTACGTGATGTCCCCGGCGAGCTGCAGCTGCTCGGCGCGCGGCGGCAGGTCCCGTACGTCGTCGGGCGCGGACTTGGTCAGGTCGGGCACGTTGAGCCGCGAGGGGGTCGGCTCGGGCTCCGGAGCGGCCGGCTGGGCCTTGCGGGCGCGGGCCGTCGGTACCGGCGCCGTGCGCTCCGGCGCGGGCGCCTCCCCCGTGCTCTCGCCGCGCTCCGCGCCGACGCCCTGGGTGAGGTCGGCGACGAGCGGCGAGGGCGGCATGCCGTGCAGCACGGCCCCGTCGAGCGCGGCGGCAGCGGCGGCGGCCACGTCCACGGCGTCCATCGGCCGGTCCATGGCGGGCTGCACGGACGTGCGCCGGGGCCTGCGCCGCTTCGAGAGGGCGTCTTCCTCTATGCGGTCGGGGTCGTAGGCCTCCGGGGCCGCGGAGCGCCGCCTGGCGCGCACCGGCGTGGCCTCGCGCCACTCCTCGTCGTACTCGTCCGCGTCGGCGCCCTCCTCGGCCACCGCGTCGTCGTGCACGACGCCGAGCTTCACGCCGAGCAGCCGCAGCCGCTGCGGGATGGCGTTGACGGGCGTCGCGGTGACCACGAGCAGGCCGAAGACGGTGAGCAGGACCAGCAGCGGGACCGCGAGCACCTCGGTCATGGTGAAGCTGAGCGGCGTCGCGGCGGCCCAGCCGATGAGTCCGCCGGCGTCCCTTATGGCCTGCATGCCGTCGTCCCTGGCGGGTGATCCGCACGCGATGTGGACCTGGCCGAGCACGCCGACGACGAGCGCGGAGAGGCCGATGACGATGCGGCCGTTGGCCTCGGGCTTCTCGGGGTGCCGGATGAGGCGCACGGCGATGATGCCGAGCAGCAGCGGTACGAGCAGGTCGAGCCGCCCGAACGCGCCGGTCACCAGCATCTCGACGAGGTCGCCGACCGGCCCGCGGAGATTGGACCAGGTACCGGCCGCGCAGATCAGCGCGACGCCGAGCAGCAGCAGCGCCAGTCCGTCCTTGCGATGCGCCGGATCGAGCCCCTTCGCGCCACGCCCTATGCCGCGGAACATCGCTCCCACGCTGTGCGCGACGCCGAGCCACAGGGCGCGTACGAGCTTGTACAGGCCCCCCGTGGGGTTGGGCGCCGGCTTGGGCGCCGGCTTCTTCGCGGCGGCCTTCTTGGCGGGCGCCTTCTTCGCCGCGGTCTTCTTCGCGGGAGCTTTCTTCGCAGGGGCCTTCTTCGCCGGAGCCTTGGTCGGCGCGGCCGCCTTCTTCGCGGGCGTCTTCTTGGCTGCGGGACGTGAGGCCATGGGTGTGAGGTTACCGGGGGAGGCCACCGGGGACACGTGTGCCTACCGCTTCACCCGTTCGTGTCGCGCTCCGATGTCAGGTGAACTGACGCCGCATCAAAGCCCGGTCCGCCGCTCAGTTCTGCGACGGCAGGGACGGCGCGCCGCTCCCGGCCCCGGGCTCCAGGGCGTCAAGGGCCCTGCGCAGTCCGGTGAGTTTGCGCTCGAGGTGCGCGGCCGTCGCGACCGCGGCCGCGTCCGCCGAGTCGTCGTCGAGCTGCTTCGACAGCGCCTCCGCCTGCTCCTCGACCGCCGCGAGCCGCGCCGACAGCTCGGCGAGCAGCCCCGCGGGCTCCTTGGAGTCCCCGACGGGCTTGGCGCCACCCTCCAGCTGGAGGCGCAGCAGCGCCGCCTGCTCCCGGAGTTGGCAGTTCTTCATGTACAGCTCCACGAAGACCGAGACCTTCGCGCGCAGCACCCACGGGTCGAACGGCTTGGAGATGTAGTCCACCGCGCCCGCCGCGTACCCACGGAACGTGTGGTGCGGACCGTGGTTGATCGCGGTGAGGAAGATGATCGGGATGTCCCGTGTCCGCTCCCGGCGCTTGATGTGCGCGGCGGTTTCGAAACCGTCCATTCCTGGCATCTGAACGTCCAGCAGAATGACCGCGAAGTCGTCCGTGAGCAGTGCTTTGAGCGCTTCCTCCCCGGACGATGCCCGCACCAGCGTCTGATCGAGCGCGGAGAGGATGGCCTCCAGCGCCAGCAGATTCTCCGGCCGGTCATCGACCAGGAGGATCTTGGCCTTCTGCACCATGGCCCGCCCTCCTCGCCCCGGCATGGGGCCGCCCCTGTCCGCAGGACTCGGGGAGGCTCCTTTCGCCGCCCCGGGGAACGACTCCCTTGCGCCGCCCGTCCTTGTGCCGGTCATGGTAGCCGCACCCCGCCTGTCGCCACACCCTGTCACCGCGATGTCACTGTGCACGTAGCAGAAACGCAGTGGGAGACCAGAAGGTTCCCCGAATACCGCACTTCTACACGGCTACGGCCACACTCAGTCAGCAACTCCGCGTGAATATTCCGGTTTCTGGTCACTCACCGCGCATCCACTGCTCCATCACAGACAGCAGATGATCCGGATCGACCGGCTTCGTGACGTAGTCGGACGCACCGGACTCGATCGCCTTCTCCCGGTCGCCCTTCATCGCCTTCGCGGTGAGCGCGATGATCGGGAGCCCGGCGAACTGCGGCATCCTGCGGATCGCCGTCGTCGTCGCGTAGCCGTCCATCTCCGGCATCATGATGTCCATCAGGACGACCGTCACGTCGTCGTGCTGCTCCAGGACTTCGATGCCCTCCCGCCCGTTCTCGGCGTACAGGACCGACAGGCCGTGCTGCTCCAGGACGCTGGTGAGCGCGAAGACGTTGCGGATGTCGTCGTCGACGATGAGGACCTTCTCGCCGCCGAACTGGAAGCCGCGCCGGGTCTTCGGCGTACTCTCCGCCGCGGTCTCCCAGTGCTCCTCCGCACGCTCCTGGGCCGCCGCCGGCTGCCCGGGGAGGGCCGGCCTCGGGTCCGGCGCCGCCTGCTTGCGGCGGCGCCTGAAGAGCGCGGCCGGACCGTGCTGGGTCTCCTGGTAGGACTTCACCTCCGCCGGGGTCTCCACGTCGGCCGGCTCCGGCGCCGCGTCGAGGGCAAGTCGCTCCCCCGGCTCGATGGTCGGGGCGAGCTGTGCGTAACCCTGGGGCGGCAGTTCGCTCGGGTGCAGCGGCAGGTACAGCGTGAACGTCGAGCCGCGGCCCGGCTCGCTCGCCGCGTGGATCTCGCCGCCCAGCAGCCGGGCGATCTCCCGGCTGATGGAGAGCCCGAGGCCGGTGCCGCCGTACTTGCGGCTGGTCGTCCCGTCGGCCTGCTTGAACGCCTCGAAGATGACGCGCATCTTGCTGGCCGCGATGCCGATGCCGGTGTCGGTCACGGAGAAGGCGATCAGATCGCCGTCCGCGTCCCGCAACGAGCCCGCTTCCAGGAGCTGTTCACGGATCGCGTTGGGCACGTCCGCGCCGGCCGGCCTGATGACGAGCTCGACGGCTCCGGAGTCGGTGAACTTCACCGCGTTGGAGAGGAGGTTGCGCAGCACCTGGAGGAGGCGCTGCTCATCGGTGTGCAGCGTGGTGGGCAGCTCCGGCGACACCCGTACGGAGAAGTCGAGTTGCTTCTCCGCGGTCAGCGGCCGGAACGTGGCCTCCACGTAGTCGACCAGCTGCACCAGCGCGATGCGCGTCGGCGAGACGTCCATCTTGCCCGCCTCGACCTTCGACAGGTCCAGGATGTCGTTGATCAGCTGGAGCAGGTCGGAGCCCGCGCCGTGGATCGTCTCGGCGAACTCGACCTGCTTGGGGGTGAGGTTCGCGTCGGCGTTGTCGGCGAGCAGCTTGGCGAGGATCAGCAGCGAGTTGAGCGGCGTACGCAGCTCGTGCGACATGTTGGCGAGGAACTCGCTCTTGTACCGCATCGACACGGCGAGCTGCTCGGCGCGCTCCTCCAGGACCTGCCGCGCCTCTTCGATCTCGGTGTTCTTCACCTCGATGTCGCGGTTCTGCTGGGCGAGCAGTTCGGCCTTCTCCTCCAGCTCCGCGTTGGACGCCTGGAGGGCCTTCTGCCGGCTCTCCAACTCGCCGGAGCGTTCCCGGAGTTGCTCGGTCAGCTCCTGCGACTGCTTCAGCAGCACCTCCGTCTTGGTGTTGACGGAGATGGTGTTGACGCTCGTCGCGATCATCTCCGCGATCTGGCCCAGGAAGTCCTTCTGGATCTGCGTGAACGGCGTGAAGGACGCCAGCTCGATCACGCCGAGCACCGTGCCCTCGAAGAGCACCGGGATCACGATGACCTGCGCCGGAGGCGCCTCACCGAGCCCCGAGGCGATCTTCAGGTAGCCGCTGGGCGCGTTGTCCACGAGGATCGTGCGCCGCTCCTGCGCGGCCGTCCCGATGAGCGTCTCGCCGGGCCGGAAGGAGGTCGGCATGGACCCCATCGAGTAGCCGTAGCTGCCGAGCATGCGCAGCTCGTACGCGTCCTCGTCGCCGCCCGCCGCGTCGGCCCCGTCGTCCAGCGGCATGGCCACGAAGAAGGCGCCGTGCTGCGCCGAGACGACCGGCGTCAGTTCGCTCATCGTGAGCGAGGCGACGTCGTCGAGGTCGCGGCGGCCCTGGAGGAGGCCGGAGATACGGGCCAGGTTGCCCTTGAGCCAGTCCTGCTCCTCGTTGGCGATCGTGGTGTCCCGCAGGTTCGAGATCATCTTGTTGATGTTGTCCTGGAGGACCTGGATCTCGCCCGCGGCGTCGACGTCGATCTTGAGGTTGAGGTCGCCGCGGGTCACCGCGGTGGCGACGGCCGCGATGGCGCGCACCTGACGGGTCAGGTTCCCGGCCATCTCGTTCACGGACTCGGTCAGGTCGCGCCAGGTGCCGTCCACGTCGCGCACCCGCGCCTGGCCGCCCAGCTGGCCCTCCGTGCCCACCTCGCGGGCGACCCGGGTGACCTCCTCGGCGAACGAGGACAGCTGGTCGACCATCGTGTTGATCGTCGTCTTCAGTTCGAGGATCTCGCCGCGCGCGTCGATGTCGATCTTCTTGGTCAGGTCGCCCTTGGCGATGGCCGTCGTGACCATCGCGATGTTGCGCACCTGGCCCGTGAGGTTCGAGGCCATGCCGTTCACGGACTCGGTGAGGTCCTTCCACGTACCGGACACGCCGGGGACGCGGGCCTGGCCGCCGAGGATGCCGTCCGTACCCACCTCACGGGCCACCTTGGTGACCTGGTCGGCGAACGAACTCAGCGTCCGCACCATGGTGTTGAACGTGTCGGCGAGCTGGGCGACCTCGCCCCGCGCCTCGATCGTGACCGTACGGGTCAGGTCGCCGTTGGCGACCGCGGAGGCGACCTGCGAGATGTTGCGCACCTGGCTGGTCAGGTTGTTGGCCATCAGGTTGACGTTGTCGCTGAGTTCCTTCCAGATGCCCGTGACACCCGGAACCCGCGCCTGACCGCCCAGTTGACCCTCGGTGCCCACCTCACGGGCCACCCTGGTCACCTGCTCGGCGAACGACGACAGCTGGTCGACCATCGTGTTCACCGTGGTGACGAGTTCGAGGATCTCGCCCTTGGCGTCGACGGTGATCTTCTTGGAGAGGTCGCCGCGCGCCACGGCCGTCGTGACCTCGGCGATGTTCCGCACCTGAAGGGTGAGGTTGTTCGCCATGCCGTTCACGGACTGCGTCAGGTCCTTCCACGTACCCGACACACCCTGCACCTCGGCCTGTCCGCCGAGGATGCCGTCCGTACCCACCTCGCGGGCCACCCGCGTCACCTGCTCGGCGAAGGCCGACAGCTGGTCCACCATCGTGTTGAGGGTGTTCTTCAGCTCCAGGATCTCGCCGCGCGCGTCCACGTCGATCTTCTGCGACAGGTCACCGCGCGCCACCGCGGTGGCGACCTGCGCGATGTTGCGCACCTGGGCCGTGAGGTTTCCGGCCATGCCGTTCACGGAATCCGTCAGATCCCGCCACACGCCGGCGACGCCGGGCACCTGCGCCTGACCGCCGAGGCGGCCCTCCGTGCCCACCTCGCGGGCCACGCGGGTCACCTGGTCGGCGAAGGCGGAGAGCTGGTCGACCATCGTGTTGATGGTGTTCTTCAGCTCCAGGATCTCGCCGCGCGCGTCCACGTCGATCTTCTGCGACAGGTCACCGCGCGCCACGGCCGTGGTGACCTGAGCGATCTGCCGCACCTGTGACGTCAGGTTTCCGGCCATGAAGTTGACGGAGTCGGTGAGCTCCTTCCAGGTACCGCTCACGCCGTCCACGCGGGCCTGCCCGCCGAGGCGGCCCTCCGTGCCCACGTCGCGCGCCATACGGGTCACCTGGTCGGCGAAGCTCGACAGCTGGTCCACCATCGTGTTCACGGTGTTCTTCAGCTGGAGCATCTCGCCGGACACGTCGACGGTGACCTTCTGCGAGAGGTCACCGTTCGCCACGGCCGTCGTCACCTGCGCGATGTTGCGCACCTGACCGGTGAGGTTGCGGAAGGCCGTGTTCACCGAGTCGGTGAGGTCCTTCCACGTACCGGCGGCCCCCACCACCAGCGCCTGCCCGCCGAGCTCACCCTCGACGCCGACCTCCCGGGCCACCCGGGTGACCTCGGAACCGAAGGCCGACAGCTGGTCGACCATCGTGTTGACGGTGTTCTTCAGCTCCAGCATCTCGCCGGCCACGTCGACGGTGACCTTCTGCGAGAGGTCACCGTTCGCCACGGCCGTCGTGACCGTCGCGATGTCGCGCACCTGCGTCGTCAGGTTCCGGAAGACCGTGTTGACGGAGTCGGTGAGGTCCTTCCAGGTACCGGCCGCGCCCGGCACGTTGGCCTGCCCGCCCAGCTGGCCCTCGGCCCCGACCTCGTTGGCCACGCGCGTCACTTCGTCCGCGAAGGTCCGCAGCGTCTCGGTCATCTGGTTGATGGTCTCGGCGAGCTGCGCGACCTCGCCGCGCGCCGACACCGTGACCTTCTGGGTCAGATCGCCGTTCGCCACGGCCGTGGTGACCTGGGCGATCCCGCGCACCTGGGCCGTGAGGTTGCCGGCCATGAGGTTCACCGAATCGGTGAGGTCCTTCCACACGCCGGCCACACCGGGCACCTGCGCCTGTCCGCCGAGCTCACCCTCCGTGCCGACCTCCCGGGCCACGCGCGTGACCTCGGAGGAGAAGGACGACAGCTGGTCCACCATCGTGTTCACGGTGTTCTTGAGCTCGAGCATCTCGCCCGCGACGTGAACCGTGACCTTGCGGGACAAGTCGCCCTTGGCCACCGCCGTGGTGACGAGAGCAATGTCACGCACCTGGGCGGTCAGCCGGTACGCCATCGTATTGACCGAATCCGTGAGGTCCTTCCACGAACCGGACATCCCGCGCACCCGCGCCTGCCCACCGAGCTTGCCCTCGGTACCCACCTCACTGGCCACCCGCGTGACCTCGTCCGTGAAGGTGGAGAGCTGGTCGACCAGATTGTTGACCGTCCGCCCGACCTTGAGGAACTCGCCGCGCAGCGGATGCCCGGCCCCCTCCGGCACCTGCGCCCGCAGCTCCATCCGGGGCGACAGATCACCCTCGGCGACCGCCGTGAGCACCCGGCTGACCTCGGACACCGGCCGCACGAGGTCGTCGACCAGGGCGTTCGACGCGTTGATGGCGGCCGCCCAGGAGCCCTCGCAGGCGCCCGACTCCAGCCGCTCGGTCAGCTTCCCCTCGCGGCCGACCATGCGCCGCACCCGCGACAGCTCACCCGTCAGATGCAGGTTCCGGTCCGCCACCTCGTTGAAGACGGCAGCGATCTCGGCCATGACGCCGTCGCCGTTGACCGTCAGGCGCTTGCGGAAGTTGCCGTCCCGCATCGCCACCAGACCGGCGAGAAGGCGGTTCAGCGCCGCGGTGTCGACGGTCGTCGTGCCACTGCCGTTGCGCGATTTGCGCTGTTTCGCCAGGGACTGTCCGCCTTCTGCGCGCGCTTTCTTGCCCCGCGTCGCTGCGCCAGACTCCACTGTGTCCCTCCCGCAGGGGTCGACCTGTACTGCTCGGGTTGATCCGGTTGATCGAGTGCTCGGATTCGCTTCTACCGCCGCACCGGCTTTTCGATGCGTCCTCATCGGAAGCTTGCCCAGTGTTTCACCATGGCTGAACCAGGCCATAACAGTTCGGCAGCTTCGCACACCGTCCGCACACCCTCCGGGCGGAAACACTGGCGACCGGCATCCGCATGGACGGCGAAGGTAAGTAACCTTGCATGCGGCTGTCCACCCACCCCGGTCCGCCCGGCCTGGGCGGTGGCGGAAAACGAGCGGGCATCGGAGGGGCGGCCGAGACATGGGTACGGGAGACCTGGGCCTCGACACTCGTACAGCGAGTACAACTCGTACAGGGAGTTCTGTGATCACCGCGCGCGCGGCTGCCACCTTCGAACCGGTCGGGCGATCCGTCGCGACCGCCCGGTCCTTCGTGCGCGACACCCTCCAAGGATGGGGCCACTCCGACATCATCGACGATGCGGTGGTCCTGACCAGCGAACTCGTGACAAATGCCGTGGTTCACGCGGGCACATCTGCGGAAGTTCTGTGTCTGCGCAGTGACGACCACGTCCGCATCGAGGTCTCCGACCGCTATCCGGAGCGGGAGATCCCGCTCCAGTCGGCGGCGATCAACATGGGCAGCCCCGACCGGGAGGGCGGCCGCGGCCTCCAGCTCTGCGCGGCGCTCGCGGGCCGCTGGGGCGTCGACTATTCGGCCACGCACAAGCAGGTCTGGTTCCAACTCGACCTGCCGGAGCGCTCGGTGGGCACCCGCACGGCGGGCCCCGTGCTCCCCACGGACCTCCTCCCCCTCGCCGACGAGCACGTCCGCGTCGCCGTCGTCCAGATCGACAAGACCGGCGCGATCACCTCCTGGAACGAGGACGCGGAGCACCTCTTCGGCTACGCGGCCGAGCAGGTCTCCGGCAAGCCCCTCACGGACTTCGCCGCCTGGCCGCACACCCCCGGCATCAGCACGGGCATCGCCGACGCGCTCCAACTCTCGCGCTGGGAAGGCAGCTACGGCATCCGCGGCGCCAGCGGCCGGGTGACCCCGGTCTACGCCTCGCACCTCCGGGTCCGCGACACCGACGGCTCCCCGTCCACGGTCCTCCTGCTCGTCCGCGACCACGAGCGCGCCGTCCTCCAGACCCCGCTGCGCGGACCCGCCTCCGACACCGGCGCCCACGCGGAGAGCCAGGGCTCGGACCCCTTCGAGGTCTTCATCGGCTCCCCGGCCCCCGACGACCTCGACGGCCTCCTGCAGCGCACGGTGGAGCGCGCCCGCGACATGCTCGACGGCGACTCCGCGTTCCTGCTCCTGGCCACGGACGACGAGACGGAACTGGAGGTCCGCGCGTCGACCGGCCTCCCCTCCGCCCGCCAGCGCTTCGCCCGCGTCCCCGTCGAGGTCGGCCCCGGCCGCTACGGCTCGGCCCGGATGCCCGCCGTGCACGAGGACCTCACCCAGGTCCCGGGCGCCGTCCCCCTGTTGAGCGGCACCGGCATGCGCTCGGTGGTCACCGTGCCCCTCAAGGTGGAAGGCCGCCTCACGGGCTCGCTCGGCGTCGCGGCGGAGTCCCCCGACCGCTACTCGAACGAGGAGGCCCTGCGCCTCCAGTTCGCGGCGGACCGGATCGCCCTGGCCGTGGAGTCGGCCCGTCTCGGCGAGCTGGAGAAGCTCCGCCGCGGCTCGCTCAGCTTCCTCGTCGAGGCCTCCGACCTCCTGGCCGGCACGCTCGACCGGGACCAGACCCTCGCGCTCATGGCGCAGATGACGGTCCCGACGCTGGCCACGTGGTGCGCGGTCTACACGATCGCCGACCAGGCCTCCGAGCCCTACCTCTCCTACGTCCTGCACGAGGACGAGGAGCGCATCGACGGCCTGAAGGCCCTCCTCTCCAAGATCGCGCCCCCGGACCCGGTCCCGACCCCGGGCGCCCGCGTGTGGCCGGCGCCCGCGGAGGCGGCCCATCAGGCGGCTCTCCGTACGTCCATGCGCAGCCTGGGCCTCGGCGAACCGGCCAGCGTCAGCTCCGGCATCGGCACCACGTTGCAGACGGCATCGGCAGTAGGCGGCGAGACGGTCGTCCTCCCCCTGGTGGCCCGCAACCGCGTCATCGGCATGCTGACGCTCGGCAAGCCCACGGACGAGCACTTCCGCCAGGAGATCCTGGAGCTGGCCGAGGACCTGAGCCGCCGCGCGGCCCTCGCCCTCGACAACGCCCGCCTGTACTCGGAGCGCATGGCGATCAGCCAGTCCCTCCAGCGCAGCCTCCTCCCGCCCGAGCTCCCGAACGTCCCGGGCGTCGAGGTCGAGGTCATCTACCGCGCGGCGGGCGAGGGCAACGAAGTGGGCGGCGACTTCTACGACTTGTTCCCCATCCGCGACGGCGCGTACGGGTTCGCGATCGGCGACGTCTGCGGCACGGGCCCGGAGGCCGCGGCCGTCACGGGCCTCGCCCGCCACGCCCTGCGCCTGCTGGCCCGCGAGGGCTTCGGCGGTCCGGCGGTCCTGGAGCGTCTGAACGCGGCGATCCTCGACGAGGGCGCCCGCAGCCGCTTCCTGACGCTGCTCTACGGCGAGTTGTGGCCACAGGAGGACGGCTCGGCGGTCCTCAAGATGGTCTGCGCCGGCCACCCGCTCCCCCTCCGCCTCCGCCAGAACGGCACGGTGGAGCCGTACGCGGAACCGCAGCCGCTGCTCGGAGTGATGGACGACCTGGAGCTGTACGAGCAGACGATGACGCTCGACCCGGGTGACGTCCTGCTCTGCGTGACGGACGGCATCACGGAGCGCCGCGAGGGCAGCCGCATGCTCGGCGACGACGGCCTCGCCGAGGTCCTCTCCACGTGTACGGGCCTGACGGCCGGCGCGGTGGCCGCCCGCATCATGCGCGCGGTGGAGCGCTTCGCCGCGGACGCCCCGTCCGACGACATGGCGATCCTGACGATGCGCGTTCCCGGCCTGCACCACGACTGACGGGCCGGGAGGGGCGGGGGAGAAACGAAAAAGGCCCCCGCCCTGATCCAGGGCGGGGGCCTCAATTCCTGAGCCCCCAAGCGGAATCGAACCGCTGACCTTCTCCTTACCATGGAGACGCTCTACCGACTGAGCTATAGGGGCCTGTCGCTCTCGGGGTTTCCCCCGCAGCAACGAAATAGATCATACCTGAAGTTGGGGCTCTCCCGAACCGCCTGCCACTCTCCCGCGCGCGGACACGTCGAGGCACAACCTTGCTGACCGCGCTGCTGCTATCCGTGGCGGCCTGTACGGCCCCCAGTGAACGCGGACGAGGAATGCTCATGGCAAGGGGACTTGATCAGAAGGCGGGCTGCAGCAGACCACCGAGGGCATTGCAGGTCGTCACGAGCCGCTGCAGCTGTCGCCGCGACATGTGCGCGTCGACCGGCAGCGCCAGCGTCTCGTCGGCGGCCCGCTCCGTCTCCGGCAGCACCACGTCGCGCCGGAAGGCCGGCATCCGGTGGACCGGGGTCTTCACCGGCACACTGCAGTCGACTCCCTTGCCGCGCAGCACCCGGGCGAAGGCGTCCCGGTCCGGCCGCCCGTTCCCGGGGACGCGCACCACGTACTGCTGGTACGAGTGCCCGGCGCCACCTGCGGGCGTCCGTACGCCGTTGAGTCGCCCGCTCAAGTAGGCGGCGTGCGCCTGCCGTTGGGCCACTTCACGGAACGGCTGCTCGGTCTCGCCCTGTTCGAGGACGAGCAGCCCGTGCTTCCGCCCGACCTCTTGCAGCCGAGCGACGTCGGCCTTGTGCCCGAAGCGATGGACGGCGACGACGGCCGCGGTCCGCTCGGTCACACAGTCCATGACATGTGAGGGATCGATGCAGTAGGTGTCCGGGTCGATGTCCGCGAAGACGGGAGCGGCCCCGGCCCGCACGACGGCCTCGGCGACCTCGGCGTTGCCGTAGGCCGGCACGATCACTTCATCACCGGCGCCGACTCCTGCGGCCTGCAGCATTGCAACTGTGCCCATGCCCCGGATAGTGGTCGCAGAACGTGAACGAGAAGTGACGGACAACAAAAAAGCCGCTGGCCTCGAGCGAAATGCTCGAGGCCAGCGGCTTT